>NZ_JBEXQG010000071.1:0-47891 GCF_040612485.1 Streptomyces sp. NPDC006385
GGGGTGCGGGCGCGGCACGAGGGAGGCGTACGTCGGCTCGGCGACCTCGGTCAGGAGCCCGTCCAGCGTGTCCCGTACGTCCGGGGCGCGGGCGAACCGCAGCCGGCCACGCCGGACTCGCTCGGATCCCACTCCGCGTCCCGCGGTGGAGCCCACGACAGACAGGGGGAAATCATGCAGTCGGCCACGGGGAAGGCCCAGGGAGTACTCATCCTCAGCCATGTCGGGTTCTCGTTCCTGGAGGACCTCGTCGAGGTACTGGACGCCCGCTCTCTCGCGTCCTACGTGCTGTCCTCGCTGCCCCTGCCCGAGCACCAGCTCGACAGGCCGCGCGAGATGCGCGAGAAGGCCGACGACGTGCGCGTCGTCGCCCGGCACGAACTGACCGAGGAGGACGTCGAGGCGTATCTGGCCGACCTGCGCGAACGCGGTGAGGACGTGGTCGCCTGCGTCAGCGTGTGGGAGGGCTACCGGCACCTGATGGCGCACGCCAACGCCGCGCTCGGTGTCCCCGACCTGGATCCCAAGCAGGTCCTGACGCTCCGCGACAAACTGACCGTGCGCAACCGGCTCGCCGACGCCGGACTGACCCGGTCCCGTGCGGCCGAGCTGACCAGGGAGTCGCTCGCGGCCCATCAGGGCCTGGAGCGGCGGCAGTTCGTCAAACCGGTGAGCGGCATCGCCTCCTACGGCGCCTTCCCGCTGTCACCCGGCACCACCTGGGACGACATCGAGCGGATCGTGCGGGAGGCAGGCGGCGACACCGTCTACGCCTCCGCCTTCGGCGACGACGGACTGACCTTCCTCGTCGAGGACTACGTCGAGGGGCAGGAGTTCAGCTTCGAGGTGATCGCCGACGACGGCGCCGTCTCCGTCGTGGCCGTACACGAGAAGTGCGAGGTCACCGAGGCGGCGGACACCGTACTGGAGAACGCCTGTGTCAGCCCGCCCCACGCTGTCGGCCAGGACGACCTGGCCCGGGGCCTGGCCTGGGTGCGCGAGGTGCTGGCCCACTTCGAGCTGCGGTGGGGCTGCTTCCACATCGAGGCCCGCTACGACGGCTCGCACTGGGACCTGATCGAGATCAACCCCCGAGTCGGCGGCGCCCTGATCTCCCCCAGCGTCAGGGAACTGACCGGACAGGCCGGGATGCTGGACCTCTGGACGGACGCACTGCTCGCCGCGGCCGGCGGGCCCTCGCGGCGCGCGGCCTTCCGGGACCGGCTCGCGGCGCTCGCGTACGCGCAGGACGGCTCGACGCCCACCCGGACGGCGACCTTCTTCCGGGTCTTCTTCGCCGAGAAGGGCCGCATCGAGCACCTCGGACCGCGCGAGGACCTGCCGCTGCGCCCCACGGTGACGCAGCTGCTGCTCAAGGCCGGTGACGTCGTCGACGCCGCCGCGCGCGAGGTCTTCCTGGGCCAGCTGCTGTGGAGCTTCCCCCGCGAGGAGAGCACCGCACGCCTGGCCGAGCTCGCCCGCACGTCCGCGCACGCCCTCGACGTCCGGTACGCGGACGCCACGCCGGATCTCTGACAGGCCCCAGGAGGCGCACCATGCCGGAACCCGCGACACGGTTCCTGATCATCGACTACAACCTGAGCCGGGTGGGTGACGTCCAGCGCATGGCGGAGTACGCCCGCAGCGCCTACGGCGCCGAGGTCACCCTCGTCCGCCCGAACCCGACCGCGACCGACCACCGGATCTGCGACGAGGTGATCGACCTCGACCCGCTGCGGCCCGACTTCGTCGAGGCGGGCGAGAAGCTGCTCGCCGACCGTAGCCACGAGTTCGCGGCGGGCGTGGTCTTCTCCGACAACGCGGTGGCCGGCGGTGCCGAACTGCTGAAGCGGCTCGGGCTCGCGGTGGACTCGCCCGCACTCGCCGACGGCGCGTTCTGCAAGCACGCCTACCGCAGCGCCGAGGCCCGCTCCCGCGACCTGCTCACCGCCCAGCGTGTCCTCGTCCCCGACTTCGCCCGCATCCGCTCACGGGCCGGCCTAGACGACTTCGCCGCCCGGCACCCGGAGGGCTTCGTCGTCAAGCCCACCAAGGAGGGCAACAACCGGGGCGTCGTCCTGGTCGGCCCCGGTGACGACGTGGACGCGGCGTTCGCCGAAGTGCTGCCGTACCTGGAGGACGGCGTGATCTGCGAGACGGTCATCCCCTACCGGCGTGAGTACTCCTACGACGGGCTGGGCGGGCTGTCCTTCCTCACCGAGAAGGTCAGCGCCGCCGGCCGCTACCCGGTGGAGGTCGCGCAGATCCTGCCGGCGCGGCTGGACCGGGCCGAACGCGGCACGCTGCAACGGGCCGGCCGTCTGGCGAACCTGCTGGTGGGCCAGTGCGACGGCCCGTTTCACAACGAGATCAAGCTCAGCGACGACGGCCAGTACGCCGCGGTCGTCGAACCCAACCGCCGCCCGGCCGGCATGCGGATCTGGTCCCTGGCCGAGTGGGTGTACGGAGTCGACCTGTACCGGCTCTGGGTGGACGCTGCCTTCGGCCGCTCCGGGGAAGTGGAACTGCCCACGCCGGGCTGCTCCGCGGCGGCGGTGATGCTGGGCGTCGCCGCCGACCGCACCTTCGGCCCCGACGACGTCGCACCCGGCGCCACGCCGTTCGAGGACGCCGTCGACCGGGCCGCGGCTCACCACGGGCTGGCCCCCGGCGAACTGTCCGCCACGGAGTTCGCCTGGCTCAGCCCCGAGCGCCGGCCGATCCACGTCGTCCCCCGGGACAACGCCGACTTCGCCGCCATGGGCTGCGTCGTCCTGCGCACGGACCGCGTGTCCGTGCGCGAGGTCGTGGACACGCTGCGCGCCGCCTGGCCGACCGCCCTGATGCGCAGCTGCCGCCCCGTCGCCGCCCCGGCGCACGCCACCTCCCACCAGGACCGCCGGACCGAGCTGGAAGTCACGCGATGAACATCCTCATCCTGCACCGCATCCCGTATCCCAAGATCGAGTACCACCGCGGCATCGACCACGAGCGGCACGACGTCACCTACTTCGGCACCGGCGCCGCCCTGGCGACGCTGCCCGCGGACCTGCGGTGCACGCGGGTCGAACGGCCCGGCGAGGACACCGCCTTCGACGAGGCGTGCGCCTGGCTCGCCGCCGAGCCCCGCACCTTCGACCGGATCATCTCGATGTCGGAGTACGAACTGCTCGACGCGGCCCGGCTGCGCGAGCGCCACGGCGTCGAAGGCGCCGGGGTGGAACAGGTCACGCTCGCGCGGGACAAGGTCCTGATGAAAAGGGCCGTACGAAGGGCCGGCCTGCGGGTGCCGCGGTTCCTGCCGCTGACCGACCTGCTCGACGGCCCGGAGCGGGCCGACTGGTCCGGGCCGACCGTGCTGAAGCCGCACAGCGGCGCCTCCAGCGTCGATGTCGTCGTGTTCGACGGCCCGGCCGAGACGTACGAGGCGATCACCGCCCGCCGGTCCGGGGTGACGGAGCTGGACGAGGCGTGCCGGGTGGGCGACTTCGAGGCCGAGGAGTTCGTCACCGGACCGATCCGGCACTTCGACGGGCTCGTCGAGCGCGGCCGGGTGCTGACCCTGGGTGCCAGTGAATACCTGGGCACCTGCCTGGACTACGCGCGGGGCGAGCCCATGGGCTCGTACCAGATCGAGCTGACGGACGAGACCCGTGACTGGGTGGCCCGCGCCCTCGACGCCGTCCGCATCCACGACGGCTGCTTCCACCTGGAGGCGATCGTCGACGGCGAGGAACTGGTCTTCCTGGAGGTCGGCCACCGGGTCGGCGGGGCCGACGTCGCCGCCACCTTCGAACTGGCCACCGGCATCCACCTGCCCTCCTGGGAGCTGCGGATCCTGCTCGGCGAACAGGTGGGCGACCTGCTGCCCGCGCCGCCCGACTCCCGCGACCGCTCCTGGTACGGATGGTTCGTCCTGCCCGGACACCACCTGAGCGGACACGTCTTCGAGGGATTCGACGGCGCCGAGGCGTTCCGTACCGCACCCGAGGCCGTCACCTGGCACGAACTCGCCGTCGGCGCGCAGATGCCGGACCACATCACCTACGGCGCGCACGAGACGGCGCTCGCCGGCATCGCGCGCACCGCCTCCCCCGACGCGACCCGGGAGTGGATGGCACGCCTGTTCGCCTCCCTGCGCGTCCGTACCTCCCTGCCCGGCCCCACGACCGAGCCGGCGGTGGCGGCCGCCGCCCGCGCCTGACCCGGCGTTCGACCACAGAAAGCAGACAACAGCCATGGAAGCACTCCGGTTCCACTGGGGCTCCGCACTGGACAGTGGGCAGAAGAAGTCGACCGAGCAGTACCGGTCCGACCTGCTCGACCTCGATGGCGCGATCGAGTACGCGCAGGACGCGGAGGCCCTGGGCGTCGAATCCCTCCTGATGGCGCAGAGCTACAGCCTGCCGGACCCGCTGCCGGTCATCGGGGCCCTCGCCCGCGAGACCCGGAGGGTGAAGTTCATCCTCGCCTACCGCCCGGGGCTGATGTCGCCCACGCTGTTCACCCAGATCGTCAACACCCTGTCGTGGATGTCCGACGGGCGGATCGCACTGAACGTGGTGGCGGGCATCTCCCCGGCCGAGCAGGCCTATTACGGCGACTTCCTCGCGCACGACGACCGTTACGCGCGCGCCGGTGAGTTCCTCGACATCCTGCACCGCTTCTGGCGGGGCGAGACCCCGATGTCGTACGAGGGCCGGCACTACCGGCTGGAGGAGGCGCAGCTCGGTCTCGGGCACAAGGGGGGCGGCCGGCCGGAGATCTACATCAGCGGCGCCTCCGCCGTCGCCCAGCACACGGCCGTCACCCACGGCGACTGCTGGTTCCGCTACGGCGACACGCCCGCGGAGATCGCCAAGGCGGCCGAGCCCCTTCTCGCGCAGGGCACCGAAGTCGGCGTACGGATGCAGGTGCTGGCCCGTCGGACACGCGAGGAGGCGCTGGCCGATCTCGCCGAGGTGATGAGCGAGACGGACGAGAACCATCGGGAGTTCGTCGCCCGGTTCGTGGCCGCCGCGGACTCCCAGGCCGTGAAGAACTCCTTCCGGCTGGCCGACGAGTCCGACCACGGCTGGCTCTCGCCGCTGATCTGGTCCGGTGCCGTCGCCTACCGCGGCGGTCCCGCGCTGTGCCTGGTCGGCAGCTACGCCGAGGTCGCCGCCTACCTGATGGAGTACAAGGCGGCCGGGGTCAGCCAGTTCATCTTCTCCGGCTGGCCCGCCCGGGACGAGATGCGCCACTTCTTCACCGAGGTGGTCCCGCGTGTGCGCGAGCTGGAGCAGCGCGCCCAGTCCCCACTGGCGGCACGCTGATGGCCGCCGCACGCGCACAGCGGGTGCTGTTCGCCGGCGGCGTGCTGCTGGGACTGACGGCGGAGCAGGTCGTGCTTTTCAGCGTCCCCCTGCTCATCTACCAGGAGACCGGGAACGTCTCGACCCTCGGTATCGCCTACGCCGTCGAATGGCTGCCCTGCCTGCTGGCCTACGCCTTCGCCGGCGTGCTCGCCGACCGGGACGGCGGACCGCGGCTGTTCTTCCGGGCCAACACCGGTCGCGCCCTCGTGCTGGCCTGCGCCGTCGTCCTGTGCCTGGCCAGGCCGTCCTGGACCACGGCGGTGCTCATGGTCAACGGCGCGCTGCTGGCGACGCTGGTGGCGCCCGTGCGCATGGCCATCGAGAAGGTCGTCCCCCAGCTCGCCAAGGGCGACGACCTCGCCAAGACCCAGGCGCTGGTGCAGAACACCGAGCTGCTCGCCCAGGCTCTGGGGCCGGGCCTGGCGATGGGTGCCGTGGTGGTCCTCGGCAAGCTGTGGCTCCTCGGGCTCGCCGCCGCCATGTTCGCCGTCGCGGCCCTGTGCTGGCTGCCGCTGCCGCGCCCGGTCCGCGATCCCGCCCCGGCCGCGGCCGACGGTGCCACCGGCACGGCCCGTGCGACGCTGGCCGAACTCGCCCTCGGCTGGCGGCTGCTGGCCGGCAACCGGCCGGTGATGCTGCTGGCCTGCGTGAACTTCTCCATCAACCTCGTGTTCGCCACCGTGCTGGGGGCCAACGCGGCGGTGGTGACCGGGGTGCTCAAGGCACCGGAGTCGTCCTTCGCCCTGCTCAACATGTGTGTCGGCGTGGCGGGCTTCCTCAACCTGATGCTCACCCCGGTGCTGCTGAAGAGGTTCGACGTGCGGTTCGTCGGGGCGCTCGGCTTCACCGTGCTGTGCGCCGCGCTGCTGGTCCTCGGCCTCGCACCGTCCTTCGGCGTCTACGGGACGGCGTTCGTGCTGGGCATGTGCGGCGTCGCCTACTTCAACATCTTCAACCGCACCCAGCGCGTGCGGGTGATCCCCAAGGAGCATCTGGGGAAGGTGATGGGTCCGTTCTTCCTGCTCAACCTGCTCTCCTTCCCCATCGGCGGCCTGCTGATCAGCGCCTTCGGCGCCTCGCTCGGCCCGCAGCGGCTCGTCGCAGTGCTGGCGTTGCTGCTCACCGCCTTCGGCGCGGTGCTGCTGCCGCTGACCATGCGCAGCTTCCGCACGGCTCTCGCCGCACGCGAGAACACACCACCGGTCCCGGTCGAGGCGTGAGCGAGACGGACTCCACGAGAGCCGGACGCACCGGACGCACCGGATTCCAGAAGACCAGAAGAAAGGGGGCAAGTCATGAACGTACTGGCCGATGACGTGCGGCGGCCGGTGGATCCGGGGGTCTTCCGCGACGCCATGGCACTGCTCGCGGCCCCGCTGACCATCGTCACCACTCTCGATGCCCAGGGGCGCCGCCAGGGCTTCACCGCGAGCTCCGTGACGTCGGCGTCCCTCGAACCGCCGCTGCTGCTGGTGGGCCTGTCGAACACCTCCAGCTGCCGGCCGGCGCTGACCCAGTCGGACGGCTTCGTCGTCAACGTGCTCGGCGAGCAGCACGCCGAGGTCGCCGGCCGGTTCGCCACGCGGGATGTGGACCGGTTCGCGGAGCAGGACTTCGGCAGCTGGCCGGGGTGCGGGCTGCCGTATCTGACGGACGCGAACGCCGTGCTGCGGTGCACGACGGTGGACCGCGTACCGGTCGGCGACCACCTGTTGCTGATCGGGGAGTTGACCGGCGTCCTCACACCGGGCTCGGCGCCGCCTCTGCTGTGGTACCAGCGCGCGTTCCGCTCCACTCGGAGGGCCTCGTGAAACCGGCCCACGTGCTGCTCGCCGTCCTGATCACCGCCGTCTGGGGTGTCAACTTCTCGGTGATCAGGATCGGGCTGGACTCGGTGGACCCGTTCGTCCTGGCCGGACTGAGGTTCCTGCTCTGCGCCCTGCCCGCGGTCTTCTTCATCCGGCGGCCCGACGTGCCCATGCGGTACGTCGCCGCGTATGGCCTGGTCTTCGGCGTCGGCTTGTGGGGCGTGGTCAACCTCGGTATCGCAACCGGGCTGTCCTCCGGGGTGGCGTCGCTGGTGCTGCAGTTCAGCGCCTTCAGCACGATCCTGCTCGGCGCGGCGGTGTTCCGGGAGCGGGTGTCGCGACACCAGTACGCGGGCGCTCTGCTGGCCCTGCTGGGCCTCGGCGCCATCGCCTTCGTCACCGACGGCAGCGTCACGGCCCTGGGCGTGGTGCTGGTGCTGTGCGGTGCCCTGTCGTGGAGCGTGGCCAACATCCTGCTGAAGAAGTCGGCGCCGAAGGACGTCCTGGCGTTCCTCGTGTGGTCGAGCCTCTTCTCACCGCTGCCGCTGTTCGCCCTGGGCTGGGCGACCGGGGGGTCGGCCGTATTCACGGATCTGGTGTCAGGGCTCGACTCCGTGGGCGTGCTGTCGATCCTCTTCCAGGCCTACCCGAACACCGTCTTCGCGTACGCCGTCTGGAACTGGATGCTGCGGGAGTACCCCGTCTCCACGGTCGCCCCGCTGTCGCTGCTGGTGCCGGTCTTCGGGCTGCTGGGGTCGGTGCTGATCTTCGACGAGCGGCTGCCGGGCATCAAGTCGCTGTCCATGGCCCTGATCATTCTCGGCCTGGTGGTCGGTCTCTACGGCAACCGGGTCGCCACCGCGTTCAAGAACGTGAACCGTCTGGGGGAGATCTCATGACTCAACGCGCAATGATCCCGGGGGTCGTCGACGGGACGGTGTCCGTCTCGCTCGACCAGGGGGGAAACGTCACTCTCCACGTCCTCGTCGGAGACGTCGGGCTCTCGGGCGCCGCCGGCGGGGGCGACTACGTGGAGATCGTCCTGGGCCCGGAGCACGCCGGCGAACTCGGCGAAACGCTGCGCGGCGTCAATCACCACAGCCAGACGGTGCCCTGCTCGGTGGGTGTCCGCTTCGACTCCCGCCCTTCGGCGCTGAGCACGGCCGCCTGCTGAACGCGACGAAGAACAGCGCACCGGAAGCACGGACAAGCACGGAAACAGAGAACCACGGAAACAGAGAACCACGGAACCGATTGGAGCTGTTGTGTCGGCGATCAACTCCGCAGTCCGGAGTGCCGGTGTCGAGCCCTCGTCCCCGCCCGGGCCCGGTGACGCCCGCGCGTCCATGGCCCGCCTGCCGAAGGCGCTCCAGTACCCGCTGACCCTGTTCACGGGAAAGGCGCTGCCCGGCCAGGCCGCACCGGGCTGGACTCCCACCCTCCACCTGGCCACGGCGCTCTCCTCCACGGTCGCGGGTGTCCTGGTCGGCGCCTTGGGCTGGGTGCTGGGCGGGGGCTGGCTGCTGCTCCTGATACCCGGCTGGGCGAGCACGCTGCACGGCATGCGCAACCTGCGGATGATGATCTACCACCAGTGCTCGCACCGGAACATGTACCGGCAGCGGAAGCTGGACCGCTTCATCGGGCACGGCATCTCCAGCCTGCTCATCATCCAGAACTTCCAGCGCTACAGCCGCGAGCACGTCAAGGACCACCACGCCGCCGGACACATGACGCTCAAGGACCCCACCGTCCAGGCGTTCCTGGTCAGCCTCGAACTGCACCCTGGTATGACGCGTCGTCAGATGTGGCGCCGGCTGCTGGGCAAACTCGTCTCCCCGCGCTTCCACTTCGCCTTCGCGGTCGCCCGCGCCCGTGCCTTCTGGAGCGAGTCGGCCCGCAGCGAGAAGGTCTCCGCGCTGGTGCTGTACGGCGCCGCCGTCACGGCCGGCGTACTCACCGGCGCCTGGCCGGCCCTGCTGGTGATCTGGTTCGTGCCGCTGATCCCGCTGTTCCAGGTGAGCAACACGCTGCGCCTGTGCGTCAAGCACACCTTCCCCGAACCCGGGGTGGAGGTCCGCCACGGCCGTGAGTACTTCGCCGGCCTGACCAACGCGATCTTCATCGGCGACCCCGTGCCCGCCGCCGGCCTCCCCCTCGGGCGGCGCCTTTCGGCCTGGGCCCGCTGGACGCTGCGGCTGGTGTTCCTGCACGCGCCGTCCCGCTACCTGGTGCTCACCGGCGACACCGTGGTGCACGACTACCACCACCGCTACCCGGCGGCCCGCGACTGGGCGAACTACATCTTCGCCCGCCAGGAGGACATCGACACCGGTCACCAGGGCTGGCCCCCGTACCACGAGGTCTGGGGCCTCTTCCCCGCCATCAGCCACGTCTTCGACTCGCTGTCCCGCGCGGACGCCCAGGAGTACGACATCAACCGTCTGAAGGCGGTCAGCAAGCGCGAACTGTTCGCGGCCTTCGACGACTGAGGTGACCGGCACGCAGCGCATGTGCCCCGCACGTCCGACGAGCCACCCGAACGACCACCCGCACGACCGGCCCGATCGACGACCGGCACATACGACGACCGACACATACGACGACCGACACGTGGGACGAGGAAACAGGTTCATGCAGAGCCAGCAAACAACAGGAACCCGCACGGTGATCCTCGGCGTGGCCGCCAGCGACAGCCACGCCGTGGCCAACCATCTGATCGCGTACTCGTTGCGCGGCGTCGGCTTCGATGTCGTCAACCTCGGCACATGCACCCCCGTCGAGGAGTTCGCCACAGCGTGCGGCGAGCATCCCGACGCCGAAGCCGTCATCATCGGCAGCCTCAACGGCCACGTCCACGAGGACCTGCGCGGACTCGCGGAGGCCAAGAACTCCGGGCGGATCGCCTGCCCGGTCATCGTCGGCGGCAACCTCTCCGTCGGCAGTCACAAGGACGCGTCGGACCACGAGCGCCTCTATGCCCTCGGCGTCGACCACATCCTGGCGGACCCTGCCCAACTGCCCGCGCTCCTGGACCTGTTGCGCGCCACGCGGAAGCACGCGGCCCCCATGCGTACGGCGTCATGACGAGGACGCACAAGCCGCTGGCCCTTCTCGGCACCCCCGCCGGGAAGGGCACCTCGGCGCCCGCGCCCACGGGGGACGCGGACCCGGGCCTGCCCACCCTCGCGGAGTCGGCCGCCTACATGGGCGCGCTCGGCAAACCGACGGCCGCCGACGTCCTGGAGGCCTGCCGTGCCTCGGGCCGGGTGGCCATCCAGCCCCGGTGCGGGGTCGGCGGGCACGCCGAGATGACGCACCTGCTCGCCACCCTGGAGGCCGAGGCCCGCCCCGACATCCTCACCCTCACCATCGACTCGCACACCCGGCTCAAGCGGTTCGAGGAGGCGCTGCGCACCCTCAATCTGCGCCCCGCCGACCTCAACGGCTATCCCCTGGTCGCCCATGGCTGGCGGCGCGGCCGGGAGCTGAACGAGTCGGTCGCCGCTCCCCTGGAGATCCGGCACGGCTCACCGGACGCCAGGCGGCTTTTCGACGTCTCCGTCGCGTCCGGGATCACCTCGTTCGAGGGCGGCGGGATCTCGTACAACCTGCCGTACTCCAAGGCGGTGCCGCTCACCGAGTCCCTCGCGGCCTGGCAGGACGTCGACCGCCGCTGCGGCGAGCTCGCCGAGCACGGCGTGATCATCGACCGGGAGCTGTTCGGCACCCTCACCGCCGTCCTGGTGCCGCCCTCCATCAGCCTGGCCATCAGCGTCATCGAGGCGGTGCTGGCCGCACGCGCGGGCGTGCGCTGCGTCTCCGTCGCGTACCCGCAGGGCGGCCACCTCGCCCAGGACATCGCGGCGCTGCGCTGCATCCCCGTCCTCGCCGAGCGCTACCTGCCCGCCGATGTCCAGGTGCACGCCGTGCTGCACGAGTTCATGGGGGTCTTCCCCCGGCAGCGCGGCAACGCCGAGGACCTCATCCTCTACGGGGCGCTCGTGGCCCGGCTCGGCGGTGCCTCCAAGCTCATCACCAAGACCTACCAGGAGGCGTACGGCATCCCCGACACCGCGGCCAACGTGGCGGGCCTGAGGCTCGCGGACCGGGCCAACTCGCCCTTGCTGGGCTTCCTCACCGTCGACGAGGCGAGCATCGCCGACGAGCGGGAATGGATCCTGGCGGAGGTCGCCGACCTGGTCGAACCGCTGATCGAGCGGGCCGACCTGATCGAGGCGGTCACGGACGCGTTCGACCGGGGCCTGCTGGACATCCCGTTCAGCGCCAGCCGCCACGCACGCTCGGACGTCATCCCACGGCGCGACGCCGAGGGCGCCATCCGCTATCTGTCGGTGGGGTCCCTGCCGTTCTCCGCGGCCAACCGCCGCCGCAACCAGGAACTGCTCCGAGCCGTGCCCGACGCCGAGGCCGAGCTCGGATCCCTGATGGCCGGACTCACCGGTGACATCAACTACTTCCGCCATGTTTTCGAAGAGACCGACCAGACAACGTCACTGGGCGGAATCAGTGCCGACATCCCAGCGAACAAGTGAGGTACCCATGCGCGCGATCCAGGTGAGCGGGGCAGGCGGCTCCGCGGCCCTCAACCCGACCGAACTGGCCGAGCCCACGCCGGCACCCGGCGAGGCCGTGGTGCGCAACGCCGCGATCGGACTCAACTTCATCGATGTCTACTTCCGCGACGGCACCTACCCCACGACGTACCCGTTCGTCCCCGGCCAGGAGGCGGCGGGCACGGTCACCGCCGTGGGCGAGGGCGTCGAGGGCGTCGCCGTGGGCGACCGGGTCGCCTACGCCACCCAGCTGGGCGCCTACGCGGAACTCACCGCCGTACCGGCCGCCAAGCTGGTGCCCGTCCCCGAGGGCGTCGAACTCCGTGACGCCGCGGCCGTGCTGCTGCAGGGCCTGGCCGCGCACTACCTCACCCACACCACACACCCGATCGTCGCCGGTGAGAACGTGGTCGTCCTCGCCGCGGCCGGCGGCCTGGGCCAACTGCTGGTGCAGCTGGCCGCGCACCGCAAGGCGGCCGTGATCGCGGTCGCCTCCAGTGAGGAGAAGCGCCGGATCGCGCTGGCGGCCGGTGCCCGGCACGCCCTGCCCTACGACGGCTTCGACGAGCGGGTCCGGGAGATCACCGGCGGCGAAGGCGCCCATGTCGTCTACGACTCGGTGGGCGCGGACACCTTCGACCGCAGCCTCGGCTCACTGCGCCGCCGCGGCCACCTCGTGGTCTGCGGGCTCTCCAGCGGCCCGGTCGGCGCGATCGACCTCGAACGGCTGCGTACAGCGGGTTCCGTGACCCTGACCCGGCCGTCCCTCGCCGACCACGTGCCTGACGCGGCGTCCCTGCGCGCCGCCGCCGCGGAGCTGTTCGGCCACGTCGCCGACGGCGTCGTACGGCCGCGGGTGCAAGTCGAACTGGATCTGGCCGAGGCGGCGCGGGCACACGACCTGCTCGAAGGCCGGGGCACGACCGGGAAGGTCCTGCTGACGCCCTGACGGCGCGGCGCGGCGGGCTGGAGGAAGGAAGCGCCGAGGACGGCGCCACAAGAGCGCCGAGGAAGGCTGGATCATGAGTGTCGAAGCGGGAGTCGGGACGAAGGCCGCGCACGCCGCCGTCACGGCGGGCAGTACGGACCCGGCGGGTACGCAGGGCAGAGGGCTCGGCTCGGTCCCGGCGCCGCTGCTGATGATGATCGGCATGGTCAGCACCCAACTGGGCGCGGTCTTCGCCAAGCAGTTGTTCGGCACGGTGGGCCCCGCAGCCATGACGGTGCTCCGTCTCGGCTTCGCCGCCGTGGTGCTGCTGTGGTGGTGGCGGCCCTCGTTCCGCCTGGAGCGGCGCACCGCCCTCGCGGTGGCCGGCCTCGGGATCACCATCGCGGGCATGAACATCTGCTTCTACCTGTCCATGGCCCGTATGCCCGTCGGCGTGGCGCTGACCGTCGGCATGGCAGGACCGCTGATGGTCGCCGCGCTGTCCAGCCGGCGGGCACGCGACCGGCTGTGGACCCTGCTGGCCGGCGCGGGCATCGCCCTGCTCGGCTGGCAGGGAGGCGCCGCGGGCCTGACGGGAATGCTGATCGCCGCCGCCTGCGCCGTGTTCTGGGGCGCGTATGTGCCCATGTCCGCCCGGGTCGGCGCACTGCTGCCGGGTGGCGGCGGGCTCGCCCTGGCCATGTCCTTCGGCACGGTGTGCGCCCTGCCGATCGGACTCGCCGAGGGCGGGGCGGCCTTTGCCGACCCGTGGGTGCTCGCCTTCGGGTTCGGCGTCGCGATGCTGTCCTCCCTCGTGCCCTACACCTGCGAGATGGAGACCCTGCGCCGGGTGTCGGCGCTGGTCTTCGGCGTGCTGCTGAGCCTGGAGCCGGCGATCGGCGCCGTGGTCGCGCTGATCGTGCTGGGCGAGACCCTCTCGCTCGGTCAGGTCATAGGCCTCGCGTCCGTCGTCGTCGCGTCGATCGGGGTCATCCGCAGCACCCGTACCGCCTCCTGAACCCGCCCGGCCCCGCCCTGAGCACCGAACCCCACAGAAGGACGAGATCCGTGAACGACATGAACCCCGCCCCGACCGGCACCGACCGGCGCGTGGCGCTGGCGGGCACCGCCGACGGCATCGAGCAACTGCGCACGCTGGTGGACACCGCCCTCGACGCGGTCTCCGGTGCGGCGGTCAAACGAGGTGGCCCGGTCGTGGCAGGCGGCCCCGACGCGGCGATCGCCGCCGTGCGGGACCTGGTGCGCCAGGACGGATTCCTGACCCGAGCACCGGGACCGGACCGCGTGGGCGAACTCTTCGAGGCCTACGCGACCTGGGCCGCCGATCTCACGCATCCGGCGGCCGTCTCGCGCATGCAGTGCGCGCCCACGCCCGCCGCGGTCGCCGCCGAACTGCTCGCCGCCGTCCTCAACCAGTCCCTCCACTCGTGGGAGAGCGGCCCCTTCGCCCTGGAACTGGAGCGCCGGCTCATCCGCGAGATGGCCGGCTGGGTCGGCTACGACCAGGAGGCGGCGTCCGGGACGCTCACTCCCGGAGGGAGCATCTCCAACCTCATGGGGCTGCTGCTCAGCCGCGACCACGCGCTCGGGGGCACCGCCGACGGTGACGTCTCGCGGGCGGGACTCACCGGCCAGGCGCTGCGGCCGCGGATCCTGTGCTCCGCGGCCGCCCACTTCTCCATCGCACGTGCCGCCGGCTTCCTGGGGCTGGGGCGCGACGCGGTGGTGAGGGTGCCGGTGGACGACATGGGCCGGATGATCCCGGAGGAGGCCCGCCGACTGCTCGACGGGTTCGGCCCGGACGAGACATGCATCGCCCTGGTGGCGACCGCGGGCACCACCGACCACGGCTCCTTCGACCCGCTGCGGGAGCTCGCCGCCCTGGCCGCGGAGCACCGGACATGGCTGCACGTCGACGCCGCGTACGGAATCGGGGCCCTGTTCTCCCAGACCCTCGCCACGCACCTCGACGGTCTCGCCGAGGCCGACTCCATCGCCTTCGATCTGCACAAGTTCGGCTGGACCCCGGCGTCCTCCAGCGTTCTGCTGGTGGGTGACCGGACCCGGATGAGCCCGCTCACCCAGCAGGCCGTCTACCTCAACCCGCCGGACGACGAGGCGGAGGGGTACACCGCGCTCCTGGGGACGTCGCTGCAGACCACCCGCCGCTCCGACGCCTTCAAGATCGCGGCGTCGCTGCTCGCCCTCGGCCGCAAGGGCATGGGCGACTGGGTCGACGCCTGCCACGCGCAGGCCCGCCATGCGGCCGCCCGCATCGCCGGCGACCCGGACCTCGAACTGCTCGCCGAACCGGTGCTCAGCACCGTGATCTTCCGGTGCCGGACCAGTGAGCCCGTCGACGACGAGAGCGCCTGGAACGCCGCGGTCCGGCGGCACCTGATGGCCGAGGGACGGGCCCTCCTGGCCCGCACGAAGGTACGGCGCCCGGACGGCGGGTTCCAGGTGCACCTGAAGCTGGTCTTCCTGACCCCGGCGACCTCGACCGCCGAGATCGACGCGCTCCTGGACGACGTCGTCACCGCGGCCGCGGAGGTGCGGGAGGCGAGGGAGCAGGCGGGCGCCGGCCGTCCCGCCCCTGGAGGGGAATAACCGGAGAGTGCCTCCTGTTGGATGGCTGCGGACAGCGCACGGCACCACAACAGGAGGCACCCCCCGTGGCGGCAGACGAGACCCAGGCCGACGGCATCCGAGGCACGGCACAAGGCACCGCCCCCGTCCCCCTGTCCGTACTGGACCTGGTCACGGTCAGCGCCGGCCACACCGCCGCCGACGCCCTGCGCACGAGCGTCGCGCTGGCCCGGCTCGCGGAGTCTCGCGGCTTCCACCGCCACTGGGTCGCCGAGCACCACTCCATGCCGGGCGTGGCGTCCTCGTCCCCCGCCGTGATCCTCGCCCACCTCGCCGCCCACACCCACCGCATCCGCCTCGGCTCCGGCGGCGTGATGCTCCCGAACCACGCCCCGCTGGTCATCGCGGAGCAGTTCGGCACCCTGGAGGCCATGGCCCCCGGCCGTATCGACCTCGGCCTCGGCCGCGCCCCGGGCACGGACGGCGCCACCGCGGCCGCCCTCCGCCGCACGGACCTCCTCGACGAGGGCGCCGACGACTTCCCCGAGCAACTCGCCGAGCTCACCCGCTTCCTGGACGACGACTTCCCCGACGGCCACTCCTACCGCCGTGTCCACGCAGTCCCCGGCCCGGTCCAGGCGACCTCACCCGGTGGCGTCCAGTCGCCGCACCGCCCGCCGATCTGGCTGCTCGGCTCCTCCGGCTTCAGCGCCCGCCTGGCCGCCGTCCTCGGCCTGCCCTTCGCCTTCGCGCACCACTTCTCCGCGCGGAACACCATCCCGGCCCTCGACCTGTACCGGGAGTCCTTCCGGCCGTCCGCCGTCCTCGACCGGCCGTACGCCCTCATCGGCGTCTCCGCCCTCGCCACCGACGAGGAGAAGGAGGCCCGCCGCCAGGTCAGGGCCGCCGCCCTCGGCATGATCCGCCTGCGCACCGGCCGCCCCGGCCTGATCCCCACCCCCGAGGAGGCCGAGGCGTACGCATTCACCCCGGCGGAGCGGGAGTTCGCCGACTCCTGGAACGCCAACGTCGTCCACGGCACCCCCGACGAGGTCCGCACCGGCCTCGACGACCTCCACAAGCGCACCGGCGCCGACGAGTTGATGATCACGAGCAACGCGCCCGGCATGGACGTACGCCTGCGCTCGTACGAACTCATCGCGGATGCCTACGGGTTGCCCGCGGCCTCCTGAACCTCGCACCCGCACACCCTCAACTCGGAGATGCGATCCGGCGGCACCGGCCGCGAGTACAGCCACCCCTGGCCGGTGTCACAGCCGATCCGGCGCAGACGCGAGGCCTGGGCCAGGGTCTCCACGCACTCCGCGGTGACCGTCAGGCCCAGCCGGTGGGCGAGTTGGATCATCGCCTCGACCACCACCTCGTCGGCCGGGTTCGGCGGGACGGCCGCGGCGTTGTCGCTCTCGTACTGGAAGCCCCGTACGAAGGAGCCGTCCAGCTTCAGGACGGAGACGGGCAGGCGGCTGAGGTACGCCAGGTTCGAGTAGCCCGTGCCGAAGTCGTCGATCGCGATGCGCACGCCCATGTCGCTGAGCGCCTGGAGGGCCTGGAGCGGTCGGCCCGCCGAGCCCATCACCGCCGACTCGGTGAGCTCCAACTGGAGCAGGTGGGGGGCGAGTTGCGTCTCTTCGAGGATCCGCGCCACGTCCGCCACCAGGTCGGAGTCCCAGACCTGGCGCACGGCCACGTTGACGCTCACGAAGATCGGCGGTTCGTCGGGGTGCGTCGTCTGCCAGGCGCGCGCCTGGCGGCAGGCGGTCGCCAGGATCCAGCGGCCGAGCGGCACGATCGAGCCGTCCTCCTCGGCCAGTCCGATGAACCGATTCGGCGCCAGTACGCCGAACTGGGGATGGTTCCAGCGGACCAGCGCCTCGACACCGCGCAGCAGACCGTCCTCCATGCTCACCAACGGCTGGTACTCCAGGGCGAATTCACCCCGGTCGATGGCCGGACGGAGCGTGGAGGCGAGGGCCTGGCGGGTCATGCGGTGGGCGTTGCGTTCGGGGTCGAACAGTGTCCAGCGGTCCTTGCCGTCGGCCTTCGCCCAGTACAGCGTGGTGTCCGCGGCCTGCATCAGGGCGGTCGGGGTGGTGCCGGTCGCCTGGCGTTCCACGACGCCGATCGAGGCCGACACCGACAGACGCCGGCCGGAGAGGTCGAACGGGGCCCGCAGGGACTCGAGCACCGACTCGGCGAGGTCGGCGAGTTGCTCGGTGCCCGTCGAGTCCTCGACGAGCAGGGCGAACTCGTCGCCGCCGAGCCGTGCCACCAGCGGCGGGCTCGACCGGGCGTAGCCCGCCTCCTCGGCGCAGCGCGTGAGCCGTTCGGCCACGGCGGCCAGCAGGGTGTCGCCGATGCGGTGGCCGAGGGTGTCGTTGATCGCCTTGAAGCCGTCGAGGTCCAGATAGCACAGGCCGATGCGGCCGGTGGTGCCGCTGTCCTCGTACGCCTCCGCCTCCAGCGCCGCCGACAGCCGCTCGAAGAACAGGGTGCGGTTGGGCAGCCGGGTCACCGGGTCGTGCATCTGCAAGTGCCGCACCCGCGCCTGGAGTTCGCGGTGGGCGCTGATGTCGGCGACGGACAGCAGGACGCCGCCCCGCTCCTCCCCGGGCAGCGGCGTGACCGTGACCTGGGCCCACAGGGAGTGTCCGTCGGGGTGCTTGAGGCGGCGCGTGCAGCGCAGTCTGGCCTGGCGGCCGCGCAGCACTTCGAGGTACGCGTGCCAGGTGCGCGCGTCGGAGGTGAGGTCCACCAGGTCCGCGGCGACGGAACCGGCCAACTCCCCGGGTGCCGTGCCGAGCAGCTCGGCGAGGGCGGGATTGGCGCCGGACACCAGGCCCTCGCGGTCCACCACGGCCATCGCCAGGGGCGCGGCCCGGAAGGCGGACGAGTAGCGCGGCGCCCCGGTACCAGGAGATGTCTGTACGTTACTCTCTGTGACGGCTGGCCCGATGAGGTCTGCCGCGGGCGTCGGCCCTTCGGACGTTCCGCTCACCGCTCGCTCCCGCAGTGCACTCGTTCTTCGGATGGGTCTCATCGGAATGGCCGGCCGGGGGCGGTCGGCCTCCGGGCCGTGTCCGTGCAGGAAAGTGTCAGGAAAGTGTGCCGATCATAGAGGCTGGCCCTGGGCCCTTCCACCCACAGTTCAGTGTTCCCATGGGACCTGAGCTTCTGACAGATCGTTTCTGCCCGCACCTGGACGGCTTCTTCGGTCACCCGACCGGTTGTGACGTTCCGTGAGCGATTCGGGGGTGTCGATGGGGGCGATTCCTCGGCCCTCTCACCCGTCCGGTGCAGGCAAACAGGGCGTAGTACGACAATCTGAC
This sequence comes from Streptomyces sp. NPDC006385, assembly GCF_040612485.1. Classification (NCBI taxonomy): domain Bacteria; kingdom Bacillati; phylum Actinomycetota; class Actinomycetes; order Kitasatosporales; family Streptomycetaceae; genus Streptomyces; species Streptomyces sp. NPDC006385. The sequence goes on from NZ_JBEXQG010000071.1 coordinate 18,628, forward strand.
TCAGGCTGGGAGCGGTGTCCCGCGAACCGCTCCCGGAGGTCGTCGTGCCGCGTCAGTTCCCCCTGCTCACCGGCATGGGCCGACTGCGGGACCGGCCCCGACTGCGCAGTTGCGCCGCGCTGTTCACCACGATGTCGGCACTCGCGGCGACCTCCCTGGTCGCCGGTCCCTCGGTCGCCGAGCCGTTCGACACGGAACCCTGCGCGCTCGAACGCACCGACGCCCACCACTCCGAGGGCCTGGACACCTGGAACGCCGCCTATCCGCGGCCGACCCGCAAGCTCGACGCGGTCATGGTGTTCCTGTCCTTCCCGGACTCCCGGCCCCGTACGTCACCCGCCGAACTGACGGCCGACCACTTCCCGCTCACCACCCGCTTCTTCGAACGCGCCTCCTACGGCAGGTTCACCCTGCGCCCGCATCCGCTCCGGCACTGGCTCCGGATGCCGCGCCCCTCGACGGCGTACGCCATACAGCGCGACTGGAACATGGACCAGCGGGCCGCCTATCTGCGTGACGCCCTCGCCCTGGCGGACCGGGAGGTGGACTTCTCCCGCTACGACATCGTCTACTTCGTCGCCGACCCCGACGCACCCGGTGTCGACTCGGACGCCACGAAGGTCGTCAACCTGGACGAACCGCTGCGGGCCGACGGCACGGACATCCGGCGCGTCGTCACCGTGTTCGAGAACCACCCGCCGGACCGGCTGGTCCTCGCGCACGAGACCGGCCACGTCTTCGACCTGCCGGACCTGTACCACCGTCCGGTGGACGGCAAGGGCGACTGGGACACCTTCGTCGGCGACTGGGACCTGATGGGCAGCCAGTTCGGCATGGCGCCGGATCTGTTCGGCTGGCACAAGTGGAAGCTGGGGTGGCTGGAGCCGCGGCAGGTGATGTGCGTGCGGGGGGCGGGGTCCGGGGTCACACGGCTGACCCTGGAGCCGCTGGCGGCGGGGCCCGGTGTGCCGGCGGGGACGGGTGCGGCGGGGGCGCGGGGCGTGTTCGGCGTGGGCGGTGCGGGTGGTGCCGGTGGTGTCGGTGGTGCGGACGGCACCGTCGGCGTGAGGGGTACGGTCGGCGGATCCGTGGGGGTCGGCGGACCCGGAGCGGTCGGCGGCGTGCCGGGATTCGGTCTGGGCAACGGCATCAAACTCGCCGTCGTCCGCACCGGACCCGAAAGCGCGCTCGCCTTCGAGGTGCGCGGCCCGGTGGGCAATGACGTGGCGGCCTGCCGGCAGGGGGTGCTGGTGTACCGCGTGCGCAACCGGACCGAGTCCGGCGGCGGCCCCGTCGAGGTGGTCGACGCCCATCCGCGCACCGAGGCCTGCTGGGAGGCGTCGGTGTACCCGCCGCTCGCGGACGCGCCGGTCGGGCCGGGCGAGAGCTTCACGGTGCCGGGGGAGGGCGTACGGGTGGAGGTGGAGGGGCGCACGGCGTCGGGGGCGTGGACGGTGAAGATCGCGACAGGGGGGTAGCGCCTGCGCCGGATGGGGGGTCGCGCGGCGGGCACGCGATGCGCCGGGAGGTGGCGGTGCGCCCGGTGGCAGGAGGGATGCGGGTGGTGGTACGGCGGTGCGCCGGTGGTACGGGGCGGTGTGTCCGTGGGAGGTGCCGTGCGCCGGGTGGGGCGGGGCTGGACACCGGCCGGACAGGGCCGGGCATGCGTAAAGCCCCCCGCTTTCGCGAGGGGCTTTCACTGTCGTGCGCCGCCAGGGACTCGAACCCCGGACCCGCTGATTAAGAGTCAGCTGCTCTAACCAACTGAGCTAGCGGCGCCTGCTGACGTCGTAGACCTTAGCACCCTGATCGGCGTGGGGAAAAATCGATATCCGAACGGCCGCGCGAGCCGCCCGCACGGCTGCCCAGAGCAGCACCTCCGGGCCCGGCAACCAGGGATTACGGGTGTCGGGGGCGACCAGCCAGCGAGAGCCGGAGGGCGCGGCGGAGGCGGAGGCGGAGAGGGCGTCGGAGGGGGCGTCGGAGGGGGCGGCGGAGCCGCACCCGGCGGGGACGGTCACCGCGTCTCCGGTGCCATGGCAGAGGAGCGGGGGGACGTCGCCCGCGCGACCGAACTCCTCCCACCGCAGCAGCGACGGCAGCCGCTGGGCCGTGCCGGGCGCGGAGAACAGCAGCAAGCGGCCCCGGAACACCGCCACCGGTCCCGTTCCGGGCCCTTCCTCCCACAGCCGGTCGACCATCCGGCGCCCGAAGACCGCGGGCGCGCTCACGACATCGAAGACGGAACCGCAGGTCAGGACCACGGGGGCCGTGGGCCGCTCGTCCCAGAGCGCCCGGGTGCCGCGCGGATACGGTTCTGCGGAGGCGAGCCAGGCGGCGCCGTCCGCTGTGACGGAGGCGGGCGAGAACGGGGCGTTGCGTGTGCTGCTCATGGCAGACACATCTACCGACGGTGAGCGCTCCGTTCCCGAGGGTTCCCGGAAACCGGGACAGGGCGGGGTGGCGAGGCGTATCTTGCCCGCCTGGCATATGCCATGGAGTGCGCCGGGTGGGGCGGGCCGGGGTGAGCCGACGTGACCCGGCGGCCGGTCGGCAGCTCACACCGGGTCGACGTGCCCCGGCCCCTCGACGCCCCGCATCAGATCCCGGCCGAACTCCACCATCTTCTTGGCGTAGTCCTCGGTCCACTCGGCCCGCGCGGCGATGTCGGCGGGCGTCAGCCGGTCGAACCGGCGGGGGTCCGCGAGCTGGGCCGCGGCGATGGCCTGGAACTCCACCGCCCGGTCCGCCGCCGCCCGGAACGCCTGGGCCAGCTCGGTCGCCCGCGCCAGCAGCGCCCGCGGGTCGTCGATGGACTCCAGGTCGAAGAAGTGCTCGGGATCGGCGGCCACCTGCGCGGGCTCGAAGAGCAGGGGCGCGGGGCGTAGCCGCGGTTCGTTCCGTCGCGGCGTGGGCTCCGCCATGTTTTCTCCTCCACTCGTACGTCACCGATCTCATAGGCCACCGGTAACTGCCTGGGGACCGGTCACCGTCCATTCTCCCGCGCCCGCGCAAGTGGGCCTCGGCCCCCAGCTCACAAGGGCTGCCGCCGACCGCGCCGCCCCCTCACGGCCCAGGCGGGTGCCCGGCTGCTCACGGTCGCCATGCCACCCGGTGTTCCGCGAGCCGCGCCAGTACCGCGTGGTTCGCCTCCCAGCCGTCCGGGCTGTGTTTGCCAGCCGCCTGCGGCGGCGTGCCGGACTCCGTCCCGCGGTCGGGTGGGCGGTGGTGTCGTGGTCCGCGTCGAGTGCGTGGATGCCCGGCTGCTCACGGTCGCCATGCCACCCGGTGTTCCGCGAGCCGCGCCAGCACGGCGTGGTTGGCCTCCCAGCCGTCCGGGAACTTCACCACCGTCCCGAGCTGCACCGGCTCCGTCGACGGGTAGTCGTCCAGCAGCTCGCTCACCCCCGCCCGGCACACCACGATGCACGCGTGCCGGTGGCGGGAGGCGAGGACGCACAGGCGGCCCGTCTCCAGATGGAAGGCGGTGGCGTCGGGGCGGCCGGAGAGCGGGTGGAGGACGACCGTCACGTCGTACTCGCGGCCCTGCAGACGGTTCGCGGTGTCGACGGTGACGTCCGTCACGCCCAGCTCGGCCAGTGCCGCCCGGACCGCCGCCGCCTGGTCCCGGTGAGCCGTGCCGACCGCGATCCGGTCGGCGGTGAGGGGCCCGGGGTCCGGCGAGCGCTCCGACGTGGCCGCGCCGCCCCGGTCCAGGAGACGCCGTACGACCGTCGCCACCGCCCGTACCGCCTCGGGATCCGTGCGCGGGGTGTGCCGGGCGGGCAGCTCCAGCAGGCCCCAGCCCGACTCCGCCGCCTCGTCGATCACCCGGTCGGGGCCCGAGCCGTCCGACGGCACCGCGAAGGACAGTCGGCGGTCGCCGTGGTCCGTGCCGCTGCGGAACGGGGTGTACGGGTAGAAGGCGCCGGACACCAGCGGCGCGGCGGACGCGGGAAGGCGCCAGGAGACCGGCAGACGGTGCTGGGGCAGCGCCGGGTTGTGGGCGAGGAGGGTGGTGACGGCGGAGGCCGAGGGGTCGTACGACAGGCCCGCCCACTGCTCGCCGCCGACGATGGAGAACGGGTCCAGCTGACCCGGGTCGCCGACGAACAGCGCCCGCTCGAACAGGCCGGCCACGGCGAGCAGCGAGTCCGAGCGCATCTGGTACGCCTCGTCGACGATCGCGTGCGGCCAGGGCTCGTCGACCTTGACGTGCGCCCACTTCGCCGCCGTGGAGACGACGACCGCGAGGCCCGCGAGGTCGCCCGCCTTCGCCGACTTGCGTACGTTCGGCAGGTCGTCCAGCGCCTTGTCGTACGGGTCGGTGTCACTGCTGTGCAGGCGCCCCACCGGCAGCTCGGGGTTCTTATCGGCGAGCCTGAGGACCAGGTCGTCGACCTGGGCGTTGGTCTGCGCGACGACCATCAGCGGGCGCCCGGCGTCGGCGAGTTCCAGCGCCGCGCGGACGACGAGCGTGGACTTGCCGGCGCCGGGCGGAGAGTCGACGACGACACCGCGCGCGGTGCCATGCAGCGTGTCGTGCAGGATCGCGTCGGTGGCCCGCGCCGCCGCGGAACCGGGGTCGAACACGGTCGTCACAGCACGTCCTCCTCGGTCAGCGGATCGGCGGGCTCGGACACCTGCTCCCCGGGCGGCCCGCCGTGCGTCCACGGCGTCTCCTCCGGGTCGGGCAGCTTCGGGCCGCCCCGCTGCTCGTGCTCGAACAGGGTGAAACAGACCAGGTCGCCCTTCTCCGGCACGGACCCTTCTTCCGGCTCCTTGCCGCGGCCCATCTTGTCGAGCACCCGCAGCACGACCAGCGCGCTCCCCTCCGCCACGGCCCCCTCGTAGCCGACGAACTCCGCCGACTGCGGCTTCCCGCCCAGCGACCGGAACACCCTGGCCCGCTCGCCCAGATGCGGCCGGTCGGCCGTGCGGACGGTGACCAGCGGGCGCGGGCTCGGCCGCTTGCCCTCGCTGTAGGCCATGACCACCTCGGTGACCTCGCCCGCGAACGCCTCCCCGGCCAGCCGCCGCCCCGCCATCACCAGCGGGTCGTCGAGCGCCTCCTGCGCCTCCAGGCGGGCCTGTTCGCGCTCGCGTGCGGCGAGCTTGCCCGCGGCGGTGACCGCGTCGTCACGGCGCGGCTGCGGAGGCTCCCCGGCGAGGACCCGGTCCCGGTGGCCGGTGAACGACCAGCGATCGCGGGTCCACCGCTCCTCGACCCGGCCGGCCTCGGGCAGCTCCCGCAGCAGGTCCAGGCCGCGCCACACCGCGTCCCAGGTGGGCCGGGTCCGGCTCTCGACCAGCGCGCGGATCTCCCGCTCGGCGGCGGTGAGGTCGCCGAGCCGGTCGTCGGCCTCCAGACCGTCCTCGGCGGCGGCGAGGGCCGTACGGGCGCGGTCGTAGCGCTCGATGGCGGGGGCGAGCAGCTTGTTGTCGAACGCCGGGTCGGTGGCGGGACCGGCCGGCGGGCACAGCAACTGGCCCTCCCGGTCCCGCGCGAGCTCCGCCCGCAGCGCGGCCTCGGCGCCCGTCCCACCTTCCGGAGGGTCGATCCAGGCCAGCAGCGCGCCCAGGTGCTGGTCCTCCAGGGTGGACTGGCCGGTCGCCCAGTGCCGGGCCAGTACGTCCGTCATGGCCAGCAGCAGCGAGGAGCCGGGCACGCGGGCCCGCTCCCCGAAGTGCGTCAGCCACCGCCCGAGCAACGGCACGCGCGGGGGCGCGGGGTACGGGGCCTCCGGGTCCTGCTCCGCCGTGCGCCTGAAGCGCATGGAGCGGCCCAGCAGCCGTACGAAGTCGATGCCCGCGCGGCTCGGCACGATCACCTGCGGGGCGTCCGCGCACAGTTCGACCTCGACCTTGACCCGCTTGCCGGTCTCCGGATCGGTCTCGGCCCGCTCGGCGGCCTCCACGTCGGCGGCGTAGGAGTCGACGTACGGCAGGACGACGTCCGCCAGCTCGGCCAGGAACGCGAACCTGAGGTCCCGGTCGCGCGGTTGCGGTACGACCAGCAGGTGCGGGGCGTCCCGGTCGGTGCCGACCAGCGCGCCGAGCGGGGCGCCCGCCTCACCGGCGGTGGTGAGGGGCACGAAGACCAGGGGGCGGTCGGACAGGTGCCGGTGGCACACGGTGGCGGTGGGCTGGGCGCGGCCCGTGCTGACGGCTTCGAGGCGGGCGAGGGTGGAGATCAGTGACACGGGGCCACCGCCTCCCGGCCGAGGGCCTCGGCGCGCAGCCGGGCCGCCCTGCGCAGGGCCGCCACCGCCGGGTCGTCCGGGTCGCCGGACTCGCCGCGAGCCGCCGACAGGACGTCCTCGACCGTCGTCAGGCCGCCCAGCTCGGCCCGCACCGAGCGGCCCAGCGAGGTCACCGCTCCGGACGCGCGGGAGCGGGCGCGGCAGTGGAAGGCCAGCTCGCAGGCGGACAGGCACTCGGGCGCGTACGTCGCCGGGACCGACTCGACGGCGGCGGTCAGGTCGGCCGCGGGCAGCTCGGGGGAGAAACAGGTGCCGTCGGGGAGGGCGTCGGCGATGTCCTCGATGCGGGTGAGGCGGGCCAACTGGCGGGCGGTCACCGCGCGCTGCTTGCGGACGTCCACGGCCGAGGCGGTGGGGACGTTGGAGAAGTCCTTCGGGCAGACCAGCAGGACGCGGTGGCGCACGCGCGGGGCGGGGGCCCTTTCTGAGGCGCTTTGCCCCGTGGGCGCACCGAGCCGGGCGGCGATCTGCTCCAGTGCCAGCACGTACACCGCCGCCTGCCTGGCTGCCGCGCCCACCTTGGCGGGGTCCGCCGAACCGTCCAGCATCGGGAAGGACTTGATCTCCACGACCGTCCAGCTGCCGTCGGGGTGCACGACGACCGCGTCCGGCTCCAGGAAGGCGGGGGAGCCGGCGACGTCCAGCGCGAGCATCGGGTGGTCGAGCAGAGTCCACTCGCCGTGCGCCCCGGTGGCCTCGCGCAGCGCCAGTGCCGTACGGGCCGTCCGGCCCTCGGGACCGAGGGCGGTGAGCTCGGGCACGCGCGCGTGGGCGGGCGGTTCGGCGGTGCGGTCCAGTCTCTCGTGCACCAGCCGCAGCAGCTCCGCGCCGCCGTCCGCCTTGACCTTGGCCTCGAAGGCGTTCCCGCGCGTGAAGGCGAACTGCGACTGCCCGAACACCGACGGCGAGCCCAGCGCGCTCGCCAGTGCCGCCTTGTTCACCCCGGCGCCGTCCAGGATCGCGCGCCGCTTGCAGCCGGGGTTGGCGGCGAGGGCGGCCAGGGCGCGGGCGTCCAGCGCCTTGGCCGGTACGTCGGGACCGCGCAGCTCAGCGAGCCGGTGCCGGAGCGCCGTCCCCCGCGTCCTGGGGGGCGGCACTCGGCTCGGCTCCGGAACCGAACCGGGAATCGCGCTGCCGTGGAATTCGCTCACCCGCGGAAGTCTGGCATCCGCCACTGACAATTGAGGAAGAAGCGTCGGAGGAGCGCACCGGGACGGGGGTGCCGGAGGCCGTCGCGACCGGTGCGGCCGCCACCCCGAACCGGGCGCGGACCCGGTCCATGGTCCGCATGACGTACGGCGCCAGCAGCAGGCCGACGCCCATCACGGCGGCGCCCGCGGCCGCGTCGAGGAAGTAGTGGTTGGCGGTGCCCATCACCACGATCGTGGTGATCAGGGGGTAGGCGACGGCCGCCGCCTTCGCCAGGCGCGTCCCGCCGTACCGCCACAGCATCACCCCGCACCACAGCGCCCAGCCGACGTGCAGGCTCGGCATGGCCGCGTACTGGTTCGTCATGCCGCCGAGGCCCCGGGGCGCGCTCGCCTCGCCGCCCCACCAGCCGTACGAGCTGTAGTGGGCCATCGTGTCCACGAAGCCGTAGCTCTCGGCGAGCAGCCGGGGCGGGCAGGTGGGCAGGAGCGTGAAGCCGATCAGGCCGATGAAGGTCGACGTCATCAGCCAGGTGCGGGCCGCGCGGTAGTGCACGGTGCGCGACCTGAAGATCCAGACCAGGATCGCCGGGGTGACCAGGTAGTGCAGCGAGGCGTACCAGAAGTCGGCCGGGATGCCGAGCCAGGGCTCGCGGGTGAAGAGGCGGTTGAGCGGGTGCTCGGCGTTGAGGTACAGCGCCTTCTCGATGTCCAGGATCGCGACGCCGTGGTCCACGGCGGTCGACACGTCACCCCGGGCGAGGAGGCGGCCCGCCGAATAGCAGGCGTAGACCAGGAGGAGCAGCGGCAACTCGGTCCACCATCGCGGGCGGTTCCGCTGCGTCGCCTCCACGCCAGCTGTCTCGGCGTGTGGCATCCGATCGCCTCCCCCTTCTTGTCACGGCGCCGCCCGGTTGACCGGTCGTACCACTTTACGGTGTATGCGCGAGCCCCCTTCGGGCGCCCCGGCCCTCAAGACGCAGAGATCGCCCCCCGGGTTGCGCCCGCACAGCGTGCGCGATGATGGAGGCGTTCCGCCTCTCATTTCCCGGAAGGGCCCCTTCATGGCACCGCGCATCCTGCTGGCCCGGCACGGACAGACGCAATGGTCGCTGGCAGGCAAGCACACCGGCAGGACCGACGTGCCGCTCCTGGAGGAGGGCCGCAGGGGCGCGAAACTCCTCGGCGAACGCCTGCACCGGCCGCCGTACGACGGGCTGGCGGGCGTCGAGGTGCGCACCAGCCCGCTCTCACGCGCGCGTGAGACGTGCGAGCTCGCCGGCTTCGGTGAACGCGCGCGTGCCTGGGACACGCTCATGGAGTGGGACTACGGCGCGTACGAGGGCATGACCCCGGCGGACATCCAGGCCGTCCGGCCCGGGTGGCTCATCTGGCGCGACGGCGTGCCCGAGGGCGAGACCCTGTCCGAGGTGACGGCCCGGGCCGACGAGGTGGTGGCCTGGGCGCGCGAGCGGGACCGGGATGTGCTGGTCTTCGCGCACGGGCACATACTCCGGTCCATAGGGGCGCGGTGGCTGGGACTGCCGCTCGATTTCGCGGCACGGATCCGGCTGAACCCGACGTCACTGTCGGTGCTGGGATGGGCGTACGGGGAGCCGGCGGTCGAGAGCTGGAACGACCTGGGGCACCTGGCGGCCTGACGGCCTGCCCGGCGCCGCCGCCGACGGGATGCCCGTCACGCCGTGCGGGGCACGCTCGCGTGCCGCTCCAAGAACGCCGACACCCCACTCGCCCGTCGGTGCGGCAGCAGCACCCGCGCTGTCCCCGCCAGCATCGTCTGGATCCGTGACGACTGCACCTGGTCCAAGAGGTCCAGCACGCGCATCCCGGCCGCGGCCGCCTCGTCGGGACGGCCCCCACGGGCCAGATCGTCCGCCAGCTCCGTCGTGTACAGCGCGATGTTGCGCGTGAAGTGCGGATCCTGGAGCCGGGTGGCCCGCCCGGCGTGCCGCGCCGCCCGCTGCCAGTTGCCCAGCGTCGACCAGCACTGCGCCTCAAGGATCTCCAGCTCGGCCTCTCCGTAGAAGGTCATCCACTCGGGGTCGGCGTCCGAGTGGCCGCGCGCGAAGAGGGCCTGCGCACGGCCGAGGGCCTGTTCGCAGCCGGTGCGATCGGCGAGCCCCGCCCAGCCGCCCGCCTCGCGCAGCGCGAGCAGCGACATCAGGCGGGCGGAGCCCAGGGCGCGCGCGACCCGTTGCGCGGCCTGCGCCGCCCGCACCGCCTCACGCGGCCGGCCCGCGTCCCGCGCGAGGAACGACGTGTTGCAGAAGGCGTGTGCCTCAAGGGCGGGATCCCCGGCCATCCGGGCCGTCGCCAGCGCCTCCGCGTAGTGCGAGCGCGCGTCGTCGAACCGCCCCGAGTCGTGCGCCAGCCATCCCACCGAGATGGCCAGTTCCCCCGCGCCCGCGTGGATCCGGTCGCCGGTCGCCTGCCGGGTCGTCCCGGCGTCGAGCAGCGCGTAGGCGGCACGCAGCGGGGTGGCCGCGCGCCGGTAGAGGCCGTCGGCGCCGTGCCGGTCGTCGAGCAGCCGGATGCGGCGGACGGCTTCTTCGAGCGCGTCCGCCTCGTGACCTCCGACACGTCTGACGGGACGCTCCGCGGCCGCGGCGTCGAAGGCGAGCCCCAGCGGGCTCAACGAGGCGGCGGCCACCGTGGCGCCCCCGCCGGTCATGAATGCGCGACGCAGCACGTCGCTCTCCTCGTGGATCTCGTGGTTCTGGTGGTTCTCGTGGTTCTGCCGTGCGCCGTACGGGTCATGGGGGCCATGGGGGTCGTACGGGTCCTGCGGGTTGAGTGGGTTCAGCGGGCTCAGCGGGTCATACGGCTCGTGGACGGCCGGCGTCTCACGTGAGGCGTGCGCCGGGATCGTGGGGTGCGGCAAGGGCGCGTCCTCGTCGGCGCGCGCCCGGCGTCCGCGTACGGACGAGCGGGGCGCGAAGCCCAGGTCGGTGAGCGTGCGGCCGGGGAACATGTGCAGGAACACCCGTTCATACGCGTAGTTGGGGCAGCGGATCTCGCCGGCCTCGACCCGACCGACATAGCGCGCGTCACAGCTGACCCGCTCACCGATCTCGCGAGCGGCCCGCCGCACCGCCGCGGCGAACTCGGCCGGCGAGCGCTGTCCGCGCAACTGCCGGAACGCGAGATTCGGCCGCGGTGGCCTGGGGGGCTGGGACGAGGTCAGCTCTGACGACGCCATGGCCGGGTCCTCTCGTGCGAACCGTCGAACCATGCCGGAGCGGGGACGGAGTCGAAACGGATATTCGGTGAGTCGGGCCGAATATCCGTGTGGTGCCCCTTGTCTCCGGCGGGCAAGAACGTACCTGCTGTATCGGACCCGGCACGCTGGGTTTGGCTACAAACCGGATATCTCATACGGGATCCGCCATGAACTGCCATCCTTTGCGGCGGACTTCCGCCGTAGCCGTTGACGGGGCGCCGCGTTGAACTCTTCGGACTGCAAAAGGGGTTCCGTGGTGGAGGTCGGGATGGAGACCAGCCAGAGCATCGTTCCTCGTACGCCGTCGACGACGGCGGGACTCGCGCCGGTCGCAGAGTGCAGCGAACCGCCGGGGGCGGGCTGTGACGTGGTCACGGTTCCGGCGCGGCAGGGCCTGGAGGCGGTCGACATCCTGCGGCGGGGCGCCGGCGACGCGGTGGGGCCCGTTCTGCACGACGACGGCGGCGACACGCTGGGCTTCGTCGTCCCGCCGGGCACGGCGGCCGCCTGGGACCTGCCCGGCAGCACCTGCACCGAGACCGACGGCCGGGGACTGAGCCTGAACCTCGACCCCGAGCCGCCGGTCGAGGGCTCGGACTGGCTGCTGCCGCCCGGAGAGGCGGACCTGGCGACGGATCCCACGGCCCTGCGTGCGGCGCTGGGGGAAGCGGCGCGGTTGATCGAGGCGGCCGACAACTGCCGGTGACGTGCGGTCCTGCCGGTGACGTGGGGTCGTCGGCGCGATGAGCCCGGTCCCGGCGCCAGGGGGGAGTGCCCGTACTCCCTGATCAGGTCGGAGTGCCCGTACTCCCTGATAATGGCCGGGTGGGAAAGACCAGGAACCCCCGGCGCTCGGGTGCGGCCGTCGCCTCCGTCGTCGAGACCGTCGACGGCGGGCTCGCCGAACTCATACCCGACCGGGACCGGGCGCGGGCCTGGACACTGCTCATCGACGGCGCCCCGCAGTCGCACGTCGATCTCGACGACCCGGCCTATCTCTCCTTCGAGTACCAGCGCCGCCTCGGGCACGTCATCGACCTGGTCGCCCCGCCCGGCAGACCCGTACAGGCCGTGCACCTCGGCGGGGGCGCCCTCACCCTCGCCCGCTATGTCGCCGCCACCCGCCCCCGCTCCACCCAGCAGGTCGTCGAGCGCGACGCTCCCCTCGTCCAACTGGTCCGCCGCGAACTGCCGTTGGACCGCAACGCCCGCGTCCGGGTGCGGTCCGTCGACGCGCGCGAAGGGCTCGCCAAGGTGCCCGACGGCTGGGCCGATCTCGTCATCGCCGACGTCTTCAGCGGGGCCCGCACCCCGGCCCACCTCACGTCCACCGAGTTCCTCGACGACGTCCGCCGGGCGCTGAGACCCGGTGGCTGGTACGCCGCCAACCTCGCCGACGGGCCGCCGCTCGCGCATCTGCGCGGCCAGATCGCCACCGCGGCCGCCCGGTTCGCCGAACTGGCCCTGGTCGCCGATCCGACCGTGCTGCGCGGCAGACGCTTCGGCAACGCCGTCCTCGTCGCCGCCGACCAGCCGCTCCCGGTCGCCGAACTGACCCGCCGCGCCGCCTCCGACCCGCACCCCGGGCGGGTCGAACACGGCAGGTCCCTCACCGACTTCACGGGTGGCGCCGTACCGGTCACGGACGCGGCGGCGGTCGCGTCACCAGCGCCCCCGGCGTCCGTCTTCAGGTGACCCGGCACTCTCGGCCGACTCAGTAGTTCCCGATGTCCACCCGCGGTGGCCCGTCGTGCCAGGTGCAGAACACCGACACACGGTCCGCCCCCGCGCCGAACTCCACCCGGATCCACGTCCGCGTCTTCCACACCTGCATCGACCAGCCCGCCCCCGGCGTCGCCGAGACGAGGGTCGCGGAGCTCTCGCCGATGTCGAAGACCACCCGGCCACCGTCGGTGTCGTAGCCCTTGACCTGGCCCGAGGTGGTGGGGGAGGGGCCGGGGTCCTGCGGCGGTGTCTTGGCCGGGTCCGGCGTGCGGGGCGTCCCGGTCGGCTCCGGCGAGGGACTCGGAGGGCTCGGCGGCCTCTTCGACGGGGTCGGCCGATTCGTGGACGACGCAGGCGGCTCGGACTCCTGCGCGGTCGCGTCGGCCGCCGTGATGGGCAGGGCGCGCGGCCGGTCGTACACCGTGCCGGCCATCACCGTGTGGACCCCCCACCACGACAGCGTGACCGCCGCGCCGGTGGCGAGCGACCAAGCGAGAACGTGTACGAATCCTCTGAGCATCGCGGGCCATACTGCCTCACGTGTCCCGGACGTGTCGCGGGTTGTCCACAGGGCCGGAGCCGCCCACAGGGGCGCGGTTGTCCACAACAGATGAGTTGTCCACAGGCCCGGACCGGGCTCGCCCGCATGGCGTACGGTGCGGCGCATGGCAAGTGTGCTCGTGGTCGAGGACGACCAGTTCGTACGCTCGGCGCTCATCCGGCACCTGACCGACGCCGCCCACACGGTGCGCAGTGTCGGTACGGCACTGGAGGCGCTGCGCGAGGTCGCCCATTTCCGCTTCGACGTGGTGATCCTGGACCTCGGTCTGCCCGATCTGGACGGCTCCGAGGCCCTGAAGATGCTGCGCGGCATCACCGACGTGCCGGTGATCATCGCCACGGCACGCGACGACGAGGCGGAGATCGTCCGGCTGCTGAACGCCGGGGCGGACGACTATCTGACCAAGCCGTTCTCGGTCGAGCACCTGTCGGCCCGGATGGCCGCCGTCCTGCGCCGGGCCCGGTCCGGCAACGGGGAGGCGACCCTGTCGAGCGTGCTCCGCGTCGGCGGCCTGACCGTCGACCCCCTGCGCCGCCAGGCCGAACTGGACGGCGTACGCCTGGACCTCACCCGCCGCGAGTTCGACCTGCTCGCCTTCCTGGCCGGCCGGCCAGGTGTCGTCGTACCGCGCAAGGAACTGCTCGCCGAGGTGTGGCAGCAGTCGTACGGCGACGATCAGACCATCGACGTCCATCTGTCCTGGCTGCGCCGGAAACTGGGCGAGACGGCCGCCAACCCGCGCTATCTGCACACCCTGCGCGGCGTCGGCGTGAAGCTGGAGCCACCCGGGACGGAGCCGCCGCGATGAGGTGGGCACTGGTCAAGGTCTGCCTGGCGGTGACCACCATGGTCGTGGTCGCCTTCGCCGTCCCGCTCGGACTCGTCGTCCGGGAGATGGCCCGCGACCGCGCGTTCACCAACGCCGAGCGGGAGGCCGCGGCCGTCGCCCCGGCGCTGTCCATCACCACCGACCGGGACCAGTTGGAGCGGGTCGTCGCCTCGGCCGGGTCGGACGCGGGCATGGCCGTGCACATACCGGCCTCCGATGACACGGCCGCCGTCGACCTCGGCCGGCAGCGCGCCGCCGCCGACGACATCGCGACGGTACGACGGCTGGGCCGCGCCTCGACCACCGAGGTGCCCGGCGGATCCACGCTGCTCCAGCCGGTCGCGCTGAGCTCCGGTGAGATCGCGGTCGTGGAGGTGTACGTCCCCGACTCCGAGGTCACCGACGGACTCGCCACGGCCTGGGCGGTGCTCGCTGGGGTCGGGGTCGCGCTGATCGTCGGCTCGGTGGCGGTCGCCGACCGGCTGGGCGTACGGATGGTGCGGCCCGCTCAGCGTCTGGTCGAGGGTGCGCATGAGCTGGGGGAGGGGAAGCTGGGCGCTCGGGTGCCCGAGGAGGGGCCGAACGAACTGCGGCTGGCGGCGGTCGCGTTCAACTCGATGGCCGACCAGGTCGTCCAACTCCTTGCGAACGAACGCGAGTTGGCGGCCGACCTGTCCCACCGTCTGCGTACGCCGCTGACCGTGCTGCGGCTGAACACGGCCTCCCTCGGGGACGGTCCGGCCGCCGAGCAGACCAGGGCCGCCGTCGCCCAGCTGGAGCGCGAGGTCGACACCATCATCCGTACCGCCCGGGAGGCCAAGCCGCAGACCGTGGCGGCCGGTCCGGGCGCCGGGTGCGACGCGGCCGAGGTGGTGCGCGAGCGGATGGCGTTCTGGTCGGCGCTGGCAGAGGACGAGGGCCGCAAGGTGCGGGTGGCCGGCGTGGACCGGCCGGTGCGCATACCCGTGGCCCGGGCGGATCTGGCGGCCGCGCTGGACGCCCTGCTCGGCAACGTCTTCCGGCACACCCCCGACGGCACGGCGTTCGCGGTCGACGTGCACAACGGCGAGGACGCGGTGATCGTGCTCGTCTCGGACGCGGGGCCCGGCATATCCGACCCCGAGGCGGCGATGGCGCGCGGCCGGGGCTCGGGCAGTGACGGGTCGACCGGCCTCGGACTGGACATCGTGCGGCGGCTCGCGGAGTCGACGGGCGGGGACGTGCGGATCGGGTCGTCGGTGCTCGGCGGGACAGAGGTGCGGATCTGGATCCAGCTGGACGGGCGGGCGCCCGTGCGCAGGGGGCATCGGAGTGCGGTCCGAAGACGCCGTCCCGGCAGACTGGTCTCCACCTTTAACCGCCCCCGATCCCTTCCTTGAGCGCGCCCTGAGATCGCCGACGCCCGTCTGGATCAGGTCTTTTGCCCGATTCCGGATCGCTAGCGTGCTGCCGCACCCCACCCTCGTGAACAGTGAGGCAGGCACGCGATGAGCACCCACCGGCGATGACGTGGTGGTCGTGTACTTCGCGGGGCACGGGCTCGTGCAGGACCGCGACCGGCACTACCTCCTGTGCTGGGACTCCCACGAGGATGATCCGGCCACCACGGCCCTGGCCACCGAGGACTTGGTGCGGATCCTGTGCCGAGGAGACCTCCGCCACCTTCTTCTCATCCTCGACACGTGCGCGGCCGGCGCGGGAAGCGCGGAGGCGGCCGGGGTCGCCCTGCAGTCCATCGCCTACCGGCACGGGGGCGCGGGAGCGTCCAGCGGACTGTGGTTCCTTGCCTCCGCCCGGCGCAAGGACATCGCCGAGGACGGCGCTTTCGCGACCGCCCTGCGAGGAACGCCGGGGCGCGGCACGCCCCCCGGCGTACCGCGCCCCGCCCCCCGGCCGACTGCCGTCCGCTAGAGCTCCTGCTCCACCGCCGGCAACGTCCCCGTCCGAGCCGCCTTCGCGTACCAGTACGCGCTCGACTTCGGCGTCCGCTCGAGCGTCGAGTAGTCGACGTACACCGCGCCGAACCGCTTCCCGTAGCCGTACGCCCACTCGAAGTTGTCCATCAGGGACCACAGGTAGTAGCCCCGGACATCGGCGCCGTCGGTGATCGCGCGGCGGACCTCGGAGAGGTGGCCGTGCAGGTAGGCGATCCGCTCCGGGTCGTGGACGCGGCCGTCGGGGTCCGGCTTGTCGTCGTAGGCCGCGCCGTTCTCGGTGATGTAGAGCGGCAGGCCCGGTGCCTCGCGCGTGTACCGCATGATCAGCTCGTGCAGGCCGGTCGGGTCGATGCTCCAGCCCATCTCCGTGCGCTCACCCGGCGTCTGATGGAACAGCACGTCGTCCGCCCCGGGCCACGGCGAGTGCTCGCTCGCCCCGTGGCCGTCGGCACGCGGGCCGGCCACCCCGGTCTCGGCCGCCGAGACCAGCGCGGGCGTGTAGTAGTTCAACCCCAGGGCGTCCAGCGGCTGGTTGATCGCCGCCAGGTCGCCGTCCAGCACGAACGCCCAGTCCGTCACCGGCTCCGTCGCCTCGTACAGCGACTCCGGGTACGCGCCGTGCAGGATCGGGCCGTGGAAGACCCCGTTGGCCAGATCGTCGATCTTCCGTGCCGCCACCAGGTCCGCCGGGTCCTGGGACAGCGGGCGTACCGTCGCGGAGTTGAGGCTGAGCGCCACCGAGTTGCGGGCCGGCATCACCGAGCGCAGGGCCGAGGTGCCCAGCCCGTGCGCCAGGTTCAGGTGGTGGGCCGCCCGCAGCGAGCCCGCCGGTTCGGTGCGGCCCGGCGCGTGCACACCCGAGCCGTAGCCCAGGAACGCGCTGCACCACGGCTCGTTGAGCGTGATCCACTGCTCCACCCGGTCGCCCAGCGCCTCGCCGACGATCTGCGCGTACTCGGCGAACCGGTACGCCGTGTCCCGCTCCGGCCAGCCGCCCGCGTCCTCCAGCTCCTGCGGCAGGTCCCAGTGGTACAGGGTGACGGCGGGCTTGATGCCGTGCGCCAGCAACTCGTCCACCAGGCGGCGGTAGAAGTCCAGGCCCACCTGCACCGCCGGACCCCGGCCCGTCGGCTGCACACGCGGCCAGGAGACGGAGAAGCGGTACGCGCCCAGGCCGAGCTCGGCCATCAGCGCCACGTCGTCGCGGTAGCGGTGGTAGTGGTCGACAGCGATGTCACCGTGCTCGCCGCCGGCCGTCCGGCCCGGCGTATGGCTGAAGGTGTCCCAGATGGACGGCGTGCGACCGCCCTCCCGCACCGCCCCCTCGATCTGGTACGCCGACGTCGCGGCGCCCCAGAGGAAGGCGGGGGGAAAGGACACGGAGGTCATGGGCTCAGGCATGGAAGCGCTCCCATTGGGGGTCGTGGAGACCGACGGGTGAGGAGAGAAGAGAAGGCGGGAGGAGAGGAGAAGAGGAGAAGAGGAGAAGAGGGGGACGGGGGAAGGGGGGAAGGGGGGAAGGGGGTGCTGGGGGCCGAGGCGGCGGTGACCCGGCCCCTGGAAGTCGTACGACGGAACGGGACGGCTGGGCGTCAGCCCTTGATCGCGCCCTGCATGATGCCGCCCACGATCTGCTTGCCGAACAGCAGGAAGGCGATCAGCAGCGGCAGCGTGCCGAGCAGGGCGCCCGCCATGATCACCGCTTGGTCGGGGACATAGCCGGTGCCCAGGGAGTTCAGGGCGACCTGCACGGTCGGGTTCTCCTGGTTCAGGGCGATGATCGGCCACAGGAAGTCGTTCCAGGCGAACACGAACGTCAGCAGGCCCAGGACGGCCATCGCGGGCCGGGCGGCCGGGAAGACCACGTGCCAGACCACCCGCAGACTGCTCGCGCCGTCCACCCGCGCCGCTTCGATCAGCTCACTGGGCAGCGCCTGCACCAGGTACTGCCGCATGAAGAACGTACCGAAGGCCGTGCACAGCGTCGGCAGGATGACCGTCTGGAGCTGGTTCGACCAGCCGAGGTCCGCCATCCAGAGATACAGGGGTACGACGGCCAACTGCGGCGGGATCATCATCGTGCCGATCGTCAGCAGCAGCAGGACACCGGAGAACCGGAACCGAAGCTTGGCGAAGGCGAAGCCGGCGAGCGTGGCGAACAGCACCGTGCTGATGGTGATGGTGCCCGCGACGATCGTGCTGTTGAGCATCGCGGCGCCGAGCCCGGCCTCCTCCCACGCCCGTTCCATGTTCTTGAACAGGTTCCCGCCGAACCACAGCGGCGGCGGGGTCTCCGCGAGCCGCCGGTCGGTGCGCGAGGCCGCGATCGCCGTCCACACCAGCGGGGCCAGCGACACCAGCGCGAAGACGCTCAGCACGACGTAGGTGAGCGGGCCGGCGTGCAGCTGCTTGCCGGCGCCCATCACCCGGGGTCGCTCCCGCCTGGACCCAGGCTTCTGCTTCCCTGCCTGAGGGAGCGTCAGTTCACTTGTACTCATTGGGACTTCCTCAGCCGTCGGGAGATCAGCAGCTGGATCACGGCGACGATCAGCAGGATCAGGAACATCGACCAGGCGATCGCGGACGCCTTGCCGAGGTTGCCGATGATCCAGCCCTGGTCGTACATGTACAGACCGAGCGTCTGGTACTGGTGCCCGGAGCCGCCCTTCGAACCGCTCACCCCGCCGAACAGCAGGGGCTCACCGAAGAGTTGGGTCGCGCCGATCGTCGAGACGACCACCGTGAACAGGATGGTCGGCCGCAACTGCGGGATCGTCACATGGAGGAACTGCTGCCAGCGGTTGGCGCCGTCGATCGCCGCGGACTCGTAGAGGTCGGCCGGGATCGCCTGCATCGCCGCCAGGTAGATCAGCGCGTTGTAACCCGTCCAGCGCCAGATCACGATCGACGAGACGGCGAACTGCGAACCCCAGTCGGACTCACGCCAGTTGACCGGATCGATCCCGACGAAGTCCAGCAGCCAGTTGATCATGCCGCCGTCCCAGGAGTACAGCAGGACGAACACCAGCGTCGCCGCCGCCACCGACGTGGCGTACGGAGTGAGCATGACGACCCGCCACATGGTCGAGCCGCGCAGCTTGTAGTTGAGCAGGTGCGCCAGGCCGATCGCCATCAGCAGCTGCGGCACCGTGGAGATCACGCCGATCGTGAAGGTGTTCCACAGCGCGTTCCAGAAGAAGTCCGAGGACAGCAGGTTCTGGTAGTTGTCCAGGCCGGTCCAGGTCTGGCCGTCCAGGTCGGCCAGCTGCACGTTGTGCAGGGAGTACCAGGCCGTGTAGAGCAGCGGGACGAGCGAGAACGCCCCGAAGACGATGAAGAAGGGGGCGATGAACGCGTACGGCGACGCCTTCATGTCCCAGCGGTACAGCCGGCTCCGCCAGGAGCTCGGGCCCGGCGGAGGCGGCGGCGCACCAGGTCCTCGAACGCCGGGGTGGCGCGCCGGGCCAGCAGGTCCGTCCGGCGCACGCCGGCCTCGTCCAGGGCTTCCTGCGGCAGCGGGACGTGGCCGCGGTCGAGGTCGTCGGAGAGGTCGACGAGGGCGTCGGTGAGGTAGATCGCCTCGACGGCGGTCTGGCAGGCCATGGCCGCGTCGGGCACGCTTGCGGCGATTGCTTCCGGCTCGGTGGACAGGCCCGCGGCGCGCAGCAGCAGGGAGCCTGCGCGCAGGACGAGCGGGGTGTTGATCAGGCTGTTGTAGTGCCGCCACTCCTGCCAGGTGGCGAACTGCCGTCCGTGGACGTCCTGGCGGAGTTCCTCGAACAGTGTGTGCAGGAATCCTGGCGGCACATTCCAGGTCAGCATGGTGTGGATCAGCGCCTGCCGTACCGGGTCGCTGCCGCGGCCTTCGCGCAGGTCCGAGTCGAACGCCGAGATCCACGCCTCCAGCCGTCCGGCCCGTCCCGGATCCGCCTCGCCGGCCGATCCGACTGCGTCGGCCAGGTCGTCTACGGCCCGGACGGCGCCGTACAGGGCCCAGGTGGCGGTCCGCAGCGGGGGCGGCAGCAGCAGCGAGACGGCGTACTCGATCTCGCCCGTCGCGCGGGTGGCGCGGCGGCACGCCTCGTAGCCGCGGCGCAGGGCAGCGTCGTGGATGCCGCTGCGCTGGTAGACACCGGTGGTGGGCAGGGCGATGGAGCTCACCTCACGCCTCCTCTTGTGGGGTCGAAGGTGCTTGCTGGGGGATCCAGGCCAGTGCGAGGGCGCTGCCGACGGCGGTGAGCAGGAAGCCCAGGAGCAGGCCGCCGAGGTTGGCGGCGACCAGGCTGACCAGGGACATCACGGCGGCCAGGACGCCGGAGAAGTAGCGCAGGGCGGGGTTGTGCCACGTCGTCACACCGGCGACGACGAAGAGTGCGCCGAGGGCCCACGAGGCGGCGCCCGCGGTGCCGGTGAACCTTAGAAAGCCCAGCCCCGCCCAGGAGACGCAGATCAGCTCCAGTCCGCCGAGGCCCAACAGCAGCCCCGCCGCGAACGGGCGGCCCCGACGCCACCCGCGTCGAACCGCCGTAGTCATCGGGTAGTTCCCGGCTCGCAGCCGCCCTCTCCCCGGCGCAGCTCGATGGCAACACCGCGGGACGTGATCGTCCCGGCGGTGAAGGCATGTGGCTGCGTGGTCACCGCGGTGGCGCTGACCTTCTGCGCGCCGACGGTGAACAGGCCCGTGGGCCGGTCCAGGGACACCCGGGGGGTGCTGAACTTCGCTCCGGAGAGCTTCACCGACCCGGCCGTGGCCTTGCCCGCCTCCACCGTCAGGCCAGAGGCAGAGGAGTGCTCGATGCGCACGATGGCCGTCACTGCTCCGACGACCGGCAGGTGGGTGGTGGAGGTGACGCAGGCGTCCTGCACGGTGGCCTGTTCCATCCGCGTGGCCAGCGCCGGCAATAGTCCGCCACGGCCTGAGGCGGCCGGAGAGGCCGACACACCCGATGCGGACACCCGCGCGGCATGGACCGTGACGGGAACCTCCCCCGCGAACGCCACGGAGACGACCCCCGCGGCGCTTCCGGTCAGCAGGACGGAGGCACCGACGAGTAGGGGAGCCAGCGCCAGAGCGAACCGCCGGCGGCTCGTGCGCCCGCCGCGTGTTCTCTCGGGGACGTTGTTATCGATCACGACCAGCCCAACGACCGTCCCGGACCGAAGTACCGCCAAGCCCACGATCGGCTGATACGACACCGCGGCTGGTTGCCTCGTCGGGTACGGCTACCCAGGGTGGCATTCACCCACCGGCCTCGTTGGAAGTGCGCACGAGTACGCAAGCGTGCTGTGAACAGCGGCATTTGTCCGTTGTCGAGGCCGCGCCCGAGCAGGCGGCGCCACGGCCTCCCTTCGCCGTGGTCACGGGAGCCGTGCGCGGGGTGGGACGGGCTGTCACCGGCCGTCTCGCCCGGGACGGCAGTCGGCTGGTGCTCGAACGACATCGGAGTAGCGCCACCTGCGTCGTACGGGTTGCGAACTCGGTCCGGACCACGTGGCGCTGGGCATCGATGTCGCCTGCGCGGACGAGGCGCAGCAACTGGCTACGGCGGACAGCCAGGCAGGCCGATGAGGGCAGCCCGGGCGAACCCGGCGATGGGTGGTGACAGATCCGGCTCCAGGCCGGCCCCGGGCACACCAGCGACGCAGGAGCGGGACGGGCAGTCCACGGTCATGCAGCGCAGTGGCCGGGAAAGAGCCAGGCCGCCGCTGGCGGAGTCGCCTGCGGCGATGCATTGCGGGGCGATGCTCTCCGCCAGCAGGCCCCGACATGCGAGGAAGACTTCACGGTGCATCTCCCTCCGGGCCGTGCATGCCTGTCGGTGGCACGGCGCGAGCGAGGTCAAGGCGCTCGCCCGATCGGGAGTCGCGGGGATGGCAGGTCATGGGCAGCGGGCCGGGGGAGATGACGATGCGGGCGCGCGGCCGGTAGCGGTGTCCCGGTACGGGGCGCAGCCGCCAGCGGGCAGCGATGGTGGCCACGGCGGTGAGGACCTGGTTCATCGTCAGGGCGTCGCCGATGCACTTGCGCACCCCCGCGCCGAAGGCGATGTCGGAGCAGCGTGCCAGGCTCTTGGCGCGGTCGGGCAGCCAGCGGTCGGGGTCGAAGCACAGCGGGTCCGGGTGGACTGCGGGGTTGCGGTGCACCGCGTAGGTGCAGTAGGCGAGTTCGGTTCCCGCAGGGAGTTCGGTCTGGCCGAGGCGTACGGGGACGAGGGCGCGCCGGCCCAGCATCCAGGGAGCGGGGTGCAGGCGCAGGGTCTCCTTGACGACCCGCCGGGTGTAATCGAGCGCGGGCAGGTCCTCGGCCCGCACGGGCCGTCCCTGGAGGACGGAGCCGATCTCCTCGTGCACCCGCTGTGCGACGGCGGGATTCAGCGCCAACTCGTAGAAGACGTGGGGCAGTACGTCCTTCAGGCCGTGGGTCGCGGCCCAGAGCAGGAACAGCGTGTCGGCGATGATCTGCTGGTCGTCGAGCGGCTCGTCCGTGTCGGGGTAGCGGGCCAGCAGGAGTTGGGAGAGGACATCGTCGCCGGCCGCGCCCTGGCTGCGGTGGTGGGCGAGGGAGGCCGCGACGGCGGCGCGCAAGCCGGACAGTGCCCGCAGGAACCGTCCAGTGCCCGGAACGTGCTTGATGTGGGCGAGCCCTGGGAGGGCGAGACGCCAGTACATGCCAGGGGTGGTCTGGGAGCTCAGAGCCGCAAGTTCGGCCGTCACCTGGTCGAGGGCAGGTGTGTCGCCGCATACGGCGCGGGCGTTGACGCTGTAGGCGAGGCGGGCCATTTCCTTGTCCACGCGGATGGTTGTGCCGGGGGCCCAGCCGGCGATGGTCTCTTGCACGGCCTGCCGGACCGCCGGTGTCCAGGCGGCGATCCGGCGGGGGTGGAAAGCCGGTTGTACGGCACGACGGTGCCGCAGGTGCGATGCGAAGAGTGTCAACCCGTCGAAGCGCATGTCCATCACCAGGCTGATGCCGAACTGAGAGCCGATTCCCGCGGTGATCCGTGCCTGGGAGTAGCTGCGGGCGTCGGTCACCAGGACCTGGTGCAGGAGTTCTGGTGAGTTGACCAGATAGACGTCGGGGGTGAAGGCAGGGCCCCGCATCCGCACCAAGGGGCCCAATTCGTTGAGTGACGTCATGAAGCCGAGCGGGTCGCACAGGAGCTTCAGGCCGTGCCCGAGCAGGGGCAGGGCTCCAGGAGCGGTCGGGACGGCGGTGGGAGGCACGGCGGCAGCCACGGGCCCTCTCTGAATCGGATCATGTACACATGCTGTGATCGGTAATGTACCGGCCGTAGCGGAAGGCGGGGTGGGGTGGCGGTTTTGCACGAAGTGCTCGTCGTGGGCTCCGGGTTCGGCGGGAGCGTCGCGGCGCTGCGGCTCGCGGAGAAGGGCTACCGCGTCACGGTCGTCGAGGCCGGGCGGCGATGGCGGCCGGAGGACTTCGCCACCTCCCCGTGGCAGGCGCACCGCCTGCTGTGGGCGCCCTGGCTCGGCTGGCGCGGCATCGCCCGCCTGCGGGTACGGCGTCGGCTGGCCACGCTGACGGGCATCGGCGTCGGCGGCGGGTCCCTCGTCTACGCGGGGGTGCACTACCGGCCCGACGGGACGGTATTCCGTGACCTCTGCTGGGATCCGTCCCTGGACTGGGAAGGCGAACTCGCCCCCTATTACGCGTCGGCGGAACGGATACTGGGCACCACCCCCGTCCCCCGGCAGGCGGCAGGGGACGACGCCCTGCGTCGGGCGGCCGACGCTCTCGGGGCACTCGGCGGCGTGCATGCCACCCGGGTCGGCATCCACTTCGGTCCCCCCGGCCGGGCAGTGCCGGACCCCTTCTTCGACGGCCGGGGCCCGGCCCGCGCCGGCTGCTCGGAGTGCGGCCGGTGCACCCTCGGCTGCCGCGTCGGCGCGAAGAACTCCCTGGACCACAACTACCTGTACCTAGCCGAACGGGCCGGAGCCGACATCCTGCCCCTGACCGAGGCGCGGACACTGGTACCGCAGCCGGACGGCACCTGGCGCGTCCACACGCGCCACGGCACCGGTATCAATCGACGCCACGCCGTACTGTCAGCGCATCAGGTCGTTCTCGCGGCCGGGGCCTGGGGCACCGCGGAGCTCCTGCACCGCTCCCGGCCATACCTGCCCAAACTGTCACCCGCGCTGGGTACGCGCACACGCACCAACCGTGAAGTGTTCGCCACCGTGTCCGCGGAAGGCTTCGACATCGGGCCCGGCGTCGCGATCAGCTCCGCGCTGCGAGCGCACCCGGGCCTCCTGGTCCAGCTGTGCCGACTCGGACCGGGCTCCCATCCGGCCGCACTCCTCGCGCTAACGACCCGCCCGTCCTGGCGGGACTTCGGCCGTCGCAGCGCCGTACTCTTCGCCATGGAGCAGGGCGACTCCCACCTGACCAGCCGCTACCGACGCGGACGGCTGACCCTCCACCCGGGAAGCCCACAGCCCGAACCCGTACGACTGGCCACCGCCGAGGCGGTGGCGCACCACTACGCCCAGCACATCGACGGTCGGACCGCTCTGCTGTGGAACACCACCTTGGGCCTTCCGGTCACCGCCCATCTGCTGGGCGGCTGCCCGATCGGCAGCGACCCCGCCACCAGCGTCGCCGACCTCTACCACCGCATCCACGGCTACCCGACCCTGCACATCACCGACGCCTCCGCCGTACCCGGCAACCTCGGCGTCAATCCCGCACTCACCGTGACCGCGATGGCCGAACGAGCCTGCGCCGCCTGGCCCGTCGCCGGCCAACCCGACCAACGCCCCGCCCAGAGCGAGCCGTACCGGCGCGTACCGCTCCCGAAAGCGGAGGACGCCCTGTGACCCACCCTCTTCTCGTCCGCCTCGCCACCAGCCGTGCCGTGCTCCGTGTCGCCCCTCATGTGCTGCCGCGCTGCGACCTGTTCATCCACCGCCTGACCCGGGGACGACTGCTGCCGACCCGACTCGTCCTGGACACGATCGTGCTCGGCACGACCGGTCACCGCAGCGGAACCCCACGCGCCACCCCCCTGGCCGCGCATCGGGCCGCGGACGGAACCTGGCTGGTGGTCGGCAGCAACTTCGGCCGATCCCACCACCCGGCCTGGAGCACCAACCTCCTGCACCACCCCCACGCCACGGTCACCGCACAAGGACGTTCCTGGCAGGTCAGCGCCCGCCGACTTACCGGCCATGAAAAGGAACAGCAGCGCAACCGCATCCTGCTGGCCGTCCCCTTCTACGACGCCTACGACACCTACGCCGCCCGCGCCGGCCGGGACATCCGCGTCTTCCGCCTCACCCCGATCACCGCCCCACCCGCCGACCGCCCCGCTCAGGCATGAGCACTGCACCGACGGGGGCAGACGCTCGTTCGGGCGAACAGCAGCGGCACGGCGTATCGCCGTGCCGAAGCGATACCGAGGTCAAAGGATGGTGGCGGAGGTACGTGGTGAACAGGAGCCCGGGGCGCGCCCGGCCCACCGTGTGACCACATTGGCCCGAAGCGCTTGACTACACGGCCTTGGCCATTGGGTGGGTGGCTCCGTGGCATCCGGCCGCGGAGCCTCCGCAAAAACCCGTTGGCGGACCACGGCGACCACTGCTACTTTTCCGGACGCCGTGCGAGAGAACGAGGAGGTGGTACCCGTGAACGCAGTATCGACGTGGGTGCTCCCCTCCGGGGTCACGGTCGGGCGATAGGTCGTCCGGGAGCGCCGTTTCTGAGCCCTCCCGAAAGGCACGACCATGCACTTCACTTCTGAACAGCGCCTCGAAGGCGGCGTCCTCGAGCGCGAATTCAGCCTCGGCGAGATACCCGGCATCCTGTGGTCACCCGCGTCCGCGTCCGCACCGGTCCCGCTGATCCTGCTCGGCCACCCTCCCCTCGGGCTGCGGAAGATGTATCCCCGACTGGTGGCCCGGGCCAAGCACGCCGCGGCGGAGGGCTTTGCCACGGCCACCATCGAACTCCCCGGGAGCGGTGACCGGCCCCGTTGGGCCGCCGCCGAGCAGGCACGCGCCGACCTGCGCCGGGCTATGGAAGCCGGCGAGCCGGCCAGCGACGAGATCATCGACGCCCTCATCCTCCCGCTCGTCGAAAAGTCGGTCCCGGAATGGCAGGCCGCCCTGGACGCCCTACTCTCGCTGCCTGAGATCGGCGGCCCAGTCGGGTACTCAGGCGGAGTGATCTCCATCGGCATCCGGTTGGCGGTGGTCGAGCCGCGCATCGTGGCCGCCGGCTTCTTCGCCGGGAGTTTCGTGCCTCGCGCCATGTTCGAGGAGGCCCGCCAGGTCACCATTCCGCTGCACGTCCTGCTGCAGTGGGACGACGAAGGGAACGACAGGCAGGCGGCCCTGGACCTGTTCGACGCCTTCGGCTCCACGGAGAAGACGCTGCACGCCAACATGGGCGGGCACACCGGCGTCCCGCAGTTCGCGGGGGACGCCGCGGACCAGTTCTTCACCCGGCACCTGAAGTGAAGCCGGGCCGGGAGGTCGGCAGCAGACGGTAAGCGGCGTCGGCCATGATGCCGTCATCGAGGACAGGCCCCGGACCTCCTCGATGACGGCGCCTGGCAGATGCACAACCGCCCCGATCGCGGCTGTACCGGCCAACGGCGGTACCGGACGGCCGGGGCGGCGCGAGGGCGTCGACCAGATTCGGTGTCAAGAGTCTCGATCGGATGACAGGGCGACTGGCTGCACTTGTAGGATCTCGCCGCTCGCGGCGGGTCGCGGCTCCTTGGCCTGCTGGTTCTGTGGCTGTCTCACCGCTTGTCTGAGAGTTTCCGTCTCACCGTCGTGCTCTTTTCTTCTGACGGCCCGCTGGGCCCGCCGCGCCCCGGATCGATAGTCATCAGTACCCGCGTTGGCCAAGGCGGGCATCATCCCGCCGCGCGCCAAGGGAGCGAAGGAATGGCAGGAGTCCGTAGTGACCTTGGCACGGTGGCTCGGGCACTCCTCACCAGTGGTCACCCTCGGTTACTATGCTCACTTCATGCCGGAGGCCGGAAGCAAGGGACGGACGGCCATCGATGGGCTGCTGGGGAGACAGGGAGATCTGCGTGCCAGTCGAAACTCCCCAGATTCTCCGCAGGGCTGATGCTGGGCGATTCCGGCTGTCACGTGCCTCCGAGACCACACATGGATTTCAAGACTGAAGGGGCGGGTGGCCTGGGAAAATGCTAAGAGAGGTCTTCGCTACCCGCTACATCGCACCCCTGCGCTCAGGCGGCTCCGTCCCAGGCGTCGTAGAGGCCGACGACCTGGGCACCTACGTCGTCAAGTTCACCGGCTCCGCGCAGGGCCGCAAGGCGCTGGTCGCCGAGGTGATCGTCGGTGAGCTGGCGCGCGCTCTGGGCCTGCGGTTCCCCGAGCTGGTCCTGGTCCACTTCGACCCGGCGATCGCCGACAGCGAGCCCCACCAGGAGGTCCGGGACCTCCTCGGCGCGAGCGCCGGAGTCAACCTCGGCATGGACTACCTGCCGGGCGCGCGGGACTTCACCCCGGAGGTCGCGAAGACCTTCCCCGTGGACCCGCTGGAGGCTGGCCGGATCGTCTGGCTGGACGCGCTGACCGCGAACGTCGACCGTACGGTGCACAGCTCGAACCTGATGATCTGGCCGACGCTCGGGACCGTCCCGCCCCGCCTGTGGCTGATCGACCACGGCGCCGCCCTCGTCTTCCACCACCGCTGGGACGGCTCCGACCCCGCGAAGGCGTACGACTTCCGCCACCACGCCCTCGGCCACTACGCGCCGGACGTGCGGGCGGCCGACGCCGAGCTGGCGCCCAGGGTGACCGAGGAACTGCTGCGGGAGATCGTGGCGGAGGTGCCGGACGCCTGGCTGACCGACCTCGCCTCGCCGGCCGAGGCCCGTGAGGCGTATGTGACGTACCTCCACGCGCGCGTGCGCGCCTCACGGCAGTGGCTGCCCACCGACTTCCCCAGCCGGGAGGAGCTCGCCGCCGAGGAGACCCGGCGGTCGGCGCGGAACCGGCAAGGACGCCCCGCGTGGCTCAAGCAGGTCCCCGACCTGCACGGCAGGCCCGCGGTCCAACAGGATGGGACGGTGCACCTCGGATGAGTGGCCGGGTCGAGATCGAGTACTGCACCCAGTGCCGCTGGCTGCCGCGTGCGGCATGGCTGGCTCAGGAACTGCTCACGACGTTCGAGGCGGAACTGACGGAACTGGCGCTGAAGCCCGGCAAGGGCGGCGTCTTCGTCGTCCGCGTGAACGACGAGACCGTCTGGGACCGCCGCGAGCAGGGCTTCCCCGAGCCCACGGCGGTCAAGCAGGCCGTACGCGACCGAGTGGCCCCGGGGAAGTCCCTGGGCCACTCGGACAAGCCTGCTTCCTGAGGGTTCAGCGAGGGTCCAGCGGGGTTCAGCCCTTCAGCTGCTCGTACGCGGGCAGCGTCAGGAAGTCCGCGTAGTCCTCGTCGAGGGAGACCTCCAGGAGCAGGTCGTGGGCCTGCTGCCAGTGGCCGGCCGCGAAGGCGTCCTCGCCGATCTCGGCGCGGATGGTGGCCAGTTCCTCGGCGGCGACCTTGCGGGCCAGCTCCGGGGTGGCCTTCTCGCCGTTCTCGAACTCGACGCCGGCGTTGATCCACTGCCAGATCTGGGAGCGGGAGATCTCGGCGGTGGCCGCGTCCTCCATGAGGTTGAAGATGGCGACCGCGCCGAGACCGCGCAGCCATGCCTCGATGTAGCGGATGCCGACCTGGACGGCGTTGACCAGGCCCGGGTACGTCGGCTTGGCGTCCAGGGAGTCGATGGCGATCAGGTCGGCCGCCTCGACGTGGACGTCCTCGCGCAGGCGGTCCTTCTGGTTGGGCTTGTCGCCCAGCACCTTGTCGAAGGACTCCATGGCGATCGGGACCAGGTCGGGGTGGGCGACCCAGGAGCCGTCGAAGCCGTCGCCGGCCTCGCGGTCCTTGTCGGCGCGGACCTTCTCGAAGGCCACCTTGTTGACCTCGGCGTCCCGGCGGGACGGGATGAACGCCGCCATGCCGCCGATGGCGTGTGCGCCGCGCTTGTGGCAGGTGCGGACCAGCAACTCCGTGTACGCGCGCATGAACGGGGCCGTCATCGTCACCGCGTTGCGGTCCGGCAGGACGAACTTGGCGCCGCCGTCACGGAAGTTCTTCACGATGGAGAACAGGTAGTCCCAGCGTCCGGCGTTCAACCCCGAGGCGTGGTCGCGGAGTTCGTAGAGGATCTCCTCCATCTCGTACGCCGCCGTGATCGTCTCGATCAGGACGGTCGCGCGGACGGTGCCCTGCGGGATGCCGACGTAGTCCTGCGCGAAGACGAACACGTCGTTCCAGAGCCGGGCCTCCAGGTGCGACTCCGTCTTCGGGAGGTAGAAGTACGGGCCCTTGCCGAGGTCGAGCAGGCGCTGGGCGTTGTGGAAGAAGTACAGGCCGAAGTCCACGAAGGCGCCGGGGACCTGCTGACCGTCGACCTGGAGGTGCCGCTCGTTCAGGTGCCAGCCGCGCGGGCGCATGACGACGGTCGCGAGCTCGTCGTTCGGGCGCAGGGCGTACGACTT
>NZ_JBEXQG010000072.1:0-47778 GCF_040612485.1 Streptomyces sp. NPDC006385
CCGCCGACAGCCCCCAGTTCATCGCCGTCCTGAACAAGGTGCGGGTCCGCCTGCCCGTCGGCCGTCCCCGCACCCGGCCGGCCGCCGTGGCCGGCGACAAGGCCTACTCCTCCCGCGCCAACCGCGCCCACCACCAGCATCCGCACGTGGGAACTCGCCTTCATTCCTGGGCTGTTCCAGACGCCGGACTACGCACGCGCCGTGGCGGTGGGCCCCGGCTCATGGGAGGACCCGCGCGAGATCGAGCCGTTTGTGGAAGCACGGCTGACCCGGCAGGCGCGACTGCGGTCGGAAAACCCCCTAGAGCTATGGGCGGTGATTCATGAAGGTGCGCTGCGCCAACTCGTCGGCGGCCGCGACGTAATGAGGCAGCAGCTGGGTCATCTGCTCGACGTGGCGGCCTTGGACACGGTGAGAATCCAAGTGGTGTCGTACCTCTCCGGAGCCAACGCCGACACGATCGGCGCCTTCAGCATCGTCTCTTCGGTGAGCCCGGGGCACTGGACGTCGTACACATGGACGTACCTGCTTCTACTCTCTGGCTGGAGAGCGAAGAGGACGCCGCCAGGCACGGGCCGTACCTTCGACCGCATCGCACGGGTCGGTCTGGCGAAGCGCAACGCTCTCGACCTGATCGACACCATTCGCAAGGAGATGTAGGCCGGTGACTGACTTCGAGTTCGCCGAGTCCAGCTACAGCGGCGGAGACGCGGGGCAACAGTGCGTCGAGGTCGCCCGCAACATCGTCGGCGCCGTCGCGGTCCGGGACTCCAAGGAGGCCGACGGACCGATACTCCAGCTCACGCCCGGAACCTGGACAGCCCTCCTCAAGGAGCTGTGAGTCGTGCCGTACGTCGAGTTCGTGAAGTCCAGTTACAGCCCTCGAAGCACAGTCGATTCCGCGCGAGTGTCTCGAAGTAGGCGGGCCAGTCCTCACGGGGCTTGGCGTCGAGTAGGGCCTGCTCGATGTGCCCGAAGCCAGTGGGCGGCAGACCAAACGGGATTGTTTACCTATCAGCTTTTCGGGGCCTTGAAGATTGATTCTCGTTTTTTAACGACTCGTCCATCGCGCTCCGAATTCTGAATCCAATCGGTCATGCCAGCCGTTCGGGCAGGTGCGGGTTAGCGATACCAGTCTTCACCTCCACTCCCCAGGGCACTCCGCAAGAAGTTCTCAAGAGAGGGTGAGACCCAGCTCCGACTATCTGTTTCATGATCCCAAACAAATACATCCTCACGTTCCGGAGTGCGGACAAAGGCAAACTGATCCCCTCCTCCGTTATCACCGAAGAACAGCAGCGAGTCGAACGGCATGTAGAGGTCTTTAAATTGCTCGTTACTGCGGAGCGAGATATTTTCGGCGAGAATCCGCTCAGCCGGCCAGACCACCTCGGTTCCATACTCAGCATTAATTCCATCAGTCTCTTCGAGGAGCGACCGGAGAGACAATGGGATTATCTGCCCAAGCCGTTCTTCAATAAGCGAGAGAGCGTCTTCGGAGGCGGGTGGATGCAGCTCTACGTTCGAAAACTCAAGGGCAAGTTCACGCCACATGCGTGTAATCCTTTCACTTTCATGAATTACCTGATGCGCGGACTGAACCAGTGACCGAGCATATCATCGACACGGGTGGCCTGGTCGAGTACTTCCTGACGGGTAGGGTTGGGATGTGCCCGGTAGAAAGCATTCCATGCCACGCGTATCTCACTCAGATGCACGCGACTGTTGATGTCGCCCTTCGGTATCCCTCGAAGATTTTCCAGGGAGTGGATCTCGTCAGGTGAGAACAGGTTAGGGTAACGCCCGAGAACTTGCTGTTCGATGGCGTGGTGGACGACCACCTCTCCCGCTAGCTCCGGGTTGGCATTGAAGAACGTCCTCTTGTAGTTGTGGTCTGTTGTACTGCCGACGGACGCCTCATTTCGGACAGGCACATCTTTTCCAAGTACCGTTTCATTCCTCGCCGCTGCATTTTTGTCCGCGTCTTTACATGGTGTGAGGCCGAAGGGGTCTGTCCAAGCCAGAGGATTTTCGACGTAAGTGGCCGGGTTGGGCGCGGGGGAAAGGCCGAGGGGGTCGGGGGTGGTGTAGCGGGCGGTCTCGGGGTCGTAGTGGCGGAAGTAGTTGTAGTGGAGGCCCGTTTCGGGGTCGTGGTACTGGCCTGGGAAGCGGAGAGGGGTGTGGGCGGTGGCGGTGCGGTTCCAGGCGGTGGTGCCCCAGAGGGTGGTGCGGGTGCGCCAGGCGATGTCGCCATGTTCGTCGACCAGTTCGACAGGGGTACCGACGACGTCAGTAATGATCGCGAAGAAGCGCTGGTCGATGTCTTCCTGGGGCGCGCCCGCCAGCGACTTGCGCTCGACCTGGGCGAGGGGGTGCAGGTCCTGGTGGTCCCAGGTGAGGATGGCGGCCGAATCGGCGGTGCCGGGGAAGTGGGTGGTCTGTTCGGCAAGGGTGGTGCCGTCCCAGGTGAAGTCCACCTGTTCCAAGACCGTTTCGCCGTCTGCGGCGAGGTGTTGTTTGGCGATGCGTCGGCCGAGGGGGTCGTACTGGTAGCGCCAGGGGTTGCCCTCGGGGGTGACCACGGAGGTGAGGCGGTCCTCGGCGTCCCAGGTGTAGCGCCAGGTGTCCGGTTTCCGGGACAGGCGGGTCTTTTGGCGCAGGGTGATGCGGCCAGCTTCGTCGTGCTCATAGCGGACGCTGCCCGCGCGGGTGATGCGAGTGCCGGTGTAAGCGCGCTCGCCGGTCGCTTCCTGGCCCGGCATGGCGTCCGGCCAGGTGGCGTGGGTCTGGTTGCCCGCTGCGTCGTAGGCGTAGGACTCCGTCCAGTTCGCGGCGTGGACGGCGGTGACGCGACCGGCGGCGTCCAGGTCGAAGCGGCGGCTGCCGTTGAGGTGATCGTCGATGCTGGTGAGGTTGCCGTCGGCGCGGTATGTGTAGGCGCGGTGCTGCAGGCGCTGCTCGGCAGGACCTGTGAGTTCCTGCTTCGTCAGGCGACCCAAGGGGTCGAAGGCACTGGTAAGGGTGAGGGTGTCGCCGATGTGGCGGGTGAGTTCGCGGCCTGCCGCGTCGTGGGTGAAGGTGAGGGTGCGGCCGGCCGTGGTCAGTGCGGTGCGGTTGCCCGCCGCGTCGTAGGTCCACGTGCCGGTTGCGCCGGTCGGGGTGGTGCGGCTGGTGCGGCGGCCCAGGGCGTCGTACGTGTAGGTGAGCGTGCGGCCGTTGACCGTCTCGGATATCAGGCGGCCTGCCTCGTCCCGCTGCAACGTAAGGACGGCATCCTGGTTGGTTGCCTCGGCCAGGCCACCCGTCACGTCGTACGTGTAGGTGGTGACGGCTCCGGCCGCGTCCTTACGCACCACACGGCCCAGCACGTCCCGCTCGAAGCGGACGGTCTGGCCCAGGGCCGTGGTGGTGGCAGTCAACTGGCCCGCCGCGTCGTGCTCGTAGGCCACGGTGCGGCTGTCGAAGTCCGTCTCCGCGACCAGGCGCCCGGCCGGGTCGTATGCGTAACTCCAGGTCAGGCCCTGAGGGTTGGTGACCTGGGTGAGTCTCAGTTCGGTGTCGTGGTCGAACGTGTAGCGCGCGCCGTCCGGTCCGGTGCGGGCGGCCAGCAGGTCGAAGTGCGTGTACTCGTAGCGGGAGACCGCGCCCATGGGGTCGGTGTGGCTGGTGCAGTTGCCCTCGCCGTCGTACGTCCATGACTCGGTGCTGCCGTCGGGGGCGGTGCGGCGGGTCGGCTTGCCCTCGACCGTCCACTCCAGGCGGGTGACGGCGCCGAGGGGGTCCGTGATCGTCGTCGGGCGGCCGAAGGCGTCGCGTTCGTAGCGGGTCACGGCACCCAGCGGGTCCGTGACCTCCAGGGGGAGCCCCGCGGTGTTGCAGCGGACCGTGGTCGTCGCGCCCGCCGCGTCCGTGACCGCCGCCAGGTGGCCGCGGTCGTCGTACGTGAAGCGGGTCGTCGTCCCGGAGGTCTCGGTTACTGCGGTGCGGTTGCCGAACTCGTCGAACTGCTGGCTGACGTGCGTGCCGTCTGCACCCGATATGGAGACCGGCAGGCCTTGGTCGTTGTAGCCGATGCTGGTGTAGCGGCCGTCGGGGCGGACGACCATGATCGGTCGGCCCGCCTTGTCGTAGGCGTAGCTCGTGGTGCGGCCGAGCGGGTCGGTGATCGTCAGCGGGCGGTCGTAACGGTCGTATGTGGTGCGGGTGACCGCTCCGTCGGGGCCGGTTTCGGCCACTACCTGGAGGTCGCTGTTGACCTGGTAGCGCGTGCTGTGGCCCAGGGAGTTGGTCGCGGTGATGGTCCGGTGGCCCGTCTCCGGGTCGATGTCGCCGTAGACGAACGTGTTGCGCAGGTGGCCCGCTTCGCCTGACTGGGAGGTGCAGCGGCCCTGGTCGTCGTAGACGTAGCTGTACGACGAGTTGTTCGTGTCGGTCCAAGCCGTGATGCGGCCCAGCTCGTCGTTGGTGAACCGGGTCGGTGTGCCCGAGGACTTCGTCACCGCGGCCAGGTGGCCGTGGTCGTCGTAGCCGAAGCGGACCAGCTCGACGCCGCTTCCGTCGACCGCTGCCCCGGCCAGGTGCAGGCTGGTGATCCGGTCCCCGCTCGTCTCGATCACGAGGTGATAGCCCGCCGAGTGCACGATCGCCGTAGGGGCGCCCTCGTGGTCGTACTCGAAGCTGAGCCACTGGCCCGAGCGGTCGGTGATCTGCTCCAGCAGGGCGATGCCGTTGCCGTCACCGCCCGGGGCCGCGAAGTACCAGGCGCGGCCGGATTCGGGGTCGGTGACGGCGTAGTCGCCGTAGGCGTCGATGGTGAGCGGGTGGCGGTCGCCGTCCAGTGGCAGCACCGGGACCCCGGGCACGGGATGGGGGTAGGCCAGCAGGGAACCGTCCTCGCGGGCGAAGATCACGCCCTCGGCGTCGATCTCCAGGCGCTGGTCGGCCGTAGACGTCCACTTCGCGCCGAACCAACGGCCTGCCTCGTACGACGACTCGAACTGTCGCGAGAAGACAAGCGGCAGCTTGGCGGGCAGGGTCACGTCGGTCTGCGGCAGCGACATCCGGCCGGTGGCCAGGTCGATCGGATCGCCGCCGAACAGCTTGCACCCCAGCTTGCGGGCGAAGTTCCGCGTCGCCCCGTTCGCGCCTGTGCGCGCGGCGCCGGTCGCCGCGTCCTTGGCGAGTCCTCGCGCCGCCCCCCGGGCCATGCCGCCCGCGCCCTTGCCCCCGATCAGGTTCGAGGCCAGATAGCCCGCGGCGTCACCGGGGTCGCTGCTCCAACCGCTGCCGATGATGGCCTTGGGCAGGCGCTCGGGATGGGCCGCCGTGCCCACCAGGCCGGCGAGCAGCATGTTGGAGTTCTTGAGCCACTCGCCGGGGTGGGTGATGTTGTAGGAGTCCATCGGGTTGACGGTGCGGGCCAGCTTCGCCACGTCCGCGACGCCCTTGAGGAAACCGCCCGCGACATGGATCTGGTTCAGCTGCACCCCCACGAAGCCGTCCACGGCGTTGGCCTTGACCCGGTCGGTGAACTCCGGCTTCGGCGGAGCCGTCTCCAAGCCGTCCGCCGCCTTGTCCGTCCCCCAGTTGACGGTCTCCCCGACGCCCCTCTGAACGCCGTCGACGGCACTGTCCAGACCCGTCCCCGAGGTCGTTGACCAAGCCCCCCAGGTCCATCAGCGCTCACCCTCCCCAGACGCCGTCTGGGGAGGGCCGTCCCACTGCCAGTCGGTCCCCGGCGTTGGCCGAGTGAAGAACTTCTACGGCCGGCAAGCAGGCAAGCGCAGGTGCCTGAGCACGCCCGTCAGAACAGGCTGTCCTGTCCGCTCGGCTCCCGCTTGAACTCCCTCACCGGCAAGGCGAGTTCACCATCCCCGGTCGGCCCTCCGACCGGCAGCAACTCCCACCCCCGCATCAACCGCGTATCCAGCACCACAACCCCGCCCTCGACCACCAGATGCAGATCCGGCCCCGCAGCCGCCACCAACCGCCCGCTCACCGCGCCGCCCGCGACCAGCTCGGTGATCTCCCCGACCGTGGTCGCCAAGTCCGCCTTATCCGCCAGATCCGCCAGATCCGCCAGCCCGAACAGCCCCGCGTGGTCGACCGGCTGGCAGGGCTCGCGGGTGAGCGACTCCGGCCAGCCGGGCAGGGTCACGGCCCGGGCGTGCAGGTCCTCGACCTCGGCCGCTCGCTCCGCCGCCGACGCCGGCAGCGCGGACCGCACCGCCCGCTTGTCGGCGTACGGAATCCGGTCCGGCACCCGCAGGGCCGCCCGCAGCAGTTCCTCCGTGCGCCGGGCCGCCATCAGCGGGCCGACGCCCAGCCAGCTGAAGCAGACCGCGCCCTGCTCCAGCAGCCGGGCCGAGCCGCGCTCAAGGGCGGTGATGCCGACCTTGGTCATGCCGGGGCCGAACCACGCCAGATATACGTGGTACGGCCGCGGGTCGTCCGCGATCGTGTCCGCGGCCACCGAGTGCGCCCGGTCCAGCCGCGCACACTCCTCGCACCGCGCCCCCGTGCTCCGCCCCGGCACGACCGTCCGTACCGGACACGCATGCCCCCGCGCTCCCACGCATGTCCGCACTCCCCCTTCCGCGACCTCGAAGGCCACTCTTTTCCCCCAGGTCAGCGCCGAGCGCCGACCGCCGTCCCACACCAGCACGGGACCGTCCGCCGACCACCGCAGCCCCGAGCATCTCCATGCCTGTGCCATCGCACTTCGAGCGTAGAGGCCACCACTGACAACGGCGGCCGGACGACCTGCGCGGGCGTTCAGCGCCCGGTTTCCGCACCGGCCGACTCGGGCTCCCCGACGGCCCCGGCGGCCCCGACCGCCCCGGCCCCGGCCCCGGCCCCGGCAGCCATGCCTCGAACAACCTGCGGGGCCGCAACAGCCGTACGTCCCCGCCCTCGTTCCCGCCCTCGCCCTCGTCCCCGCCCGGCCAACCGGCACCCCCAGCACTCCGTATGCCCGTCCCGAGCGCCCAGGTCCCGCACCCGCATCCCCCACTGCTCCCTCGGCCGCGGCCCCGGTCCCTTGCCCCACCCGGCGAGATGCAGCGCCCAGGTGACCAGCAGGCTCACCGCCCCCACGACCAGTCCGCCCGCGATCAACGGGGCCGACACCGCGCATATCCCCGCCCCCACCACGGCGGCCGCGACGGTCGCGATCCCGAAACCGGTCCAACCCGCGACCGTGTGCCCCTCGTCATACTGACTCACGTACCTACCTCCCCTGAATCCCTCACCTTCTAAGAAGTTTAACCACTTAATCTCTCACTTGCTAAGGTAATCAGAAGATGCAAGCCACGCCGCGCCCCACCGCCACCCCGGCCCAGGCGCTCGAGGCGATGGACTCCCTCATCGCGGCCCACCTGCTCGGCCAGCAGGAGATGGCCCAGCGGCTGGGCCTGAACATCACCGACCTGCTCTGCTTCGCCTGCGTCCTGAAGGCGGGCGAGAACCTGCTCACGGCGGGCGACCTCGCGGAACACGCCCATGTCACGACGGGCGCGATGACCGGCATCCTCAACCGCCTGGAACGGTCCGGCTTCATCACCCGCCGCCCGGACCCGGCCGACCGCCGCCGCGTCCGCGTGGCCGCCGTCCCGACCGCGGTCGCCCGGGTCGAGGCGCTCTACGGCCCCTATTACGGCCGTCTGAACGACCTCTTCGCGGACTACTCCGCCGACGAGATCGCCGTACTCACCGACTGGTTCACGCGCACGACGGGCCTCGCGCAGACCTACGTCGACGAACTCCGCGAGAGGGACGGGGACAAGGAACTCCGCGAGAGGGACGGGGACGGGGACGGGGACAGGACCTGATCACCGATGACCGGTGCCGCGCCCGCCTGGCCGTACGTTCGAGGAGTCAGCGGGGCGGCATATGGGTGCCTTCAGGTGGACGGCCAACCCGCCCTCGCCGCTCGGCCGTTGACCTCGGGTCAACCGCGTGAGCGAGGGCGGTGAGGATCTTGCGAACCATCGATCCGGCCGGGGCTGTAACGGTAAAGTCCACGCCATGAACGCTCGGCTGACGCTGCTCAGCGCGGTGGCCCCAGGTGTCGCGGAGAGCGAGGTCTTCCGGCTGGCCCTGCAGCACGCGGTGGGCGAGCTGGGCGCTCTGGGCGGCATGGTGCATCTCCGCGGCCCGCTGTCCGCGCTGCGCCTGGTCTCGGCGGCCGGACTGCCTCCCGCCCTCACCCGCGCCTGGGAGGTCATCGACCAGGAGGTCCCGCTGGCCCCGGCCCGCGCGGTGCACGAGGGGAACGGCCTCTGGGTTCCGCTGGACTCCCCCCGGGCCGCCGACTGCCCGGCCGCCGACTGGCCCGGCACCGGCCTCGCCGTACTGCCGCTGCACAGCGGCAACCGCAGCACCGGCGCGCTCACCCTCCTGATGGGTGACCGGGGCGAACCGAGCCCGGAACAGTGGAAGTTCCTCCGTGCCGTCGTCGCCTGGACCGAGGAACGCATGGGCCAGGCACCCCCACCGACCGGCCCCTCACGGCCCGGGCAGCTCGAACAGAACGGCGAACGTCTGCGCCAGGCGTTGCGCGAGGTGCGCGTCGGCTCCTGGGACTGGAACATCCGCACCGGCGACCTGATCTGGGACGAGGCGGCCCTGGAGCTCTACGGCACCCGGCCGGAGGACTACACGGGCAAGATCGGCGACTGGATGCGGTGCGTCCATCCCGACGACCTGGCGCCGACGCTCGCGGCGGTGGACCGGGCGATCCGCGGCGGCGGCGTCTTCGAGGCCGAGTACCGGGTGCGCAAGCTGGACGGTACCTGGGGCTGGACACAGGCGCGCGGCAGAGCGACGTACGACGACAGCGGCGCGCACCGGCGGATGATCGGCGTGGGCTGGGACAGCGACGAGCCGCGTTCCGCCCGTGACGCGCTCAGCCGGGCCCTGCGCCACATGAGCGACGGCTTCCTCGCGATGGACGACGACTGGCGGATCACCTTCGCCAACGTGGAGGCCGAACGCACCCTGGGCTACTCCGAGAAGGAGCTGATCGGCCGCCTGCTGTGGGACCTGCCCGCCGCCGAGCAGGTGCCCGGCCTGGAGATCCGCTGCCGGCAGGCCGCCGCCGCGGAGAAGTCGGTCAGCTTCGACGTACGGCTGCCGAACGGTCGGCTGTGCCACCTCCGGCTCGTTCCGGGCCCCGACGGCCGCACCATCTACTTCACGGACGTCACCGAGAAGCGGCGCCTGGAGGAGGAGCGCCGGTCCGCCGAACGCGCCGCCTCCGAACGGTCCACCCGGATAGCCGAGTTGACGACCGCCCTCGCCAAGGCGACGACCTCGAAGGACGTGGTGGACGCGGTGGCCCGCCGGGTGCTGCCGCCGTTCGAGGCGACCGGCCTGGTGGTGCAGACCGTGGAGGGCGACCGGCTGTACACCGTCGGATCCGTCGGCTACCCGGACGACGTCCTCGCCGTGCTCCACGGCCGCGAGCGCACGCGGTCCAGCCCGCTGTGGGACCCGATACTGGCGGGCGCGCCGCTGTTCATGTCCTCCCCGCGGGAGTTCGCCGCCCGCTACCCCGAACTGGCCGACATGCCCGCCCGCGCCGGCAAACAGGCCTGGGCGTTCCTCCCGCTGACGGCCTCGGGCCACACCTTCGGCATCTGCGCCATCACTTTCGACCACCCGCGCCGCCTCACCGACGAGGAACGCACCCTCCTGACCGCGACCAGCGCCCTGGTCGCCCAAGCCCTGGACCGGGCCCGCCTGTTCGACGCCGAACACACCCGGTCCCGTGAACTCCAGCGCAGCCTGCTCCCCCGGGACCTGCCCGCGCTCCCCGCCTGCACGGCCGCCGCCCGCTACCTGCCGGCCGGGCAGGGCATGGACGTGGGCGGCGACTGGTACGACATCATCCCGCTCTCGGGCGGACAGGTGGCCCTGGTCGTCGGCGACGTCATGGGCCACGGCCTGCCAGAGGCGGCGACGATGGGCCGGCTGCGCACCGCGGTCCACACCCTGGCCGACCTCGAACTGCCCCCCGACGAGATCATGAGCCACCTCAACGACATCGTCGGCGCCATGGGCGAGGAGTCGTACGTGACGTGCCTGTACGCGTTGTACGACTCCACGACACGCGTGTGCTCCATAGCCCGGGCGGGCCACCCGCCCCCGGCCCTGCTCCACCCGGACGGCACCGTGGTGTTCCCGTCCCTGTCGGCCGACCCACCCCTGGGCGCGGCGGAACCCCCCTTCGAGACGACGGAGATCGCGGTCCCCGAAGGCAGCGTGCTGGCGCTGTACACCGACGGCCTGGTCGAGTCCTCGAAGCGCGAGATGGACGAGGGCATGGCGGCGCTCGCCGCCGTACTGCGGACGTCCCACACGGACGGCACGGCGAAGGACCTGGAGCACCTCTGCGAACGGGTCACGTCCGCCCTCCTCCCCGCCGACCACCAGGCGGCCGACGACGCCGCCTTCCTGCTGGCCCGCCTGCACGCGCTGCCCTCCTCCCGGATGGCCTCCTGGCCCCTCCCCAAGGACCCCAGGGCGGCGGGCCAGGCGCGCGGCCTGATCCGCGAGCAGCTCGCGGCCTGGGGACTGCAAGCCCTGACCCCCACGACCGAGCTGCTGGCGAGCGAGCTCATCGGGAACGTCGTCCGCCACGCCAGGGGCCCGCTCCGTCTACGGCTCCTGCACGGCGCCGAACTGATCTGCGAGGTCTTCGACGGCAGCCTGACGATGCCGCGCATACGCCGGGCGACGGAGACGGACGAGGGCGGCCGGGGACTTCAGCTGGTCGCCGCGCTGTCGCAGCGGTGGGGGACGCGGTACACGCCCACGGGCAAGTGCATCTGGACGGAACAGGCCCTGCACACACCGGAGACGACACGGGAGGACCAGACGGCAGCCGACCCGCTGGAGCGGATGTTCCTGGGCGTGCCGGGTCTGGGCGAGGACTTCGACGGGGACCTGGACGCGCTGGCGTTCGGGGATCAGGGGCCGTAGACCCAGCGGGCGACGGGGGAGACCCTGGGGCGCCGGCTCGTCGGCTCGCTCGCTCCAGGGCCTCGGCGCGACGGCTGAGAACCGTCGGCGCGGGTAGTTCCCGGCGTTGTCGTAGGCGTGGCCTGCGGCAGGGCGGGCGTCCTGGTGGCCGTAGCCGGCGGGCCGCCTATCCGCCCGTACGCCTGCGAGCCATGTCCGTGATCTCCTCCGGAAGCGCGTCGGCGACCAACAGCCGGGGGAGCAGGTCCGATTCGAGTGTCATGGCGCGGAAGGCGAGCGAGACGGTCACGTCGTGATCGGGCCGATGCACGACACGGACCGGGTCGGCGGCGCGGATGTCTCCGGGTTCGACCACACGCAGATACGCGCCCGGCAGCGCGGCCCGGGTGAACCGCTTGATCCACCCGTCCTGCTCCAGCCACCCCTGGAACGTCCCGCACGGGATCCGCGGGCACGACACCTCCAGCACCACGTCGGCCCCGATGCTCCAGCGCTCCCCGATCAGTGCGCCGTTGACGTCGAGGCCGAGGGTCGTGAGGTTCTCACCGAAAACGCCGTCGGCAAGTGGCCGGCCCAGCTCGGTCTGCCACCCGTCGAGGTCCTCGCGGGCATACGCGTACACGGCCTGATCGGGACCGCCGTGGTTCCGTACGTCATACGCACGGTCCCCCGCGAGCCCCACCGCGCCGGTGCCCTTGGGCCCGGGAGCACTGACGGCGACCGGCCCGTCCACGGGCCGCTTGTCGATTCCGGTCGCGCTGAGCCCCTTCCACGGGTTGGGCCGGGGCTTGCCGACGTTGACGGAGAGCAGCTTCATTCGGGCGACAGTACGGTTTGCCGGGGACTGGAGCCACACGTTTTCAGGGCCGGGAACCGGGACGGCCGCGTTCCTCACCGCAGCGCGGGTGACAGCCCGCGGGCGGCTGTCGAACCCACCGCTACGCGGCCTTGTGTCGCGCCGCGCTCGCGCTCATGCCGGAGGCGGGCTCCCGTGCGTCCTCGGGCAGGAAGGTCTCGTCTTCCCCGAAGTCCGGGGCCTGGAAGGGGTTTGTCGTCGGAGGCGGCGAAGCCGCAGTGGATCTGCGGGGTTGCCCTTCCGGAGCGGAGAACAGCGACGTCGGATCGATGAGAGGTCTCCCTTTCGGTGTACAGGCCCCTGAGGAGCCTGACGTGCCGTGACCGGCACAGCGGTCCTACAGCTTGGTCATCTTGGCGTACGGGCTCAAGATCCGCATTTGCGCCGAGCCGAAATCCACGAGCGCCGCGATTCCCTCCTCGATGCCGATCACCCGGCCGAGGCCGTACATGTCATGTGTGACCTGGTCGCCCACGGCGAAGTGCTTGGGAGCCGGTGCGACCGGGGCCTTGAAGGGGCTGGTGGGCAAATGACGTTTCGATACAGCAGGCTTTCTCATTGTCCCCAGTATGCGCCCACGCGCCGCCGGCCCACGGCGAGCATCCAAGTCCGGACCGCGCCTCCGAGGCGTACGGGCGCCCCCGAAACGTACCGGAGCCCCCGAAACGGCAAGAGGCCCCGGATCTCTCCGGGGCCTCTTGACCTGTGTGCACTCGGCAGGATTCGAACCTGCAACCTTCTGATCCGTAGTCAGATGCTCTATCCGTTAAGCTACGAGTGCTTGTTCTGTTTTCCCGCCGTTCCCGGCCCTTCCGGCCCGCTCGCGGCGACAGGAAGAACATTACATGACCGGCGCCGCCATGTGAAATCCGTTAGGTGCACCCCTTGCGACCTGCGTAAATGCCCCTGCGAGGGGCTGCTGGGGGCCGTCGCGCGGCGGGGTTGCGGCGGGGTGCGGCGGAACCCCTGTATCGAACAGCGAAGCCCCGGTCCAGTGGACCGGGGCTTCGTGATCGAGCGCGGAGGCGGAGGGATTTGAACCCTCGATGGGCTTTAAGGCCCAAACCGCATTAGCAGTGCGGCGCCATAGACCGGACTAGGCGACGCCTCCAGCACAGCCGCTCGCGCGAGCGCGATCGGTGCGTGCAGATGATGACACAGTCGAGCGGGGTGTCACCAATCGACGTCCACGGTACTAGGCGGGCAGGCCACAGGGCAAAGCCCTTCCCGGCGTCGGCGTGCTGCGAGGTCTCGGGGTCTTCGAGGTTCTTCGAGGTCTTCGAGGTCTTCGGGGTGCGGGAGCGGGTCGGTGCCGGGCCGCCGGGCCGCAACGTCGGGAGGCGGCCGGCGTTAGTCAGGTCATGTTGCAGGTCAATCGTTCCGTCGGGGACGGACGTCTTCGGCGGCTTCTCCTGGTCGCCGCCTCGTCCCTCGTCGCCGTCGGCTCCGCCGCCGTCATGCCCGCCTCCGCCTACGCCGCCCAGGCCGCGCCCCTCCCCCTCGCACCCCCGTCCCTCTCCGACCCCGGCCGCTCCGGCGACCACCTCACGATCACCGTCCGGAACGCCGGCGACGGTGCCGACGGGACCTACGAGCTGTACTGCCACCCGGACCGTGGCGACCACCCGGACCCCGCCGGCGCCTGCGCCACGCTCGACCGCGGTACCCGGTGGGGCAGGGACGCCTTCGCTCCCGTACCGAAGGACAGCTTCTGCACCATGCAGTACGGCGGGCCCGCCACCGCCCATGTCACCGGGACCTGGGCCGGGCGGCCCGTCGACGCGAGGTACGACCGCGGTGACGGGTGTCAGATCGGCCGGTGGGACCGGCTCGTGCCCGTCCTGCCCGATCTGCGGCAGGAGGGGCGGCCGTAGTCCGCGGGCACCCACCGTCCGCCGGGGCACGCGGCTCCCGTCGTCATGGAGTGACGCATGCCGAATGCCGGACGCGGATACAGGGTTGCGAGTGCGGTGCGGGTGCGGGTGTGGGAAGCGGGGGCTCCGGTACGTGGTCGTACAGGCTTTCCATAGGGGAAGCATCGGCTCCGTAAATGTCCCGCGAAGGTCTCGCGAAGCCGGAAGGGAGCCGGCGAGCAGCCGGAAGGACGTCTGCACAGGCGGTCAGACGTTCTGGGTCACTTCGTCGTGCGACCTCCCTCTCATCCGGCGTCGCGAGCGCAACCCCAGCCCTTAGACTCCCTCGCGTGACACGCTGCGGGCCGGTTGGCAAGATGGCCCGAGCGGTCGGCAAGGTGCGGTAACAGGGAGGAAGCGTCTCGTGAGCAGCAGGCCATCCCGAGGCGCTGCTCGCCTCGCAGCCATACTGGACGCACTGCCCGACGCGTTGGTGCTGGTCAACGCCAATGGGACCGTCGTCAACGCCAACACCATCGCCCTGGAGACCTTCGAGACGCCGGGCACCGCTCTGGTGGGGCGGGGGCTGCTGGATCTCCTGCCGCACTTCGACTCCAAGCTGATCCCGGGGTCCATGCGGCGCCCCGATCACATGGACCCGCAGGGGCGGACCAAGCCGACCCGGATGATGGCCCGGCGGACGGACGGCAGCGAGTTCCCGGTCGAGGTCACGTCCGCGAATCTGCAGAACGGCCAGCAAGCCTACGACGGCTACGGCTACACGGGTGACGAGCTGCTCATGCTCGTCGTGCGGGACCTCTCCGGGACCGTCGACACCGAGGCCGAGCTGGCACGTTCGCAGCGGCAGACCGAGATGATCCTGCGGGCCGCGGCCGAGGGTGTGGTCGGGACCGACACCGACGGGCGGATCGTCCTCGTCAATCCGGCCGCCGCTCAGATACTGGGTTATCGCGCCAG
The DNA here is from genome assembly GCF_040612485.1 of Streptomyces sp. NPDC006385. Taxonomy (NCBI): domain Bacteria; kingdom Bacillati; phylum Actinomycetota; class Actinomycetes; order Kitasatosporales; family Streptomycetaceae; genus Streptomyces; species Streptomyces sp. NPDC006385. Next base: position 14,671 of record NZ_JBEXQG010000072.1, read on the forward strand.
TGATCTGGGGGGACGGGAGCTGCACACGCTCATGCTCCACTCGCGTGCCGACGGCTCACCCTTCCCGTACGAGGAGTCCCCGCTCGCCGACACCCTGCGCTCGGGGCGCAAACACCGGGTGCGTGGGCAGGTGCTGTGGTCCAAGGGCGGCGACAAGGTCTCCGTCGACCTGACGACCGCGCCCGTGCGGGACGGCGAGCAGCTCGTCGGCGCCGTGATGACCTTCACCGACCGGCGGCCCTACGACGCCCTCGCCGAGGAGAAGGACGCCGCTCAGAAGCGGCACGAGGAGGAGCTGGAGCGCCTCACCGAGGAGCACGCCTCCGAGCTGACCGCCCTGCGGCAGAAGCACGTCACCGAGATCGAGGAGCTTCAGGAGCGGCACCAGGAGCAGCTCGCCGCCGGCGAGGAGCGGTACGCCGCGCTCGGGGAGCGGGAGAAGGACCGGTACGAGGCCCTGGCGGGTCGGCACGAGCAGTTGCTGACGCTGCTCGGGCGTTCGCTGCGCGGTCCGCTCGACGAGCTGCGCCGTGAGCTGGCCGCGCTCGCCGCCGACGACGCCGGGCAGTTGTGGCCCGAGGCCAACCAGGTGCTGCACCACCTGTCGGCCGGCTACTCGCGGATCACGACGCTGATCGACAACGTCCTCCAGTACCAGCGGCTCGACTCGGGCAGCGACGAGGTCTCCCGTACGAAGGTGATGCTCGACGCCGTCGTCGCCGCGGGTGTCGACGGGGCCGTCGAGCTGATCGGGCCGGGGCGGGTGCAGTTCGCCGTGCACGCGCCGCCCATCGAGGCCGAGGTCGACCCGCAGCGCCTCGCGACCGCGCTCGCGCATCTCGTCGCGGACGTCGCGGGAGTCGACGCGACCGGCAACTCGCCTGTGTCGGCGGGCGGTTACATGGACAACACCGTCGTCGTCGCGGCGGCGCAGCGCGGTGAGGTCGTACGCATCGAGGTGCGCGGGCCGTACACCGGGGGAGACCCGGTGCACGAGCCGATCGTGCGCGGGATCGTGCGGGCCCATGGCGGGGTGCTCCAGACGCACGAGGTGCCCGGGATGAGCGGCAGCGCGTACGTCCTCGAAGTGCCCATCGGGGGTGGGGCCGGGTCCGTTCCCGCCGCCGCCCCTGACGAGGCCGCCGCGGCCGAGGCCGGCGACGGGGCCGAGGGTGCCGCCGTCGGGGCCGAGGGCGCGGTGGGTGCCGAGCAGGGTGCCGGTGGCGGGCGGCGGCGGGCCCGGCGGTCGTCCGTCGACGCCTTCCTGGAGAGCGACACGCCCGGCGCCGACGCCGAGGGCGGCTCCGCGACCGGAGACGCCGAGGGCGTGGTGCCCACCGGGCGTCGGCGCAGGCGCGCGGCCGCGCCGGCGCTCCCCCAGGGTGCGGGCGACGGCGGTGGCGAGGTGTCCGGCGGCACCGGACGGCGGCGCGGGCGACCGGCCGAGGGCACCGCGGACGGTGTCGCCGAGGGCGCCGTGGTCACCGCCGCCGAGCATGCCGCGGGCGCCGCGGCCGTCGGCAACGGGCTGGGCGGGACCGTACCGCCGCAGGGAGTGCCCGCGCCCACCGGACGACGCGCCCGGCGTGACGGCGGGGAGCAGCACGCTCTGCCGCCCGCGCTGCCCGCGGCCGGTGACGGCGCTCAGTCGGCTTCCGGAGCCGGTACGGCCGGCTCGGCCGAGGGCGGTCAGCCCACCGGTGATCCGACCGGCAATCCGGCCGGCAATCCGGCCGGTGATCCGACCGGTGACCCGCAGCCGACCGGGCGGCGCCGGCGTGCCCTGGCGGCGGCGGCCGAGCGCAGCGCCGCGCAGGCCCAGGACGCGGGGCCCCGTAAGGTCTTCGCGCTGCCGCCCGCCGAGGCGGACCGGGCCGGCGTCGGCGAGGCGGAGGGGCAGGGTGGCGCCGGGACGGCCCCGGCTCCGGCTGCAGCGGCGACTGCGGCTGCGGCTGCGGCTTCCGCTGCGGCCATGACTCCGGCCGCGCCTGTCGCCCCCGCTGCTGCGCATCCGGGGCAGGCTCCGGGGCCGGTTCCTGCTCAGACTCCGATTCCTGCTCCCGGGCCGGTTCCAGGGCCTGTTCCGGGGCCGGTTCCAGGGCCTGTTCCGGGGCCCGTTCCCGGGCCTGTTCCGGGGCAGGGCGTGGCTCACGTGCCGGCTCAGGGCGCGGGGCAGGCTCCGGCTCAGGCCGCGGGGCAGCTCCAGGTTCCTGGGCAGGGCTCCCCCGGTGACGTACTCGTCGACGAGGGTCGGCACGATGCCGTGCCGCACGATCAGGCCGAGGACCACACGCCGCCGCAGCCGCATCCGACCAGCGCCCCGACCGGGCGTCGCCGACGGGCCGTGGCCCAGCCGGCGGTAGCGGCCGGGACTCCTGAGCAGGGGGTTCCGGCACCGGGCGCGCAGGGGCAGGACATGCCCGCGCAGCCCGCCGCCGGTCAGGGTGTGCCCGCGCAGGGCACCGTCGGGCAGGGCGTTCCGGTGGCCGGGCCCGGGCAGGCGGGTCCGGCGGTTCCGGCGCAGGCTGTTCCGGGCGGGCCCCTGCCCGCCGAGGCGACCCCCGGTCAGGGCGTCCCCGCGCAAGGCACTCCGGCCCAGGGCGTCCCCGCCCCGCAGGCGTGGCCCGCTGCCGACGACACCTCCGGCGCCTCCCAGCAGGCGCAGTCCCCGCATGCGGCGCAGCCCGCGTCCGGCACCCCGGCTCCGGGCACCCCGCTGCCCGCCGAGGCGGCAGCGCAGGGCGCGGCCGCCCAGCCGCAGCGTGCGGCCCAGCCCCTGCCCGCCGAAGCCGAAACCGCAGCCGCAGCCGCAGCCACGGGTCCCGTCGCGCCCGGGGTCCCCGCTCCCACCGCTCCCACCGCACCCGTCGACCCGAACTCGACTCAGGGTCGGGCGATCAGTGTGCGGACGTTGGGGCAGGGGGTGCCGTTCACGCGGCAGGCGGCGCAGGTGCAGCAGCCCACGCAGTCCACACAGTCCACACAGTCCACGCAACCTGCACCGTCGCAGTCGCCGCAGCCCTCACAGCCGCCGCAGCCCTCACAGGCTTCGCAGCCGTCGGCCACGCCGCCCCCGCATCAGACCGGTGGCGGCGGACGGCGCCGCAAGCTGGGTACGCCGCCCGACCCCGCCACACGGGCGGGCGCCGCGGCGGAGCAGGCGGCGCGACCGCATCCGTCGGCCGAGCAGCCGGTGTCCGCGCAGCCGGTTGCCGCGCAGCCGACTCCCTCCCCGTCGCCGCAGCCGTCGCTCGGCGGGCAGCCCCACACCTCGCTGGCCGGGCAGTCGCGGCTGTCGCCGATGACCGAGGGCGCCGGACGGTCGTACGCCATAGGCGCCCCGGACGAGAACGCCGCCGAGGGACCCGAACCGCTGGACGGGCCGGGCGGGGCCGTCGAGGTCGCCGACACGCCGCGTCCGCAGCCGATGGACGACGAACTGCCGCCCGAGCCGCTCGACAACCCGCGGCGGCTGCTGGTGTGGCCGGCGCCGGATGTGACGACCCAGCAGGCGCTCAGCGACCGCGGCTACCGGCCCGTCATCGTGCACTCGCGCGAGGAGGTCGACGCGCAGATCGCGGCGTTCCCGGCCGCGCTGTTCGTCGACCCGCTGACCGGGCCGATCACGCGGACCGCGCTGCAGTCGCTGCGGCAGGCGGCGGTGGCCGCCGAGGTGCCGGTGATGGTGACGGCGGGGCTCGGACAGGCCTCGCGGGAGGCGGCGTACGGCGCCGATCCGGCCGTACTGCTGAAGGCGCTCGCCCCGCGCGACAGCGAGCAGCACCCGCCGCGCGTGCTGCTCATCGAGGAGCACGCGGAGATCGCGCTGGCGCTGACCGCGACGCTGGAGCGACGCGGGATGCAGGTGGCGCGGGCCGCGAGTGACGCCGACGCGGTGACGCTGGCCGGCGATTTCCGGCCGAACCTGGTCGTGATGGACCTGATGCAGGTGCACCGGCGCCGGGCCGGGATCGTGGACTGGCTGCGTGCGAACGGACAGCTCAACCGCACCCCGCTCGTCGTCTACACGGCCGCGGTCGACCAGGCCGACCTGCCGCGGCTGGCGTCCGGTGAGACGGTGCTGTTCCTCGCCGAGCGGTCCACCAGCGGCGAGGTGCAGGCGCGGATCGTGGACCTGCTGTCTCGGATCGGGACCAACTGACCGACTGACCGACTGGTCGGCTGGTCGGCTGGTCGGCTGCCGTACGTCAGCGCGCGATGAGCCTGCGCGCCGCCTCCTTGACCGAGGCGCGCAGGCGTTCGCGGTCGCTGTCCGCGCCGCCCACCAGGATGCGGCTCATCTGCGGCACGACGGTGGCCCAGTTGGCCATCGCGACCAGCAGGAACAGCAGGTCCTGGGCCGGGATCGCGTCGGTGACGACGCCGCGCTCCTGGCCGTCCCGGACCGCGGCGACCTTGTGGGCGTAGTGGTCCTGGCGCTCGGCCTCGTCGGGCAGTTCGGCGGCACCGTACTGGATGCCCTCCCAGTAGAGGAGGCGCAGCAGCTCGGGGTGGGCGGCGTGGTAGTCCATCAGCCGGTCCAGCCAGCCCTCGATGTCGTCCGTGTCGACGGGTACGGCCGCCGCGAGGTCGACCATGCACCGGCCCAGGACCTTGGAGAACAGCTCCGCCTTGTTGCCGAAGTAGGCGTAGATGAGCTGCTTGTTGGCCTTCGCCTCGGCCGCGATGCGGTCGACGCGGGCGCCCGCGATGCCGTACCGGGCGAACTCGGCGACGGCCGCGTCGAAGATCCGGGCCTTGGTGGCCTCGGGGTCCCTTACTCCCATGGGTTCAGGGTAGCGGGCAAGTAACCAACTGTTTGGTTGACGCGAAGGGATGTCCGGCGCAGACTGTCCGGCAGGCATCCAACCAACCAGTTAGTTACTAGAGCGGACTCGAAGAACTGGAAGGACTCGAAGGAGTCACCGCGCTCTCGAAGGAGTCACCGCGCTCATGTCGTCAACGAACACCACACGGCAGGTCAGGCCCGCCCGTCAGCCGACGGGCACGGCCGCCGTGTCCCGCTTCTTTCTCCCTCTCATCGCCCTCTGCTCCGCCGTCACGGCCGCCAACATCTACCTCGCGGCCCCGCTGCTGTCCGTCATCGCCCAGGACTTCGGCACCACCCCGTCGGCCGTGGCGGGGATCGCCGCGGTCGCCCAGTTCGGCTACGCCGCCGGTCTGCTTTTCTTCGCCCCGCTCGGCGACCGGGTCAGCCGGCGGCCGCTGGTCGCCGTGCTGTCGCTGACCACGACGGTTGCCTTGGCCGTGGGTGCCGCGGCATCTGGGACCACCGCGCTCGCGGCCGCGGTCCTCGTCGCCTCCGCCGCGACCGTCGTCCCGCAGCTTCTCGTCCCGCTCGTCGCGGAACGCGCCCCCGCCGACCGCCGCGCCCGCCATGTCGCGGCCGTCATCGCCGGACTCTTCACCGGTATCGTCGCCGCCCGCGTCCTCGGCGGCCTCGCCGGTCAGGCCTTCGGCTGGCGCTGGGTTTTCGTCGGGGCGGCCGTGCTCACCGCCGTGCTCGGCCTGCTGACCGCCGCCGTCCTGCCGGCCGAGCGCCCTCGTCGCGCCGACGGCCCCGGCGGCCTCTTCTCCGGCCTCACCGCGATGCCGGGTCTGGTGCGCCGCTCCCCCGACCTGTGGCGGGCATGCGTACGGCAGGCCGGCATGTACGGCGCCTGGAGCGCCCTGTGGACCACGCTGACCCTGCTGCTGACGGCGGAGCCGTACGCCCTTTCGACCGCGACCGCCGGACTCTTCGGCCTCTTCGGACTGGCCGCGAGCATCGTGGCCCCGCTCGCGGGCGGCCTCGTCGACCGCTTCGGCGCCGCTCGGGTCGTACGGTCGGCGTATCTGCTCGCCGCCGTGTCCGTGCCGCTGTTCTGGCTCGGCGGGCGGGTGATGACCGCGCTGTTCGTGGCCGCCGTCGCCATCCACACCGCCCTGGTCGCCTCCCACGTCGCCAACCAGACCCTGGCCCTGACGACCACGACCTCCCCCGCGACCGCCAACAGTGCCTATGTCGTCGCCGGTTTCGCGGGCGGCGCCACCGCCTCGGCCCTGGCGGGCTTCGCCTTCGGGCACTGGGGGTGGAGCGGGGTCTGCGCGGTGGCCGGCGTCTGGCTGGTGTCGGGGTGGGGGCTGACTGGTGCCGTACGGCGATGAAGCCGACGGCTGGTGACGGCGCTGACCCGCTATGAAGCAGGCGGTCGGCGCGGGTGCCGGACCGGCTGAGAGACAAGCCGTCGGCACAGGTACCGGACCGGCTGAGAGGCAAGCGGTCGGCGCGGGGTACCGGACCACTACCAAGCAGGCCGTCGGCGTAGGTGCCGGACGGCGATGAAGTACGCGGCGGCCAGGACGAGTCCTCCCCGTCCCGGCCCCGTACGCGTGTCAGAGCTGGGTGACGTCCAGGTCGCCCTCGGCGTACTGCCTGCGCAGCACCTTCTTGTCGAACTTGCCGACGCTCGTCTTCGGCACCGCCGCGATGACCGTCCAGCGCTCCGGGAGCTGCCACTTGGCGATCTTGCCCTCGTCGGCGAGGAAGGCGCGCAGGGTCTCGAAGTCGGCGGTGGCGCCCTCCTTGAGGACGACCGTGGCCAGCGGGCGCTCGCCCCACTTGTCGTCGGGGACGGCGACGACCGCGGCCTCGGCGACATCCGGGTGCGACATCAGGGCGTTCTCCAGCTCGACCGAGGAGATCCACTCGCCGCCGGACTTGATGACGTCCTTGGCGCGGTCGGTGAGGGTGAGGAAGCCGTCGGGGGAGATGGTGCCGACGTCGCCGGTCTTCAGCCAGCCGTCCTCACTGAACTTGTCGGCCGGGCGCAGGGGCTCGCCGTCGGGGCCGTTGTAGTACGCGCCCGCGATCCAGGGGCCGCGCACCTCCAGCTCGCCGGCCGACTCGCCGTCCCAGGGGATGCGTTCGCCGCCGGGGCCGGTGAGGCGGGCCTCGACGCTCGTCGGGAAACGGCCCTGGGTGAGCCGGTACCCGAGCTCCTCCTCCGTACCGACCGCGTGGGCCGGCGGGCGCGCGACCGTGCCGAGCGGGGAGGTCTCCGTCATGCCCCAGGCGTGGCAGACCCGCATCCCGAGCTTGTCGAACGCCTCCATGAGCGAGGGCGGGCAGGCCGAACCGCCGATCGTCACCTGACCGAGGGTGGAGACGTCCCTGGGCTTGGCGGTGAGTTCGGCGAGCAGGCCCTGCCAGATGGTGGGCACGGCGGCCGCGTGCGTCGGCTTCTCGCCCTCGATCATCTCGGCGAGGGGCGCGGGCTGGAGGAAGCGGTCCGGCATCAGCATGTTGACGCCGGTCATGAAGGTGGCGTGCGGCAGGCCCCAGGCGTTGACGTGGAACTGGGGGACCACGATCAGCGACGTGTCCTGGTCGGTCAGACCCATCGACTGGGCCATGTTGACCTGCATGGAGTGCAGATAGACCGAACGGTGCGAGTAGACGACACCCTTCGGGTCGCCCGTGGTGCCGGAGGTGTAGCACATCGAGGCGGCCTGCCGCTCGTCCAGCTCCGGCCAGTCGTACGTCGTCGGCTTGCCGGCGATCAGGTCCTCGTACTCGTGCACCTGGGCGGAGGCGTCCACGAGGAGGGAACGGTCACCCGGCCCCGACACCACCACGTGCTCCACGGTCTTGAGGTGCGGCAGCAGCGGGGCGAGCAGGGGGAGGAGAGAGCCGTTGGCGATGACGACCCGGTCCGCCGCGTGGTTGACGATCCAGGCGAGCTGCTCGGCCGGGAGGCGAAGGTTGAGGGTGTGCAGGATCGCGCCCATGGAGGGGATCGCGAAGTACGCCTCCACGTGCTCGGCGTTGTTCCACATCAGCGTCGCGACCCGCTCGTCGCCGGTCACGCCCAGGTCCTCGCGCAGAGCGTGCGCCAGCTGTGCCGCACGTGCACCGACCTCGGCGAAGGAACGGCGGTGCGGCTCTGCCTCACCGGTCCAGGTGGTGACCTGCGATGTGCCGTGGATCGTCGACCCATGGGTCAGGATCCTGGAGATCAGCAGCGGTACGTCCTGCATGGTGCTCAGCACGGCGTCCTCCCGGGGCGACATTGCCTACGCGGTGGTAAGGGTTGCGGAGATTCTGCGCGCATACCGCGCGGTATGTCACTAGGGCCGGCCGATCGATCATGTCACGTTGCGTTCATGCGGCTGTGCCGGTAACGGAGCCGTGCCTCCCCGCTAACGGACCAGCTCCAGCTCAGGGTCCTCACGCAGCTTCCCGAGGGCTCGTGACACGGCCGACTTCACCGTGCCGACGGACACCCCGAGAACCTCGGCCGTCTGGACCTCGCTGAGATCCTCGTAGTACCGCAGGACGACCATCGCCCGCTGCCGCGCCGGCAGCCGCATGATCGCGCGCCACATCGCGTCGTGCAGTGCCTGCCGCTCCGCCGGGTCGTCGTCGTGGCCGGGCAGGGGCTCGGGCTCGGGCAGTTCGTCGCAGGTGAACTCGTCGACCTTGCGCTTGCGCCACTGCGACGTCCGCGTGTTCAGCAGTGCCCTGCGTACATAGCCGTCGAGCGCCCGATGGTCCTGGATACGCTCCCAGGCGACGTAAGTCTTGGTGAGCGCGGTCTGCAGCAGGTCCTCCGCGTCACTCGGGTTCGCGGTCAGCGACCGGGCGGTACGCAGCAGCACCGGCTGGCGGGCCCGCACGTACGACGTGAAGGAGGGGTACGTCGCGTGCGGGAAGGTCTGCCTCGCTGATGTAGCGGCGTCGGAAGCGCTGGTGCAGACGGGTGTGGTCATGGCTCCACGCTATGAGCGGTGCCTACTCCGGCGGATCGGCCGCAGGTGCCGAAGCGACGTCCGCCTCAGGTTGTAGGGCTGGGGTTGACTCCACCTCCTGAAGGTGGACGAGCGAGGGACCCGTACTGCGGGATCACCCCTGGGGGTCAGCCGTCGCCTGCAAGGACCAAACCCGACGTCGGCACGCCTGTGCCCGCCGTCACCAGCACCCGCCGCGCCCCCGATATCTGGTTCACGGACGTACCCCGCACCTGTCTCACTCCCTCCGCGATTCCGTTCATCCCGTGCAGATACGCCTCCCCCAGTTGCCCCCCGTGCGTGTTGATCGGCAACCGCTCCTCGGCCACGAAGTCCCCGGCCTCCCCCTTTCCGCAGAACCCGAACTCCTCCAGCTGCATCAGCACGAACGGCGTGAAGTGGTCGTACAGGATCCCCACATCGATCTCCCCCGGCCCCAGCCCCGCCGTCCGCCACAACTGCCGCGCCACCACGGCCATCTCCGGCAGGCCGGTGAGGTCGCCCCGGTAGAAGCTCGTCATCTGCTCCTGCCCTCGGCCGGCGCCCTGGGCCGCCGCCGCTATGACGGCGGGCGGGTGGGGCAGGTCACGGGCCCGGTCGACGGATGTGATGACCAGCGCCTGGCCGCCGTCCGTCTCCTGGCAGCAGTCCAGCAGCCGCAGCGGCTCGACGATCCAGCGCGAGGCCGCGTGGTCGGCGAGGGTGATGGGTCTGCCGTGGAAGTACGCGGCCGGGTTGGTCGCCGCGTACTTGCGGTCCATGACCGCCACCTGCCCGAAGACCTCCGGCGTCAGCCCGTAGGTGTGGAGATAGCGCTGGGCCGCCATCGCCACCCAGGAGGCCGGCGTGAGCAATCCGAACGGCAGCGACCACCCGAGCGCCACGCCCTCCGCCGACGGCTCCCGGTGCTGCACCCCCGAGCCGAAGCGCCGCCCCGACCGCTCGTTGAACGCCCGGTAGCAGACCACCACCTCCGCTACCCCCGTCGCCACGGCCAGCGCCGCCTGCTGGACGGTCGCACAGGCCGCGCCGCCGCCGTAGTGGACACGGGAGAAGAAGGACAGCTCACCCATGCCGCACGCCTGGGCCACGGTGATCTCCGGGCTGGTGTCCATCGTGAAGGTCACCAGCCCGTCCACGTCCCCCGGCGTCAGCCCCGCGTCATCGAGCGCCGCCCGTACCGCCTCCACGGCCAGCCGGAGCTCGCTGCGCCCCGAGTCCTTGGAGAACTCGGTGGCCCCGATACCGACGATCGCCGCCCGCCCGGCAAGGGCGTCCCGCCCCCGGACACTCATACCGGACCTGCCGACGGCACCGTGGCTGTGGCCGGGGACGGGGAGGGGGAGGGGGAGGGGACAGGGGCTGGGGTGCCGGGCGGCACATGGGCCGGGGGCCGGGACGTCGGCACACGGGCCGGCGAGGCGGACCCCGGCACACGGGCCGGCGAGCAGGACATCGGCACACGGGCCGAGGTACCGGGCAGCGGGGGGACCGTGGTCCCGCACGGTTCAGCGGCCGTCGCCCCTGCCGGTTCCTTGGCCGAGGCCCTCGCCGGTTCCATGGCTGAAGCCCTCGCCGGTTCCGCGGCTGAAGCCCTCGCCGGTTCAGTAGCCGTGCCCCCTCCCGGCACGGCGGCCTTGGCCCCCGCTTTCGGCTCGGTGGCCGCCACACCCGGCGGCACGGTCACGGTCACACCCGGCGGCACGGTCACCGTCACCGTGCCCGTCACGTGTCTGCCGATGCTGTTCGCGCCGACCACCCTTACCGTCGCCGTGTCGCCGTCGACCTTCTCGACCCTGCCCGTCAACACCATCGTGTCCCCCGGATAGTTGGGCGCCCCGAGTCGTACGGCCACTCTGCGCAGTACGGCCGTCGGTCCGAAGTGGTCGGTGATATAGCGGCCGACCAGGCCGTTCGTCGTCAGGATGTTCATGAAGATGTCGGGGGAGCCCTTCTGGCGGGCCAACTCCGCGTCGTGGTGCACGTCCTGGTAGTCGCGCGAGGCCATGGCCCCCGCGACGATCAGCGTGCGGGTGATCGGGATCTCCAACGGGGGCAGTTCGTCACCGGCGTTCACGCGACCTCCTCCCGCGCGCGGGAGACCGGCAGCACCAACTCGTCGTCGTGCGCCTGGAATTCGAGGCGCACCGGCATGCCGATCCGCACCTTGTCGTACGGCACGCCCACCACGTTGCTGATCATCCGCACGCCCTCCGCCAGCTCTATCAGCCCGACCGCGTATGGCGGGTCGAAGGCCGGGAAGGGCGGATGGTGCATCACGACGTACGAGTAGACCGCTCCCTCGCCGCTCGCCTCGACCGTGTCCCAGTCCAGGCCGCCGCAGGCGTTGCAGCCGGGCAGCCAGGGGTGGCGCAGGGTGCCGCAGCCGGTGCAGCGCTGGATGAGCAGGCTGTGCCGCTGGACGCCCTCCCAGAAACCGGCGTTGTCACGGTTGACGACGGGGCGGGGGCGAGCAGGCTTCTTCCGTGGGCGCCGGCCCGACTGATCGGTCTGCCGTAGGGGCGCGTACTTGAGGATGCGGAAGCGGTGGGTGCCGGCCAGGTCAGCGCCGACGCGGACATCCATGCGGGTCGTGACGAAGTACCCCGTGCCGAGCTTGGTCGTCTTCTTCTCCGACACCGTCTCGATCACCGAGTCGAAGGTGATCTCGTCCCCGGGCCGCAGGGGCCGGAGATACTCCTGCTCGCAATCCGTGGCGACCACCGAGGTGAAGCCCGCCTCGTCGAGCAGGGTGAGCAGCTCCTCGTACGCGTGCGCCCGTCCCGTATGGCCGGAGAGGCCGGCCATGGTCCATGCCTGGAGCATGGTGGGCGGTGCGATGGCGTCCGGCCCCTCGTACGCCGGGTTGGTGTCGCCCATCGCCTCGCACCAGTGCCGGATCATGGGCGCGTTGACGGGGTCCTTGCCCGGTCGGGCCACGGCGGCCGACCGCCCCTCGTAAGCCTTCAGGCGCTCGCCGAACTCGTCGCCCGCCTCCACCTCATGGCTCATCACCGGCTCGTAACTCACCGTCGCCCCCTCGTCCCATCTACCTCGTAGCCCCACAGCGCATCGCACTGACACTTCTGGTACACCGCGACCGCCGATCCGGTTCCCACGACTTTCCGGGAACATCCACGGAGCGAGCGAGGCCCCACGAAGATTTCTGACTGTCCGTCAGATGCGATCCACTGTCAAGGCCGCCGAAAGCACCGAGGGGCATCGACGGATGCCGAGGGGTGCTGACGAGTGCCGACGAGTGCCGACGAGTGCCGACGAGTGCCGACGGACAACGTCGAAAACGCCTGCGCGGCGGCACCGAAGTACCGCCGCACAGACGTGTTACACCCCACAGCACACCCACACGGTTCGAGGGGGCCGGTGCCTGAGCACGGGGCACCGACCCCCTCAGCTCACCACCAGAGCGGCGTGAAGTTGACCGCCGCGTTGTCGTTGCCCTGGTTGATGGCCGTGAACGCGGAGCCGTTCACCTGGGCGGAGTTGCTCTGATTCGAGGCGCCGGAGCCGGTCGCCTGCTGCTGGGTGGTGGACGAGTTGCCGTAGTTGTCGCCGCCGACCCCGCTGCCGATGAGGCCCTGAGCGGCGTTCGTGACGGCCGCGCTGGATCCGTCGTCCGCGAAGGCGCCGTTGTCCGCCGCTGCGACGCCGGCGAAGAGGGCGGCGGCGAGCGGAAGGGCGGAGACGGCCGCGATGACGCGGGCGGTACGGATGCTTGCCATGTTGTTCCTCCAGAACAGGTGCGCCCAGGCTCCCCGCCGGACGCTCAGGTGGTGCATGAAGTACTGCTCGCTCCAAGGAAGTTGGCCGACCGCCCCGGAGCCCTGCACGACGTCGCGAGATCAGAGTTGCCCACCGAATCCCCGGCGAACCACCCCGGAAGCCCCTATTCGCCCTGAAGCGTGATGACAAGTCGATAAACCCCTTTCGCCACTTCCGACTCCCAGGTCAGGGCAGTACGTGCCGTAACAGGTAAGCGGGAACCCAAGCACCACAAGGGACGAAGCGTTCCTGCACATATCCGGCCAACCTCCGCCGACCGGCGAGTCGCCGAGCGACCCCCACCTATCCCCTTTCCTTTTTCGAACGCACGTACGAAAATGGAGCCATGGCCACCACCGACCGGCAGGCCACGACGCTGGCCCTCGCACACGCCCTGTCAGCCGCCGAACGCGGACTGGCCGTCATCCCCCTGTCCCGGACGAAGCTCCCGGCCCTGCGCTCCCCACACCGCGACGACCCCGCGCCCGTGCCCTGCCATGGCGAGTGCGGCCGTTTCGGACATGGGGTCTACGACGCCTCCACCGACCCCGCCCGCATACGCGAACTGTTCGCGGCCGCGCCCTGGGCGACGGGCTACGGCATCGCGTGCGGCCTGCCCCCACACCACCTGATCGGCATCGACCTGGACACCAAATCCGGTACGGACTCCTCGGCCGCCCTGCGTGAGCTCGCACTGCGCCACCTGTTCACGATTCCGCCCACGGTGGTCGTCCTCACCCCCAGCGGCGGCCGCCACCTCTGGCTGACCGGCCCACCCGACGTCGTCGTCCCCAACTCGGCGGGCCGCCTCGCGCCCGGCATCGACATCCGGGGCGCCGGCGGCTACCTCGTCGGCCCCGGTTCACGCACCGACCACGGCGTCTACAGCACCGCTCCCGGCACCTCCCACATCGCCCCCGCGCCCTGCCCGCGCGCCCTTCTGCGCCTTCTGCTTCCCCCGCCTCGCACACACCACCCCACGCCCCCGTCGACCGGCGGCCACGGGCAAGGACTCGTCCAGTTCGTGCTCGCCGCGCACGAGGGCCAGCGCAACACCCGACTGTTCTGGGCGGCCTGCCGCGCCTACGAGGACGGCATCGGCCCCGCCCTGGTCGCTCCGCTCGTCGAGGCGGCCCTCAACACCGGCCTGACCGAACGCGAGGCCCGCGCGACGATCGCGTCGGCGGCACGGATGACGGGGAACCCGTCCTGACGGGCCCTGACCACGCCGCATGTCTTGAGGTCGCCGACCTGGTAGGCGCGGGCCTTGGTTGGGGCGCGGGCCTTGGTTGGGGCGCGGGCCTCGGATCGCGGGCCTTGGATCGTGAGCCATGGGCGGTTGTGGACCTTGGATCGCGGGACACGGACGGGACGTGTGGGCCTCGGGTCGCGGGACACGGGCGGGGCGTGTGGCCTCGGGTCGCGGGACGGACGGGGCGTGTGGGCCTCGAATCGCGTGACTCGGACGGGTCGTCGTCCTCGGACGGTCGTGGCCTTGGATCGCGGACCTTGAAATTCACGGGAGCTCGATGCACCACCGCCCTAGAGTGCCGACCATGTCGCTGACCCGCGTCGTCCTCACCTCCGGCCGCTCGCTCGACCTGTCCGAGCTGCGGCTCTGCTCGACGTACGGCGGAATGCTGGAGGGCTACCCGTGCAAGCCGATCAACGACATGACGATCAAAGGCCTCGTCCGCACCGCGGAGCGCGCCCACCCCTCCGCTCCGGTACACCTCGTCCCGCCGCCGCGCGAGTATCCCGACCAGTACGCCGGCGCCTTCGGCCCGGTCGAGGTGCTGCCGGCGGTGGCCTGCGTCGGCGCCTTCCACTCCACGGCCCTCGACTCCCACGGCACCTCCCGCAACGCCTCCTCCGCGTCACAGCCGGACGGCACATGCGGGGTGGGCTGGAACCAGATGATCGTGAGGGCGGAGCGGTAGAGGACCCGGTGCGACAGGCCCCCCTCTGCGACAGTGATTCCCCCTGCGACACGACTTCCGGCGGTGCGGCTGCCTAACGGGTCGCACCGCCCGCGCCCCTGAAGTTCTCAGGCACCCCCTGAGCCCCCGGCCCCCTACAGCTCGCAGTCCCGGGCCAGTTGCTGACAAGCCGTATCACCGGGAAATCGGTTGCTCCGGAGGCGAACCCGTATGCCAGGGTCGGCCGATGAGTGTTTCCCGACGTGAGCTGATGCGCTGGCAGTTCGACCTGACATGGTCGTTGTTCGAGTACCACCTCGACCGGCTACGGCCCGAGGACTTCCTGTGGGAACCGGGTCCGCACTGCTGGACGGTGCGTCAGGCGGCTGACGGCAGCTGGGTGCCGGACTGGGCGGAGACCGAGCCCGACCCCGTCCCTGTGCCGACGATCGCCTGGGTGAGCTGGCACATCGGCTGGTGGTGGAGCGTGGCCGCCGACCATCTGTGGGGCCGTACGCCCCGGGAACGTACCGCCATCACCTGGCCGGGCGAGGGCGATGCGACCGTCGCCTGGCTTCGCGATCTGCGCGCGGACTGGCTCGCGGCGCTGGAGCGGCTCGACGACAGGGAGCTGGACGCCCCGGCACGGTTTCCCTGGCCGAACGACCCTCAGTACACCGTCGCCCACATGATCGGCTGGGTGAACGCGGAGCTGATGAAGAACGTCGCGGAGATCGGGCAGTTGCGGCTGTTGCGGGACCGGCAGCCGGGTCACTGAGTTTCTCAGTCGCCTCTCAGCGCTTCTCTGCGCCTCTCAGCGCTTCTCCGCAAGATGTCCGACGTGACACATGGCGAGAAAATGGGCGTTATCTGCTGTTTGTGCCGCATCGGAGAACGCCATGACGGACCTCAAGCTTGAACAGGAGCGCTCGCTGTCCCGCCTGGAGGCCGCTGAACAGCTCGAGGCGCTGGCGGCCGCGCTGAGGCAAGGTGGGGAAGCCGAACTGGAACTCGACCCTTGGAAGCTGAGCCTGCGGATCCCCGGGGAGCTGCGCAGCGAGATCGAGGTCGAGGTCAGCGACGGGGAGATCGAGCTGGAGATCGAGCTCAAGTGGCCGACCGGACCGGCTACCCGGGCAGCGCCTTCTGTGGAGGCGGAAACAGACGCAGCGAAGGCCGGGGGCGGACGGAAGGGCGGCTCTGCCCCCGCTGCCGGACGGACCCGCGCCAGCGGGGGCAGAGCCGCGAAACGGACCACCGCGAAGAAGTCCTGAGCCCTGCGGAGGCCCTTCCTGGTCAGGCGCACGAACCGATTCAGCTACGCAGCGCAGAGCCCGGATAGTGTCGTTCGGAAATCGCCTCAGGAGGCACCGGGCGGTGGTCACCCGGTAAGACAAGCTCGCCGCCTGCCACGAAGCGACTGTTCTCGTCGTGGGCCTCAACGAGTGGCTATGGACAGCTGCCATACGGAACCGGAACCGGCCAGGACGGCGCGTGAGCGTCAGGTATTCATGGCGGCTCGGTCGGACTCACTGCGCAGCACGCAGAATTCGTTACCTTCGGGATCAGCGAGGATCACCCAGCCCGAACCATCGGGATTCCGGTGATCGGCAACAAAGGTGGCACCGAGACCCAGCAGTCGGTCCACCTCCTGATCGCGCGATGTCTCAGGGCGCAAACACAGATGGATCCGGTTCTTGATCGCCTTAGCCTCGGGCACCTGGTTGAAGTGCAGCACCGGGCCCTCCGCCAGCAGCACCTGAGTCTCCGGGGCGCCCGGTCCGTCCTCCGGATACAGCGGACGGCCAGTCACCCTGCTCCAGAACCGAGCAAGCTCGTAGGCATCCGCACAGTCAATCGCCACGTTCTGCAATACCGAGACCATGCGCGCGAGCTTTCCTGATCTCCACGCCAAACGCCACCGAACTGCGCTCATTCCTCATGTGCACCCGGTGAAGAGACCCTCGAGGTCGTCCCGGGCATTTGCGCAGGTCATGCTCGAAGGAGGAAGCCCCGCCGTGCTAGCCGTGGGTCGTCGCGGAGGAAACCGGTCGGACCGCGACGCTCGATGCCGCACCGTGAGAACGCGGACGGTGTCGAGGACCTGTCGGTGGACTACCGGGCGTCGATGGCCGCCGTCCTGGAGGCGGGAGAAGACAGGCTGGGTGCCCGGCGGGCGGCGGTGGTGCCGGGCTGGGACAGCCCCTTTGCCTCCCGCGTCGAGGGAGCAGGGGCCCGGCTGGAACGGCTGGTGGAACGGGGCTGGCTGGTCGAGGAGAGCCGGCATCTCGGTGTGGATCAAGTCGGGCGTGGACTCGATGGAGGTCGCCCATCGGGCGGGCCACAGCCTCATCGAGCAAGGCATCCAGGCCGAGGACGAGCGCTGATCCTGGCCCACGTATGGTCCACGTTATGGCCCGCGTATGGCCCACACGCACCGGTCAGAGGCGGTACACACCCGATCCAGGGTGAGACAGGTTGAGCAGAGAGGGCGTGCCCCCGAAACGGGGACACGCCCTCTGACCTGCTACTTCTCTGACCTGCGGCGGTGGGTGTGGGATTTGAACCCACGGTGACTCGCGCCACGACGGTTTTCAAGACCGTTCCCTTAGGCCGCTCGGGCAACCCACCTCGGCCCCGACCCACCTGGGGGCGGAGCGGGTACAGCGTACCGGCCGCGGGCGGTGTGCGGAGTGCGTGGTCCACACTGGGGCCACTGGGTCCTCTGGGTCCACTGGGTCTGTGTGGACCGCAGACCCTGCGACCTTCTGATCTCCGGTGGAGGACCAGTTGGGTCGCGGTGTGCGCGTCACTCGTGAATGTGCCGGCCCTCGTGGTACGGGGCCCATACGTTCATGTACTGCTTGTCGCCGATCCGGCAGTTGCTGTACTGCATCGCTAAGTAGCCGTACACGCTCTCCTACACGATGCCGTAGTCACCCTTGCCTTGGAGGCTGACGAAGGCGAATAGGCCGAGCGGCAGTCTGTCAACAGGCGCCATCCTCAGCCTTACCGGGGAGAGGGCGGCGCCTTCTAGCTGCCCTCGGCCGTGATGCCTGTCGGTGCTGAATCGAAGCCTGCGCCGCTCCTCTTTGTGCCGGAAACCGGCAATCTGCGGATTGCGTTCACCGCCAGCGTGACCGTCGTCAACTCGACTGCCACAGCTTCACGTTCGGCGTTCTGGGCATGCCCTGCCTCGACGGCGGAGGCGCACCGTCATGGTGGCCGTCATGGTGGTGCTTCCCCGGATGCCCGGTGCAGCGACGAGCCCTACGAGCCCTCCTCGTCAGGTCTTGTCGCGCAGGCGGACTCCGTTGACGGCGGTGTCGAAGGCCGGGCGGTGCTCGTGCCACTGCGCGTCCGGCGCGGAGAGGTAGATCACGTACTGGGTGCCGTCGGCGCTCGCGAACGCCAACTCCGCCGCCCGGTACTTCCGTGCCCTGCCGTCGAAGGTGAACTCCCAGTACCCGGCAGGCCGCCCGCGGAAGGTCGTCTCGGCCATCCTCACCCGTTCGTAGCCGGGATTGTCGCGGGCGGTCTGGTCCTCCTCCGTCTCACGCCAGTGCCGCAGGGGGTCGGTGCCGCCGAACTCGACGACGTTGACCCTGAGGCCGACCAGGCCCGACGGGTCGATGTACACGACTTCGCCGCCGGGCAGCGTCTTGCTGGTCCAGCCGTCCCGCACGGGCACGGAGAGGCCCCGGTCCGCCTTTTCGAGGTGGTACCCGGCGGGCAGCGGCGGCGGCGCCGTGGGGGTGGGGCTCGGGGAGGGGGTGGCGGCGTCGGCCCCGGACGCGTGGGTGGTCGCCTTGTCGGCATCGCCATTGAGCCACCACAGCGCGCCGCTCGCCAGACAGGCGGCGAGGGTCACCGCGAGGACCGCCCCCGCCACCGTACGGCGACGGTTGCCGTTGCCCTTCCGTTCGGGAGACGCGAGGTCGTCGGAGCGGTCCGGGCGGGTCGGTGGATCGAGGCGCGCGGTTCGTGTGGCCGTCACCTCGCCCAGGCGGCGTTCGACCTCGTGCACGTCCATGCGCTGTTCGGGATCCTTGACGAGCAGTCCCTCGATCACCGGGGCCAGTTCCCCGGCATTGCGCGGGGGTTCGTACGAGTCCGTCGCGATGGCGTACGCCGTCTCGATCGCGGTGTCGCGGCGGAACGGGTCCCGCCCTTCGACCGCCTGGTAGAGCGTCGCCCCGAGGGCCCACAGGTCACTGGCCGGGTGGGGCTCGGGACGGGCACCCCTGAGCCGTTCGGGCGCCAGGTAGCCGATGGAGCCGATCAGCTCGCCGGGCTTGGTGAGCGAGGACGTTCCCGACTCCATGGCGATCCCGAAGTCGGTGAGGACGATCCGCCCGTCGCCCCCGAGCAGGACGTTGGCGGGTTTGACGTCCCGGTGCAGGACCCCGGCGTCGTGCGCGGCGCGCAGGGCGGCGGCCATGGCACGGCCGATCCGGGCGGCCTCGTCGGGGGGCAGCGCACCGCGCCTCTTCAGTACGTCGCTCAGGGTCGCCGAGGGTATGTACTCCATGACGATGCACGGCAGGCCCTCGTCGTCGACGACGTCGTGCACCACGATCACGTTGGGGTGGGTGATCCGGGCGGCGCTGCGGGCCTCGCGGCGGGTGCGCTCGTAGAGCGTTTGGACCTCATCGTCCTGCAAATGGGGTGGGATGCGCAGCTTCTTCACGGCGACCTGTCGGCCGAGCCGTTTGTCCTCGGCCCGCCACACGGTGCCCATGCCGCCGCTGCCCACCCGCTCCACCAGCAGATACCGGCCGGCGACCAGCCGCCCAAGATCGGACACCGTGGAACCGTCCCCTTCTCTGTTCCCGTTCGCGAACCGTCGAGATCGAGAAGGCACGATAACCCATACGAACATCCGGGCACGGTCCGCGCTCGACCGGCCGCCGCTCATGCGCCGCCTGTCCAACACGACGCAAGATCAAGGGAGATGGGTTCCCGCTCCGCGCGCACTCGGCCAGGAAAGCGGGCGACTACGCGCGCGTGGCGTCTACGCGCGCCTGGCGTCGGCCAGGAGATCGGGCGGGCACGCGTACGTGGGGTCGGCCGGCCAAAACGGGCCAGGCGCGTGCGCGTGGGGTCGGCCGGCGGAACGGAGCGGGCACGCGCGCGTACGGTCGGCTCCTGTCGGTGCCGGCACGTACGCGCCCGTGCCCGTGCCCGTGCCCTTGCCCGTGCTCGTGGCCGTGGCCGTGGCCGTGGCCGTGCTCGTGGCCGTGGCCCTGGCCGGCGTCAGCTGTCGCCGGTGCGGGCTCCCAGGGTGAGTTCGATCGTGTGGGACTTGCCGTCCCGTTCGTAGGTGATCGTGACCTTGTCGCCGGGCTTGTGGGTCCAGATCTCGCCGATCAGGGTCGGGCCGGAGTCGATCACCCTGTCGTCGAGCTTGGTGATGACGTCGCCGGGCTTGAGGCCGGCCTTGTCGGCGGGGCCGCCCGCCTCGACCGCGTCCGATCCGCTGGCGCCCTGTTCGGTGATCTTCGCGCCGTCGCTGGTGTCCTCCAGGGAGACGGAGGCGCCGATCTTGGCGTACACCGGCTTACCGGTCTTGATCAGCTGCTCGGCGACGTACTTGGCCTGGTTGATCGGGATGGCGAAGCCGAGGCCGATCGAGCCGGACTGGCTGGTGCCGCCGAGGCCGTTGGCGGCGGACTGGATCGCGGAGTTGATGCCGATCACGTTGCCCTGCGCGTCCAGCAGGGGGCCGCCTGAGTTGCCGGGGTTGATCGAGGCGTCGGTCTGCAGAGCGCTCATGTAGGAGGCGTTGCTGCCGGTGCCGTCGCTGGAGGCCACCGGGCGGTTCTTGGCGCTGATGATGCCCGTGGTGACCGTGTCGGACAGACCGAAGGGGGCGCCGATCGCGATCGTCGAGTCGCCGACGGCCACCTTGTCGGAGTCGCCCAGCGTCAGCGGCTTGAGGTCGGACGGGGCGTTCTTGAGCTTGACGACCGCGACGTCGTAGCCCTGCGCGTGACCGACGACCTCGGCGTCGTACTTCCTGCCGCTCGGGAACGTCGCCGTGAGCTTGCCGCCGTCCACCGCGTCGGCCACCACGTGGTTGTTGGTGACGATGTGGCCCTCTTTGTCGAAGACGAAGCCGGTGCCGGTGCCGCCCTCGCCACTGCTGCTCTCGGCCTCGATGGTGACGGTGCTGGGCAACGCCTTGGCGGCCACGCCCGCGACGGTGCCCGGGTCGCGCTTGACGGAGCCGCCGCTGTCGGAGGCGGAGACGGTCGTCGAGGAGGTGTTGGCGTCGTTCTTGGCCAGGGTGTACCCGAGTCCACCGCCCAGGCCGCCGGCGACCAGCGCGGCGATGAGGACCCCGGCGAGCAGACCCCCGCGCCCACGGCCGGACTTCGGCGCCGGCTGCTGGTAGGCACTGCCCCAGCCGAAGCCCGCGCCCCCACCCGCACCGGCGGCACCGCCTGCCGCGGCGCCGCTCTCGGCGTAGGGAGACGTGGCGGGCGGCTGCGGGGGCGGCCAGGAGGCATCCGGGGCCGAGCCCTGGGAGGCGGGCGGCTGACTTCCGTTCGAGGCCGCCTGGGCGGCGTACGGCTGGGCTCCGTTCGAGCTGTCCGGGGTGCCGTGAGGGCTCTCCGGGGTGCCGTGAGGGCTCGGCGGGGCGCTGTTCGGCACCGGCGGGAGCTGAGTGGTCGGGGCGACGTCGCCCTCGGGGGCCGGGCGCTCCTGGGACGCCGGAGCAGCGGGAGCATCCACCGGCACGGGGGGTGCGGGCGGGGCCGGGGGGACCGCGGCGCCCTCGTTCTCGGTGCTCACAGCTTCTCTCCTCGATCCACGGCTGTTGTCTTCGGTCGCACTCGGTCACGCCCGTTCACGCTTGCCAGTCTCTTGTTCGGCGGTCGGTGCGTTTCAGCTGTGCATGCCATTTTGTGTCTGCCGTCAGCTTTTCCCACTGGCCGTCAGAAGACCATAAGCGGTCGCTGTGGGTCCACGGCCAATCCTTATATTGGTCATGTGCGACTAAACGGGCGCAATCCCAGCACCCTCGCAACTCCTCCGGTCGCACGTCTACCCCCATGCGGTGGCACCATGACGCGGTGACCCACGTACGGCAGCAGCAGATCCAAGTCGTCGCCCATCGCGGAGCCTCCGAAGACGCTCCCGAGCACACCTTGGCCGCGTACAAGAAGGCGATCGAGG
Organism: Streptomyces sp. NPDC006385; assembly: GCF_040612485.1. Classification (NCBI taxonomy): domain Bacteria; kingdom Bacillati; phylum Actinomycetota; class Actinomycetes; order Kitasatosporales; family Streptomycetaceae; genus Streptomyces; species Streptomyces sp. NPDC006385. The sequence goes on from NZ_JBEXQG010000072.1 coordinate 36,342, forward strand.
ACGGTGCGGACGCCCTCGAGTGCGATGTACGCCTCACTGCGGACGGCCACCTCGTCTGCGTCCACGACCGACGCGTCAACCGTACGTCCAACGGCCGCGGCGCGGTCTCGGCCCTGGAACTCGCCGAACTCGCCGCCTTGGACTTCGGCTCCCGCAAGAACCGCGACTCCTGGAAGAACCGGACCGAGGAGCCCGACTGGGAGTTCCGGCCGGAGGACCCCGAGGACACCTCCGTCCTCACCCTGGAGCGACTGCTGGAGCTCGTCGCCGACGCCGGACGGCGCGTGGAGATGGCCATCGAGACCAAGCACCCGACCCGGTGGGCGGGGCAGGTCGAGGAGCGGCTGCTGCTCCTGCTGAAGCGTTTCGGGCTCGACACGCCCGCCTCCGCCGAGGCGTCACCGGTGCGCGTCATGAGCTTCTCGGCGCGCTCGCTGCATCGCGTGCGTGCCGCTTCACCGACGCTGCCGACGGTCTATCTGATGCAGTTCGTCTCGCCCAGGCTGCGGGACGGCCGGCTTCCCGCGGGCGTCCACATCGCGGGCCCCTCTATCCGGATCGTGCGCAGCCACCCGGCGTACGTGGAGCGCCTGAAGCGCGCCGGTCACCAGGTGCACGTCTGGACCGTGAACGAGCCGGCGGACGTCGATCTCTGCGTCGAACTGGGCGTGGACGCCATCATCACCAACCGCCCGCGCGCGGTGCTGCGTCAGCTCGGCCGCTGACACGCGCGCGCCGGAGGCAAACCGCACACCGGGAAACCCCTAAATCCTCATCAACCCCTGCACAACCTCTTGACCCTGGAGCCCCTTCGACCCCATCCTCCACTCTCGGCCACACCGTCCAGTTCCAGCCATCCTGATTACAGGGAGTGCTCCGGCGCGTTCGGTCCGTATTCGATCGTTACGAATGCGTCGCCGGACCTTGATTGGCCGGTTTCCGGTACAGGCCAATGGGGCATCCACACCGTGGCGTGGGGCAAAGGAGGTCTCGGGGGTGGCGTTGGTGGTGGCACAGGAGGTGCCCACGTCGTCGAGCATGGCCGTACCCCATGGCCCTGCGGGCGTGGGGAAAGCGAGACACCGTATGCGCACTCAGTTGCGCAGGGGCGGCGTAGCGGAATCGGTCATCGACGATGCCGTACTGATTCTTTCCGAACTCTTGAGCAACGCTTGCAAGCACGGTCGGCCGCTGGGCGACGCACTCGCCGGGGACGGCGACGTCCGGGCCGCGTGGCGCGTGGACGCGAGCGGCAGGCTCACGGTGGAGGTGACGGACGGCGGCGGACCCACCCGCCCTGCTCCGGCGACGCCCTCGGTCACCGCGCACGGCGGCCGCGGGCTGAACATCGTCACCGCTCTCGCCGACGACTGGGGTGTCCGGGACGACGCCCGTGGCGAGGTCACGGTGTGGGTCGTGGTCCACGACGACGTTCATGATCCGGATGCCGGGCACCGCCGTGACGACTTCGCTACGCGCGTCGCGGCACCGGCCGTGGGCGCGATATCCGGCCTCGACTTCGCGGACGCCTTCGACGACCTGGACTGAGAGCACCTGTTTCCCGCACGGGGAGCACCGGTTGCCCGCACCTGTGAGCACCGGTTGCCCGCACCGGTGAGCACCGGTTACCCGTACGGGTTCCGGTGGCCCCGTGAACCGGATCCGCTCCGGCACGACCCGTGGGTTGTCCACAGGCTCCCGTCGGCCCGGACCTGAACGGCTAGGCTCGCGCCCGTACGAGACGAGCCGTAACCGGGAGACACCCAGATGGCCAAGAAGCGACCCCAGACCAAGGCCAAGCGCCCGCAGCTCAGCGATGCAGAGATCCCGGTGGTCGGCGCGCGCGAGCCCTGCCCCTGCGGCAGCGGCCGCCGCTACAAGGCCTGCCACGGCCGGGCCGCCGCACACGCGGTCACCGAGCTGGTGCAGCGCCCGTTCGAGGGACTGCCGGCCGAGTGCGACTGGGTGGCCCTGCGTGAACTGGTGCCCGCGGCCACGGTCGAGCTGACCCTGAAGGGCGGCCTCCCCGAGGGCGTCCCGTCCGTCACGCTCGCCACGGTCCTGCCGATGGCCTGGCCGGCCCTGCGCCGCGACGACGGCTCGGTCCTGCTCGGCCTGCAGAACGACACGGCGTCCGGCGACATCAGCCGCGACCTCGCCGACACCCTCCAGCAGGCCCTCGCCGCGCAGCCCGGCACCCCGGTCCAGGGCCGCCGTGCCCCGGCCGACGGTCCGCGGCTGCAGGATCTGCTCGACCCCGAAGGCGCGTTCGAGCCAGTTGTGCACACGGGCTTCGAGTTCTGGGTCCCGGACGCGGAGAACGCCACTCCGGAGGTGTCCGCCTCCCTGGAGCGGGCCAACGCCGCGGCCATCCCCACGGTGCGGCTGACCGGCGTGGACGCCGCCTACTGGTGCCAGACGCCGGAGAAGAACCACCTGCGCTGGGTCATGCCGCACGCCGAGGAGCGGCTTCTGGACGCCCTCGCGCGCCTGCACGCGGCGGGACAGTCGAACCTCGGCGAGGGCACCCGGCTCGTGGGCTCCTTCCGTGCTCACGGCCTCACCGTGCCGGTCTGGGACCTGCCGAGCGGCGTCGGCGCGGAGGACGTGGAGAAGCCGGCGGCCGAGTTCGCCGAGCGCCTCGCCGCGGCCCTGGCCACGGACGCTCCGCTCACTCCGGAGGAGCGACGCGCGCGTGGCGGCCTGACCAACCGGCAGGTCACGCTCAGCTGACGGACGGTGCGGAGATCGGGTTCGGCTGACCGACCGTTCAGCCGAACCGGCCCGCGCGGGATAGGTGAGTCCGATCACAACTCCCCTGCGGAGCAAGGGAGTCCGTGACTGGAAACCCCGGATCGAATTTGCGAACCGCCGATCTCTTGTTACCGTTCCAATAGCCCGGTTGCTGGTGCATCCCCCGTCGCCAGCAACCGGGTCTTTCCATGTGCGCGGTTGTTTACGGATCGGCGCCGGGTGTCAACTGCCCGTGGACTCCCCGGACTTCTCCGGTGCCGAGTTGCTCGCCGCGCGCAGCAGCAGCGGCCCGTCGCCCGCCCGCGCGGCGAATTCCGCGACCGCCGTGTAGGCGTCCAGGTTTCCCCGGGTGCGCTGCCGGGGCGTCTCGCACGTCCCTGGCTCGTCCTCGGCGCTCCCGGCACAGCGCATCTGCAAGGTCCGTCCCGCTGGCCCCATGAGGCTCAGCACGGAGTCCAGCGCGCCACCGGTCGCATTGCGGAAGTAGGTGCGCGCCCAGGTCTCCGCGCCCTGGGTGAGGACGCAGGTCTGCGCCTCGATGCCCTCCGGGGAGGTGAGCTCGGGGCCGCAGCGAGCGGCGGTGGCAAGGCCCAGGTCGAGCAGCAGCGAGGATTCGCCGAGGTCGGCGGAGTCGGTCGAGCGCGCCTTGCCGTCGCCGGTGGGGGAGGGACGTACGGAAGGGCGCTCTGCCTTGCGTGACGTATGGCCCTGGGCGCGTTCCTCCTCGCCCACGGGCCCCGCGGACGCGACGGCCAGCGGCAGCGCGACCGCGCACACCACGACGCCGGTGAGGGCGAGCAAACGGACTTTTCCAGAGCCTGGACGGCGTGTCTCAGCGTGACGCGGCATACAGCGGAAGATAACGACCACGCGGGCGTACGCCGTTCCGCGCACGCCGGACACCCCTACAACTCGGGGGCGCTCACACCCGTACGAGTGAGGGCTTCAACCACGGCGTCGACCACGGCCTCCACATCGGGCACCCAAGGCGAGGCCGAACCGGGCAGCGGTGCGCGCTGCCAGCTGATGGGGCCCTGGCCCGTCTCGGACGGAGGGAGGGCGATATAGCCGCCCTCGCCGTGGAAGCGGAGGGAGCCGGGGACGAAGTCCTTGGCGTACAGCAGTTCGCCGAGCTGTTCCATCGAGTACGGCTTGACCAGGATCGCCCAGCGCGCGGGCGAGGCGACGACCGGGCCGAGGCGCATGCCCATGCGGTCGAGCGCGGTGAGTGCGTGCGCGGCCGGCAGGGCGGGGAGGCTGACCGCGCAGGGAGCCTTGCCACCGGTGGCGAGGATGATCGGCGCCGCGGGCCGGTTGGCCCACCACCAGCGCACCATGCGCTCGTCGGTGGTCGCCGCGAGGAGACCGGGGTCGAAGGGGTGCGCACCGGGCACCGTGCACTCCGGGTCGGGGCAGCCGCAGCGGGAGGTCCCCTGCGGGTGGGTCGTCACGCCCGGGAGTACGGGCCAGCGCCATTCCGTCGCGTAGGTGAGGGCCGCGCTGATCAACTCAGACTTCCCGTCGCCGCGCAGGAGCCTGCGTCGCCTTCCGAGGATCTCGCGCATGAGCGCTCGTTCCTTTCCGTTGCACCGCTGGCAACACCGTGGTCCACATCACATCATGTGTCGATCACTTCACTGTGCGTACCTGTTGGCGCATCACACCCCTGCCGCGAGCAAGGGGAACCCCTATGGGCCGAGCGTTGGCTGCTTCCGCGGCAGCCTCGTCCATACCGCGTCTGTCAAAAGCATGGGCGTGGCGTGGGGTGGCGAAGTATGGCGTTTGCCGTCGCGCGTATTTCGCTTCGCCTCCGCCACGGGAGGATGGGGCACGGTCGTCGGTGGCTAAGACGCCCGGGTCCGTCACCAGGTTCCGGATGGTCGTCAACCACCCCTGGCCTTCACCGAGTACGTACCCATCACGACCGCTGTGACGCTCCGTGGAGCGAAACCAGTCGACCGCAATACCCCGTTCCCTGAAGCAGTTTTAAGCCAACTTTGCCTTTACGCAAGAAGACTACGACGAGTACTCCGGTTACCCACGGACACCAGGAATCCCAGCAGGACAATGCTGGACATCCCCTCACGAGTGCGTGTACATGTGGAGACACTGCTAGCGGCGCAGAATGACATGGGGGTTTGCGATGCTTTTGAGCAATACGCACCGGTCGGAAAGCCGGACGCCATGAACGCCCCTCACCCTCCGAAAGTGGCCGGAATCGATTCAACGGTTCCCTCGCCCGCACACACTGTCGCGCCCGCGCCCGCGGTCTCGGCCACCTCATCGGTCCCCCCACCGAACGCACCGGGAGCACTGCTCCAGGACCGTCTCGCCGGCTGGGTCTCCGACCTCACGACACTCCACGAACTCACCGAGCGCCTGGCCCGTACGGACGTACTCGCCGAAGCCCTCCAGGAGCTGCTGCGCGCCGGATCCGCCCTCGTGGGCGCCCGACGCGGTCTCGTCGTCCTGGAACCGGCCGACGGCCTCGGCCCGGACACGACCATCGGACTGGGCCTCGCCCGGGCCGACCTCGGGCACATCGAGACCGTGCCGCGCAGCTCCCTGTCGTACGGCAGGATCCTCGACGGCCTCCCGGGCGGCGACGGCGAGATCGCCGAGCCCGACCTGTTCGCCGAGGACGGGCTCGACCCCCGCCACCGCGAGGTGGCCGCACGCCTCGGCTACGCCGCGAGCTACGCCCTCCCCCTGTCCACCGAGGCGGCCGACCGCCTCGGCGCCGCCGTATGGCTGTACGACGAGCCCGCCGAACCGGCCGAACGCCGGCGCCACCTCGTCGGTCTGTACATCCGCTACGCGAGCGAGCACCTGGCGAAGCTCCTCGAAGTCGAGCGCACGCGCGCGTGCATGCGGACGATGGCCGAGGAACTGCTCCCCTCCCGCCTGCCGCGCATGGCCGGGGTCCAGCTCGCCGTCCGGCACCGCACCGGCCCGCGCGGGGGCGGCGACTGGTACGACGCGCTGCCGCTGCCGGACGCCGCGCTCGGACTGGCGGTCGGCTCGGTGACCGGCTCCGGGCCCAGCGCCGTCGCCGCGATGGGCCGGCTCAGGGCGTCGCTACGGGCGTACGCCGTCATGGAGGGCGAGGACCCGGTCGCGGTCCTGTCCGACCTGGAACTGCTGCTCAGACTCACCGAGCCCGCCCGCTGCGCCACCGCCCTGTTCGCCTACTGCGAGCCCTCCCTGCGCAAGCTCACGCTCGCCGGCGCCGGGCACACCCCGCCGCTGCTGATCGGCGCGCGGCGCACGGAGTTCGTGGAGACGTCCGTGTCCGCGCCGCTGGGGATGCTGGCCTGCTGGGAGGCGCCGAGCGTCGAGCTGACGGCGGAGGCCGGAGAGACGGTTCTGCTGTACACCGACGGGCTGCTGCACCGCACCGGCGACCCCACGGACCGGGCGTTCGCCCGACTGCACGCGGCCGCGGCCGGGGTGCCCCGGGCGATCCGGCACGACCCGGACGCCGTCGTCGACCACGTCCTGCGCACCGTGCTGCCGAACGGGCTGGACCGGGCGGACAGCGAGGAGGACGTCGTCCTGCTGGCCGCGCGCTTCGAGTAGCTGACCGTGGTCCGCCGGTCACCGGCCATAACAGACGTGTGGTCCGGGCCATAGCAGCGGCGGGCCACGGTTCCTTCTCCCCTGGGCCCTCTCCTGTACATCCGTACGATGGAGGGGGTCCAGTGCCATATCGAGGAGGATGACCGTGGCCGACGAGCTCACCCCGGCAGCGTCTGATTCTGCTGCTACCGCAGCGGGCCCGGAAGAGAGCGCAGAGGAGCCCATCAAGCAGCGCAAGAACGGCCTGTACCCGGGCGTGTCCGACGAGCTTGCCGAGAACATGAAGTCCGGCTGGGCCGACACCGAGCTGCGCGACCTGGAGCCGATCCCCCAGGCCGCCGAGACGGCCGCCCGCCGTGCCGCGCTGTCCGCCCGCTTCCCGGGTGAGCGTCTGGTGATCCCCGCGGGCAACCTGAAGACCCGCTCGAACGACACCGAGTACCCCTTCCGGGCCTCGGTCGAGTACGCCTACCTCACCGGCAACCAGACCGAGGACGGCGTGCTCGTCCTGGAGCCCAAGGGTGAGGGCCACCAGGCCACGATCTACCTCCTGCCGCGCTCCGACCGCGAGAACGGCGAGTTCTGGCTCTCCGGCCAGGGCGAGCTGTGGGTCGGCCGCCGGCACTCGCTCACCGAGGCGGAGAAGCTGTACGGCATCCCCGCGTCCGACGTGCGCGAACTGGCCGACAAGCTCCGCGAGGCGACGGGCCCCGTGCGGGTCGTCCGCGGCTACGACGCCGGCATCGAGGCCGCGCTGACCGACAAGGTCACCGCCGAGCGGGACGAGGAGCTGCGGGTCTTCCTGTCCGAGGCGCGGCTGGTCAAGGACGCGTTCGAGATCGGCGAGCTGCAGAAGGCCGTCGACTCCACGGTCCGGGGCTTCGAGGATGTGGTGAAGGTCCTCGACAAGGCCGAGGCGACCTCCGAGCGCTACATCGAGGGCACGTTCTTCCTCCGCGCGCGCGTGGAGGGCAACGACGTCGGCTACGGCTCCATCTGCGCGGCCGGTCCGCACGCCTGCACGCTGCACTGGGTGCGCAACGACGGGCCCGTGCGGTCGGGCGACCTGCTGCTGCTCGACGCGGGCGTCGAGACGCACACGTACTACACCGCCGACGTCACGCGCACGCTGCCGATCAACGGCCGCTACAGCGAGATCCAGAAGAAGATCTACGACGCCGTGTACGACGCCCAGGAGGCCGGTATCGCGGCCGTGAAGCCCGGCGCGAAGTACCGGGACTTCCATGACGCGGCGCAGCGCGTGCTCACCGAGCGGCTCGTCGAGTGGGGGCTCGTCGAGGGGCCGGTGGAGCGGGTGCTGGAGCTCGGGCTCCAGCGACGGTGGACGCTGCACGGCACCGGGCACATGCTCGGCATGGACGTCCATGACTGCGCTGCCGCGCGCGTGGAGTCGTACGTCGACGGCACGCTGGAGGCGGGCATGGTGCTGACCGTCGAGCCCGGGTTGTACTTCCAGGCCGACGACCTGACCGTGCCGGAGGAGTACCGGGGCATCGGTGTGCGGATCGAGGACGACATTCTGGTGACGGAGGACGGGAACCGGAACCTGAGCGCCGGGCTGCCTCGGCGGTCGGACGAGGTCGAGAGCTGGATGGCCTCGCTGAAGGGCTGACGTGTGATCGATGGCCGGGTACCGGAGGGGTGCCCGGCCATCGTCGCGGTCTTCCGGGGGTGGTGTGTGGCTGGTCGGGCGGTTCCCCGCGCCCTTGGCGGCGTCGGGGTGGACCTGCATCTGGACGCCGACGCGGGGGACGGGCGTCGTGCGGGGCTCGAACGTGCCCTGCGCGACGCCGTTCGGGACGGGCGGCTCGCCCCTGGCGCTCGGCTGCCCGCCACCCGTCGGCTCGCTGCCTCCCGTCGATGCCGAACCGCCGCGGGCCGCCGCACGCGCGCGTGAGTCGCGTTTCGATCTGCGGCCGGGCAGTCCGGACGTCAGGGCGTTCCCGGCCGCTGCCTGGTTGCGGGCGCTGCGGCGGGCGATCGCCACGGCGCCCTCACTGGCGTACGACTACGGCGATCCGCGCGGTCGTATCGAGTTGCGGAACGCGCTGTCGGGGTACCGACAGCGCGGGCCCTGGCAGCTGTCGTTCGATCTTGCGCCCGCGGATCGTGTGGGTGAGTACCAGGGGGTCTTCGGGACGGGCGTGACGGTGGCGCGGACCCTGGGGTCGCTCGTCCTGACCTCGCTGCTGGTGGGGTGAGGGACGCCGGGCTGGCTGCTGCTGGGCGTCCTGACGCTGGCCGCGTCGTACGCCATGGGGCCGACGGCGAGGTGGGCCGCCGACGCCCGGGGGAACCGTGCGCTCAGGCAACCGGAGGTCGTGCGCTGACCGGCGGCGAGAACCGCATCGGGCCGTAGTGCGAACGCCACTGCGTTCGATGGTGATTTCGACGGTGACTTCGACGGTCAGGGGCTACACCGCGACCAGCGGCGCGTCCTCTCTCCACTTGAGGATCTTGTCGAAGCTCACCACCGCCCCGCTCCGCCCAGGCTTGTTGCCGATCTGGACGTGGTCGGCGAGTTCCGCGATGAGGCAGAGTCCCCGGCCGTGCTCGGCTTCGGTGGACACCGGTCGGGGTGCGCGGGGCGGAGCGGTGAAGCCGGGTCCCGAGTCGGTGACCTCGATGTGGCACTTCTCGCCGTCCAGATAGGCCGTGACGCGGTATGCCTGGGGGGAGCCGTCGGGCGCTGTGTCGCCGCCGTGCTCGACGGCGTTCGCGCACGCCTCGCTGAGGGCTACGGAGAGGTCGTACGACACATCGGGGTCGACGCCCGCGGTCTCCATGGTGCCGATCAGCAACCGCCGGGCGAGCGGCACGCTCGCGGCTTCCCGCCGCAGATGGAGTGACCACCAGATGCTCATGCTCCAGCCTCCTGGCCGCGGCTCGACATACCGTTACGTATTGCCGCGAGTGCCCAGCCGTAAGCACATCATTGACGTGATGCCGCCCATATGGTCGATGCGCCCATGCGGGAATCGGTGTATGTGGGGGCGGCCCACACCAGAAGGCGATCTTCCGGTTTTATGACGCCTATGCCCCGTACCTCCCTCAACCGCTCGTACGGCACCTTGTGGACCTGCCGTATGGCGGTCATAAGGCCAGTGCGATGATGAGCCCGCCATGACTGCCCCCCACCCGCGCACGGTGCGCTCCGGAAGCGATCTCCGGATACTGCGGGCCGCGGTGTTCGCCGCGGTCTGCGTCGTGCTGGCCGCGGTCGGGCATGTGCTGGGCTCCTGCGCCACGATCCCGCTGTGGACGCTGGGCGCGGGATTCCTGGGGGTGCTCCTCGTCACGGTGCCGTTCGCGGGGCGGGAGCGCTCGCTGGCCGGGATCGCGGGGCTGCTCGCGGCCGGCCAGACGGTCCTGCACACGTTGTTCGGGCTCGGCCAGCACGGGGCGAGCGCCGGGGTCTCCTCCGCGTCCGCCTCCGCCGCCCTGTCCGACGCGACGCTCGTGCAGCAGGCCGCGCGGCTCGTCTGCGGGACCACCGCGGCGGCGATCAGCCCCGCCCAGGCCCAACGGATCCTCACCGAGGCACGGCTCCAGCCGGCCACGGGGACGCACACCTCGCACCGGGCGGCGGACGCCATGTCCACCGCCCCGGACTCCTACGCGTCACTCCTGCCGTCCCTGCCCATGGTGCTCGCGCATCTCCTCGCGGCGGTCGTCGCGGGGTGGCTGCTGCGCCGCGGGGATCTGGCCCTGCTGCGGATCGTCGAGATGTCGGCCCTGTCGGCGCACTCGGTCGCCGAGGGCGCGTTCGTACGATCCCTGCGCGGGGCGCTCGCGCTGGTGCGCGCCCTGCGTGCCGGGCTGCCGGGGGCGCCCGAGGCGGGCCCGCGCGTGCTGCGCGCCGAGTGGTTCGGCCCGCCCGAGCCCCGCACCCTCGCACTCCAGCACTCGGTGATCAGGCGCGGCCCGCCGGCCGGCGCCGCACTCGTCCTCGCCGCCTGACGCGACGCGACCACCACTCCACGGACGTGGGGATGAGCGGCCGTCGTCGCTCGGCACGCGCGCGTACCCGGTTCTCGATCGTGGGACGGCTCTTTCCGGCCTTCCGGCCTACCGGCCTATCGGCCTACCGGCCTTCCGGCCCTCGGGCCTTTCCCGCCTTTCCCGCCCTTCCTGGATGATCGGGCACCTCCGCGCAGGCGTACTCCTCTTCACCACCGGAATCTCGAATCTCACTCACTGTGGAGTGCTCAGCATGAAGGTCTCTCGCCTCGCCACCGCCGGCGTCCTCGCCGGCTCGGCCGTGCTCGCCCTGTCCGTCCCCGCCTTCGCGCACGTCAGCGTGCAGCCCGAGGGCACGGCCGCCAAGGGCGGCTACGCGGTCGTCGACTTCAAGGTGCCCAACGAGCGCGACAACGCCTCGACCACCAAGCTCGAGGTGACCTTCCCGACCGACCATCCGCTGGCCTCGGCGATGCCGGAGCCGATGCCCGGCTGGAAGATCGAGGTCACCAAGTCCAAGCTCGACAAGCCGATCGAGATGCACGGCGAGAAGATCTCCGAAGCCGTCTCCAAGATCACCTGGACCGCCGACGGCAAGGGCATCGAGCCGGGCTACTTCGAGAAGTTCCCGGTCTCCGTCGGCCAGCTCCCCGAGGACACCGACCAGCTCGTCTTCAAGGCGATCCAGACGTACTCCAACAAGGAGGTCGTGCGCTGGATCGAGGTGCCGCAGGAAGGCCAGGAGGAGCCCGAGAACCCGGCGCCGGTTCTTGAGCTGTCCGCCGGCGAGGACGGGCACCACGGCTCGTCGTCCTCCGACGAGGCCGCCGACTCCAAGGACGCCGAGGCGGCCTCCGCCAAGACCGACGCCGCCGAGCCCGCCGGCACCAGCGACACCACCGCCCGCGTCCTGGGCGTGGTCGGCATCGTCGTCGGCGCGATGGGCGTGGCGTACGGCGTACTCGCCGGCCGTCGGCGCACCAACGCCTGACGGCCCCTCCGGTTCGCGGCGCGCGCCGGGGGGCACGCTTCTCGAACTGCCTCTTGATGTCCGCGAGGTAGGTGTCCATCACCTTGATGGAGTTGTCCGTGGACTGCTTGAAGGAGACCTTGACGGTGTCCG
>NZ_JBEXQG010000073.1:0-45639 GCF_040612485.1 Streptomyces sp. NPDC006385
GCCCGTTCTACCAGCCCTTCTCGAACATGCGGGCCACCTCGGCGATCCGCACCTCGTCACGCGCGCGCGTGCGGAGGCGCTCAGCGCCATAGGGGAATCCCGGGCGGCGGCCGACGCGCACGCCGTCGCCAAGGCCGTCCCCGGCGCCACGGCGGCCGTCCGCGCCGCCGCCCGCCTGGTCCTCGACGAGGCCGCCCGCCTCGACCCGCCGCTCGAACTGGACTACCTCGCGCTCGTCGACCCCGCGGACTTCACGGAGATCACCGAACTCGAGGACGACTACACCGGCGAGGCCGTCCTCGCCGTCGCCGCCCGGGTCGGGACGACCCGGCTGATCGACAACCTCCCCCTCACCTTCGGAGCCGCCTCGTGACCAGCACAGGCATACGACTGCACGCGCCCGCGCCCGGGTGGTCCATCTCCGCGGACGTCGTGGTCGTCGGCTCCGGCGTCGCCGGCCTCACCGCCGCCCTGCGCTGCGAGGCCGCCGGCCTGACGACGGTCGTCGTCACCAAGGCCCGCCTCGACGACGGCTCCACCCGCTGGGCCCAGGGCGGCATCGCCGCGGCCCTCGGCGAGGGCGACAGCCCCGAACAGCACCTGGACGACACCCTGGTCGCGGGCGCCGGCCTGTGCGACGAGGAAGCGGTCCGCCTCCTCGTCACCGAAGGCCCCGACGCCGTACGGCGGCTCATCGCGACGGGCGCGCACTTCGACGAGTCCGAGGAAGGCGGTCTGGAACTCACTCGCGAGGGCGGCCACCACCGCCGCCGTATCGCCCACGCGGGCGGCGACGCGACCGGCGCGGAGATCTCCCGCGCCCTCGTCGAGGCGGTACGCGCGCGTGGGCTGCGCACGATCGAGAACGCGCTCGTCCTCGACCTCCTGACGGACGCCGAGGGCCGTACGGCGGGCGTCACCCTGCACGTCATGGGCGAGGGCCAGCACGACGGCGTAGGGGCGGTCCACGCCCCCGCGGTGGTCCTCGCGACCGGCGGCATGGGCCAGGTCTTCTCGGCGACGACGAACCCGTCGGTGTCGACGGGCGACGGCGTCGCCCTCGCCCTGCGCGCGGGCGCCGAGGTCAGCGACCTGGAATTCGTCCAGTTCCACCCCACCGTCCTCTTCCTCGGCCCGGACGCGGAGGGCCAGCAGCCCCTGGTCTCCGAGGCGGTGCGCGGCGAGGGCGCCCACCTGGTCGACGCCGACGGCGTGCGCTTCATGGTCGGACAGCACGAACTCGCCGAACTGGCCCCCCGGGACATCGTCGCCAAGGGCATCATGCGGCGCATGCAGGAGAAGGACGCCGAGCACATGTTCCTCGACGCCCGCCACTTCGGCGCCGACATGTGGGAGCACCGCTTCCCGACGATCCTCGCCGCCTGCCGCGCCCACGGCATCGACCCGGTCCACGACCCCATCCCGATCGCCCCGGCCGCCCACTACGCCTCCGGCGGGGTGCGCACCGACTCCCACGGCCGTACGACCGTCCCCGGCCTGTACGCGTGCGGTGAGGTGGCCTGCACGGGCGTGCACGGCGCCAACCGCCTGGCCTCCAACTCGCTCCTCGAAGGGCTGGTCTATGCCGAGCGCATCGCGGTCGACATCGCCGAGGCCCGCGCGGCCGACGGCCTCCACGCGCGCGTGCCGCACCCGGTGCCCTACCCCGAGACCCCCGAGCACCCCCTGCTCACGCCCGAGGCCCGGTTCGCGATCCAGCGGATCATGACGGACGGCGCCGGCGTGCTGCGCTCCGCCGACTCCCTCGCCAAGGCCGCCGAGCAGCTCCAGCGGCTGCACACCGACGCCCGCGACGCGCTCGCCGAGAACGGCAAGACGGCCGAGCCCGGCGTCGACACCTGGGAGGCCACCAACCTCCTGTGCGTGGCACGTGTCCTGGTGGCCGCGGCGGAGATCCGCAACGAGACGCGCGGCTGCCACTGGCGCGAGGACCGCCCGGACCGTGACGACACGACCTGGCGCCGCCACATCGTCGTACGCCTGAACCCCGACCGCACACTGGCCGTGCACACCACCGACACCGCAGACTTCTCCCCGACCCGGCCCCAGGAGCAGTGACAGAAGTGACCAGCCCCGACCTTCCCCTCGCCTCGACCGGAGGCTGCGGCGACGAGTGCGCCTGCGGTGCGGACACCGACGGTGAGGCGTACCTGGAGTGCGGCCTCGACCCCGCGCTCGCCCAGCTCCTCGCCGACGCGGGGCTCGACCCCGTGGAGATCGAGGACATCGCCCATGTGGCCATCCAGGAGGACCTGGCCCACGGTGTGGACGTGACGACGGTCGCGACCATCCCCGAGGACGCGGTCGCCACCGCCGACTTCGTCGCGCGTGAGGCGGGCGTGGTGGCGGGCCTCAGGGTCGCCGAAGCGGTCGTCTCGATCGTCTGCGAGGACGAGTTCGAGGTGGAACGCCACGTGGAGGACGGCGACCGCGTGTCGGAGGGCCACAAGCTCCTCTCGATCACCACCCGCACCCGAGACCTCCTCACGGCCGAACGCAGCGCGCTGAACATCCTGTGCCGCCTGTCGGGCATCGCGACGGCCACGCGCGCGTGGGCGGACGTACTGGACGGCACGAAGGCGAAGGTCCGCGACACCCGCAAGACGACGCCGGGCCTGCGCGCGCTGGAGAAGTACGCGGTGCGCTGCGGAGGCGGAGTGAACCACCGCATGTCCCTCTCCGACGCGGCCCTGGTGAAGGACAACCACGTAGTGGCCGCGGGCGGCGTGGCCCAGGCGTTCAAGGCGGTCCGCGAAGCCTTCCCCGACCTCCCCATCGAGGTCGAGGTGGACACCCTCCACCAGCTCCGCGAGGTGGTGGACGCGGGCGCGGACCTGATCCTCCTGGACAACTTCACGCCGGGCGAGTGCGAGGAGGCGGTGGCGATCGTGCACGGCCGAGCGGCCCTCGAAGCATCGGGCCGCCTGACCCTCGACAACGCCAGGGCGTACGCCGACACGGGCGTCGACTACCTGGCCGTAGGCGCCCTCACCCACTCCTCGCCGATCCTGGACATCGGCCTGGACCTGCGAGCGGCGGAGTAGGAACGGGCATGCTCCTCACCATCGACGTAGGCAACACCCACACCGTCCTCGGCCTGTTCGACGGCGAGGACATCGTCGAACACTGGCGTATCTCCACGGACGCCCGCCGCACCGCCGACGAACTGGCGGTCCTGCTCCAGGGCCTGATGGGCATGCACCCCCTCCTGGGTGACGAACTGGGCGACGGCATCGACGGCATCGCCATCTGCGCGACGGTCCCCTCGGTCCTGCACGAACTGCGCGAGGTGACCCGCCGCTACTACGGCGACGTCCCCGCGGTCCTCGTCGAACCGGGCGTGAAGACGGGCGTACCGATCCTCACGGACAACCCCAAGGAGGTCGGCGCCGACCGCATCATCAACTCGGTGGCGGCGGTCGACCTCTACGGCGGCCCGGCCATCGTCGTCGACTTCGGGACGGCGACGACGTTCGACGCGGTGAGCGCGCGCGGCGAGTACATCGGCGGCGTCATCGCCCCCGGCATCGAGATCTCGGTCGAGGCCCTGGGCGTACGCGGCGCCCAACTCCGCAAGATCGAGGTGGCCCGCCCCCGCAGCGTCATCGGCAAGAACACCGTCGAGGCCATGCAGTCCGGCATCGTCTACGGCTTCGCCGGCCAGGTGGACGGCGTGGTCAACCGCATGGCCCGTGAACTGGCGGACGACCCCGAAGACGTCACCGTCATCGCGACGGGCGGCCTGGCCCCCATGGTCCTGGGCGAATCCTCGGTCATCGACGAACACGAGCCGTGGCTGACCCTCATCGGCCTACGCCTGGTGTACGAACGAAACGTCTCCCGCATGTGACCCCATCGGCCGAGCCGCCGTGAAGTGAGGCGAACCCCCTTCCCGCCGCAGTCGCCCACGGCGGGACGGGGGACACCCCCGGCACGTCCCCGACCCCGACCCACAACCCACCCGCAGGCGCTGCCCGCACCCCCACCGAACCCGCACAGGCGCCGCAGGCATCAACGCGCCCCCACCGGACACCCGCGGGCCGCCGCGGGCACCCCCGCCCAACCGCCGGAGGCACCCGCCCCCACCCGAGTGGCTCCCCACGCCACACCCACCCCGCTATGCCGCGTTTGTCTGATTAGCGCGTATCGTCGGCGCATGCCCACGCCACACGGATCCCGCGGCGGCATGGCGTTCGGCGCGGAGGAACTGCGCGTGCTCCGCCGCGCTCTCGCCCTTGCCCTTCACTCCAGCCCCTCCTCGGCCGAGGACGCCCAGGACTGTCGCCGCCTCGCCGAGTCGCTCGACGAGGCGATGCGCGAGGGCGCCCGGCTGCGCGCTTTCTTGGTGGCCGACCTCGCCCGCTACCGCGCCGCCCTCCCCGGTGCCGCAGCCGGCTACCTCACGCTCCTCGAGGAGGCCCTCGCCGCCGGGTACACCCCGGACCCCGACGACCTGGCCGCCCTCCGGTCCCTGCATGGCAACCCCACCGGAGCCACCCTCCTCCGCCGCTGCCGGACACTCGCCGAAGAGGACGTACGGGCCCGTCTCGCGCACGGCACCGCCCACCCGGCCCCCCTCGCCACGCCGGCCATCCCCGCGTCCCGCACCCACCTCCACGCCCTCCCCGGCGGCCTCTCCGACGCATCACCCGGCACCCCGGTCGCCCTCCCCGCCCAGGACGCAGGCCAGGACCCCACCAAGCCACCCCGCAAGAAGCCCGCCGAAAAACCGGCCGCCCCCAAACCCGGCCCCGGCCCCGAGCCCACCCCCGCCGCTCCGAAGCCGGCACGCCCCATCCCCACCCCCGGCGAGGTCTTCCCCCGCCGCAAACCGACCGCTCCGCCCGCGAACCCTCCCCAGCAGCTCGCGGCAGGCTGACGGCGGCCGGGCGGCGGCGCGAGGCATCGCAGCGCGTCGCCACTGAAACACCCGGCCCCGGCCACCCCCCGACAACCCCCGCAACCCCACGCCCGCCGCCTCCCACCCCCTGGCTACCCTGGACGCATGGACTACGTCTCCGCACTCCTCCCGCCGGCCGTCATGGCCGTGTTCTTCATCGGCGTGATCAGGGTGATCGTGAAGACCCAGGGCGGAGCCAACAAGGCCAAGGAGGACGCGGCCGTGGACGCCGCCCTCGCACGCGCGGAGGGCACCCGCCAGGCCTCCGTGAACCCGGACGCCTGAGCCTTTCGGTCTCCGCCGACGGCCCGACGCTTCTCGACCGAACGCCCCTTTTGCCCTGTTCAGTCATAAAAAACGCACGTCCGGTACGCCAGCACCCGGATCTCCCACTATTGTTCTGAACTGTGCCTCGCCCCTTGGGAGAACTCGAAGACGCGGTCATGACGCGGGTGTGGAAGTGGAACCGCCCGGTGACCGTTCGAGAAGTCCTGGAAGATCTCCAGCAGGAACGGTCCATCGCGTACACCACCGTGATGACCGTTTTGGACAATCTCCATCAGAAGGGCTGGGTACGCCGCGAAGCGGAAGGCCGGGCCTATCGATATGAGGCGGTCTCCACGCGAGCCGCCTACGCGGCCGCACTGATGAACGACGCCTGGTCGCAGAGCGACAACCCCGCCGCCGCACTCGTCGCCTTCTTCGGCATGATGAGCGAGGAACAGCGCCAGGCCCTGCGAGACGCCGTACGCATCGCCCAGGGCCCGCAAACCCCCGAACCAGCGGAACCGCCCGATACCCGCCGGGCAACAGGCACCGATACCGGCGGCACCGATACCAACACCGTCGATACCGGCACCGCCGATACCGCCGCCGATACGCCCCCGGATACCCGCCCCGATACCCGCCCCGAGAACCCCGGCTCGGCGCAGGAGCCCGGCGGGCGATAGCGTCCGCTCATGTCAGCAGAGAGACACTCGGCCGAGAACCCCGCGGCGGAGAGCCCAGAAGTGCACGCAAAAGCCATCACCGTCCGTCGGGCCCGCACCAGCGATGTCGCCGCGGTGCGTCGTCTCCTCGACGAGTACGTCCAGCGCCGCATCCTGCTCGACAAAGCCACGGTCACGCTTTACGAGGACATCCAGGAGTTCTGGGTCGCGGAACGCGACGACAACGGCGAGGTCGTCGGCTGCGGCGCGCTGCACGTGATGTGGGAAGACCTGGCGGAAGTCCGCACTCTCGCCGTGAAGCCCGGTCTGAAGGGCGCCGGCGTCGGTCATCAGTTGCTGGAGAAGTTGCTGCACACCGCGCGCTGGCTCGGCGTTCGCCGCGTTTTCTGCCTGACCTTCGAAGTGGACTTCTTCGGCAAGCACGGCTTCGTCGAGATCGGCGAGACACCCGTTGACACCGATGTCTACGCGGAGCTGCTGCGTTCCTATGACGAGGGCGTGGCGGAGTTCCTCGGTCTCGAACGAGTGAAACCGAACACCTTGGGCAACAGCCGGATGCTTCTGCATCTGTGATCGTCAGCCCCTATTCCGGCGGACGGCCCTGCCCGGGTGCCCTATGTCCGAAACGCGCATGTTTCCGGGCCGGGGTCGGCCTGTGGGTCTCTCCCGAGGGTTTGTGTTTTTCCAGCAAAAGCGGTTTGCTTTCCGACGTACTGCAGTACTGCATATAACAGGGGACGGTGAAACGGCGGACGCCGCAGACCCCCGGCCCTCAAGATATCGATGAAAGGAAATCCGGTGGCACAGAAGGTTCAGGTCCTTCTTGTCGACGACCTCGACGGCGGCGAGGCGGACGAGACCGTGACGTTCGCGCTGGACGGCAAGACGTACGAGATCGATCTCACGACTGCCAATGCGGACAAGCTCCGTGGCCTTCTCGAGCCTTACGTGAAGGGCGGTCGTCGTACCGGAGGCCGCGCTTCGGGTGGTCGCGGAAAGGCGCGCGCCACTTCCGGCGGCAGCCAGGACACCGCGCAGATCCGCGCGTGGGCGAAGGAGAACGGATACGAGGTCAACGACCGCGGCCGCGTCCCGGCGTCCATTCGTGAGGCATACGAGAAGGCCAACGCCTGATCCGAGGCTCAAGGCACAGCCGGCTCTACGGACAGGCCGACGGCTGCGCGCACGCGCGTCGCAGTCGCAGGCGGTGGCAGTGCGTCGCCACCGTGCCCAGAACCCGTACGAGATCGGGGGCGCCCCCACCGCCCCCGAGGGCCGACAGCGTCGGCAGCGAGGCCTCGACCTCGCCCCCAGGCTCGGGGGGTCGCAGCCACACGGCGGCCCCCTGCACGGCGGCGGAGCGGCCCAGGGGAAGCGGCCGCACCCCGCCGGGCCCCTGCGGACCAGGGCCGTGCGGTACGGCCATGACCGTCCCCTGCCCGGACGGCACCGTCCCCTGCCCGGACGGCACCGTACCCTGCCCGGGCGGCAGCGGCGCCTCCATGAGGTCGCCCTCGCCGAGCGCCGTCAGATCCAGGGGCAGCGTCCCCCACTCCAGCCAGTCCAGCACCCCGGGCACCTCCCCTGCGCTGCCCGCGGCCACGAGCAGCCGCATCCGGTCGCCCCGGACGGCCACCGGGGAGCCCGGCGTCAGATGGCGCAGTGCCGTGTGCCCCGCCTCGGCCGGGACGTCCAGGACGTCGAAGCGCACGCCCACCCGAAGGCGCACCGGCGACCCCGGCGCCCCGGGCACCACCGGCCAGCCCAGTTCGTTCTCGTACCACCGGCGGACCTGATCGCTCGGATCGAGCGGCCGACGAGGGAGGGGAATCGTGGCGAACTCTGTGGCGAGATCCGCGACTGGATCCGTGACGGGATCCGTAATGAGCGTGGGGCAGGTGCCAGCCATGCCAAGTGCAACCGCCGAAAGAGCGTGCGGGTTACGCTGAGTGTCCTAATGGACACGTGGAGTGCTGATAAGGGGGCGTACGGGGGGTGCGGGGAGGCGCAAGGTTGTTCGCCCGTAGCGGAGGGAACCGGGGGGCGCGGCATGGAGTGTCAGTCCCAGCGGGTAAGACATCCCTAGTGGGAGGGGGCGACACGCAGTACAGGCCGTCTCGCGTTCGCCATCGGCGTACTGATGGCGGGGGTAACTGCCTGGCCTGCGGGAACATCGTCTCGCACCATCGGGTTGGAGCAGATGTCGGCGTTAGCGGGGTCAGGAGGCCATCGACGGTGTCGGCAGTTGGAATGAGCGGTCCCCGCTTGCGGGACTAAGCTGCGGAAGGACAGGGAGGGGAAGTTCCCCCCACTGCCTGACCGCTCTGAGGAGCGATTAACGATGTTCGAGAGGTTCACCGACCGCGCGCGGCGGGTTGTCGTCCTGGCTCAGGAAGAAGCCCGGATGCTCAACCACAACTACATCGGCACCGAGCACATCCTCCTGGGCCTGATCCACGAGGGTGAGGGTGTCGCCGCCAAGGCCCTTGAGAGCCTCGGGATTTCGCTCGAGGCGGTCCGCCAGCAGGTGGAGGAGATCATCGGTCAGGGCCAGCAGGCCCCGTCCGGGCACATCCCCTTCACCCCCCGTGCCAAGAAGGTCCTGGAGCTGTCGCTCCGCGAGGCCCTTCAGCTGGGCCACAACTACATCGGCACGGAGCACATCCTGCTCGGCCTGATCCGCGAGGGCGAGGGCGTCGCCGCCCAGGTCCTGGTCAAGCTGGGCGCAGATCTCAACCGGGTGCGGCAGCAGGTCATCCAGCTGCTCTCCGGCTACCAGGGCAAGGAGACCGCCGCCGCCGGCGGGCCTGCCGAGGGCACGCCCTCGACGTCCCTGGTCCTCGACCAGTTCGGCCGGAACCTCACCCAGGCCGCTCGTGAGTCCAAGCTCGACCCGGTCATCGGGCGCGAGAAGGAGATCGAGCGGGTCATGCAGGTGCTGTCCCGCCGTACGAAGAACAACCCGGTCCTGATCGGTGAGCCCGGCGTCGGCAAGACGGCCGTCGTCGAGGGCCTCGCCCAGGCCATCGTCAAGGGCGAGGTGCCCGAGACCCTCAAGGACAAGCACCTCTACACCCTGGACCTCGGCGCGCTGGTCGCCGGCTCCCGCTACCGCGGTGACTTCGAGGAGCGCCTGAAGAAGGTGCTCAAGGAGATCCGCACCCGCGGCGACATCATCCTGTTCATCGACGAGCTCCACACGCTGGTCGGTGCGGGTGCCGCCGAGGGCGCCATCGACGCGGCGAGCATCCTCAAGCCGATGCTGGCCCGCGGTGAGCTGCAGACCATCGGTGCGACCACGCTGGACGAGTACCGCAAGCACCTGGAGAAGGACGCGGCCCTGGAGCGCCGCTTCCAGCCCATCCAGGTCGCCGAGCCGTCCCTGCCGCACACGATCGAGATCCTCAAGGGTCTGCGCGACCGGTACGAGGCCCACCACCGGGTCTCCATCACCGACGAGGCGCTGGTCCAGGCCGCCACCCTGGCCGACCGGTACATCTCGGACCGCTTCCTGCCGGACAAGGCGATCGACCTGATCGACGAGGCCGGTTCGAGGATGCGCATCCGCCGGATGACCGCGCCGCCGGACCTGCGCGAGTTCGACGAGAAGATCGCCGGTGTCCGCCGCGACAAGGAGTCCGCGATCGACTCGCAGGACTTCGAGAAGGCCGCCTCCCTCCGCGACAAGGAGAAGCAGCTCCTGGCCGCCAAGGCCAAGCGGGAGAAGGAGTGGAAGGCCGGCGACATGGACGTCGTCGCCGAGGTCGACGGCGAGCTGATCGCCGAGGTCCTCGCGACCGCCACCGGCATCCCGGTCTTCAAGCTGACCGAGGAGGAGTCCTCGCGTCTGCTGCGCATGGAGGACGAGCTCCACAAGCGGGTCATCGGCCAGAACGACGCCGTCAAGGCGCTGTCGAAGGCGATCCGCCGTACGCGTGCCGGTCTGAAGGACCCGAAGCGCCCCGGTGGTTCGTTCATCTTCGCCGGCCCGTCCGGTGTCGGTAAGACCGAGCTGTCCAAGGCGCTCGCCGAGTTCCTCTTCGGTGACGAGGACGCGCTGATCTCCCTCGACATGTCGGAGTTCAGCGAGAAGCACACGGTGTCGCGTCTGTTCGGTTCGCCCCCCGGCTACGTGGGCTACGAAGAGGGCGGCCAGCTGACCGAGAAGGTCCGCCGCAAGCCGTTCTCCGTCGTCCTCTTCGACGAGGTCGAGAAGGCCCACCCGGACATCTTCAACTCGCTGCTGCAGATCCTGGAGGACGGTCGCCTGACCGACTCCCAGGGCCGGGTCGTGGACTTCAAGAACACGGTCATCATCATGACGACCAACCTCGGCACCCGGGACATCTCCAAGGGCTTCAACCTGGGCTTCGCGGCCTCGGGCGACACGAAGACCAACTACGAGCGCATGAAGAACAAGGTCTCGGACGAGCTCAAGCAGCACTTCCGGCCCGAGTTCCTCAACCGCGTCGACGACGTGGTCGTCTTCCCGCAGCTGACCCAGGACGACATCCTGCGGATCGTCGACCTGATGATCGGCAAGGTGGACGAGCGCCTGAAGGACCGGGACATGGGCATCGAGCTCTCCCAGTCCGCCAAGGAGCTGCTGTCCAAGAAGGGTTACGACCCGGTGCTGGGTGCGCGTCCGCTGCGTCGCACGATCCAGCGCGAGATCGAGGACTCGCTGTCGGAGAAGATCCTCTTCGGCGAGCTGCGCCCCGGTCACATCGTGGTCGTCGACACCGAGGGCGAGGGCGAGACCAAGACCTTCACCTTCCGCGGTGAGGAGAAGTCGGCCCTGCCGGACGTCCCGCCGATCGAGCAGGCGGCCGGCCCGGGCGGGCCGAACCTGAGCAAGGAGGCCTGACCCTCAGCGGGTTGAGCCGAAGAAAGGGGCCGGTGCTTGTCCGCACCGGCCCCTTTCGCATGCCTTTGGAGCGGACGGACTACGACAACTGCCCGTCGTAGTCCGGCAGCTTGAACGTCTTCTCGGCGTGGCCACCCGAGAGGTCGGTGGCGCTGTTGCCGATGTTCGCGATGATCGTGTAGCCCTTCGACTCGATGTCGACGCGCTGGGCCGTCTTGTACTCGGCGACGTTCTTGAAGAGGTCGAGGAAGTTGCGCACGTACAGCCCGGACACCCGATAGCCGACGTGCTTGAGGTTGTAGTCGGTGACCGAGGAGATGATGCCCGGGCGGGCGGTCACGAAGAACAGGGAGACGCCGTGCTCCTGGGCGTACTCGGCGACCTCCAGGACCGGCTCGTTGGCCGGCTGCGGGTAGCTGAAGCCGAAGTCCGTCTCCAGGGTGGTGTTGTCGATGTCGAGGACGATCGCCTGCTTCTCACCCGGCCCGGAGTTCGCGATCCGCTGCTTCAGATAGGGCAGCGCCTGGTCCATCACCGCCTGGCAGTCCTTCTGCCAGGTGTCGTAGTCGACGTCCTGTGCCACGGCCGTCGTGGTGGCCGTGGAGGTGCCGGTTGTGGTCGTGGCGGCCTCGGCGGGGACCGCGAGGGCCACGAGAGCGGTCGCGGAGACGGTGCCGGCCGCGATTCTGCGCGCCCAGGGGCGAAGCGTCATGTGGGGGGTCCTCTCACGTCACGTGCGCTGGTTTGTCGCGTGCATGTTCGTGCGCAAGGATGACCCGCGGGGAACCAGCGGGTTACCGGACGGTAGCTCAACTTGAGGCGTGGCTCACATAGTTGGGCCGGGATTTGTTACCGAAAGGCGGGGTGGGCGGCGTAGCCCCCGTCACATTCCGAGGTCTCTCGATTGCGTACGGCGGTGACATGCCGCACAGGCGATTTGTCCGTTACTAGCGGGAATAGTGGAAACGGGTAGACGGACAAAAGGGGCGTACGCCTCGAAAACTGACGGTGGATTTCGGTATCAGTACTGGTTCGTCCGTATTGGGCGCTCTGTCAAGATGCAGCGATTTTTATGACGGAGTACTAGCTTCTGTCGTAGCTGAGGGGTTTTGGGCTTCGGGGGTGCGCGGGTTACCAAGGGATGGCCATCCGGCGACCGCCTGTGCGTCGGGTGGTTTTCTCTGTCGTCATCCCCATGAGGTTTCGTATGTCCCCGCGCTTCACGTTCCGTCCGTCCCGTACGTCCTCGTTCCGCACCCGTGCCGCTGTCCTGGCCGCCGGCCTGGGGGCCTCGGTCGTGCTGGGCGCCGGGGGTGCGGTCGCCGCCGAGATGAACGCCGCCACCGGTGTCTCCACCGCCGTGCAGGCGCAGAGCGCCGCCGTGAAGAAGGCCGCCGCCAAGAAGGCCGCGTCCTGGGTGAGCCCGGTGAAGAAGTACACGAAGACCGCCAGCTTCGCGCAGAACGGCGCCAGGTGGCAGTCCACCCACAGCGGGCAGGACTTCGCCGTCCCGAGCGGCACCCCGGTCCTGGCCGCGCACGGCGGCACCGTCGTCAAGGCCGGCGGCAACGGCGCCGGTGACGGTCCCGCGTACGGCAACGCCATCGTCATCAAGCACGGCAACGGGACCTACTCCCAGTACGCCCACCTCTCGCGCATCGGCGTGAAGGTCGGCCAGGTCGTCAAGACCGGCCAGGAGATAGGCCGGTCCGGCAACACCGGTAACTCCAGCGGGCCGCACCTGCACTTCGAGATCCGTACGACCGCCAACTACGGCACCGCGGTCGACCCCGTGGCCTTCCTGCGGGCCAAGGGCCTGAAGATCTGAGACGCCGGACCGTCAGTCGCCCCTGTGCGACCGGGTGATCAGATCCGTGGCGACCTCAAGGACGGCCTTGCGCTTGTCCTCGGGGTCGCCTTCGAGGTCCTGCAGCAGGAACATCCCGGCGTGCATCGTGAACAGGGCGCTGACGCAGCGGACCTGGTCGACGAGATCGGCGTCCGGGTCGACGATGATGTCCCGCATGCTGAGCATGCGGCTCTTGAACATCTCGCCGATGCTCAGCTCGCGGACCGTCGCCTGGTTCTCCTGCATGAAGCGGAACAGCGGTGCCGCGTCGGTCAGGGCCTGGCCGTAGCGGCGTACGATCTCCTGCTTGGTCTCGAGTGACTGCGGCTGCCGTCTGCCCCACTCGATGAGATCCTCGATCGGCTGCGTCAGGTCCTCGAAGAGGCTGACGATGATCTCTTCCTTGGTCTTGAAGTGGTAGTACAGGGCCGCTTTCGTGACCTCCAGGCGCTCGGCGATCTCGCGCAGGGAGGTCTTCTCGTAGCCCTGCTCGGCGAAGAGTTCGAGGGCCACGTCCTGGATGCGCTGGCGGGTGTTCCCGCGGCGCCGCTGCTTGGTGCCGTCCATGGTGCCACCCATCCTCGTACGTCCTCGGCTTTCCCAAAAACTTACTTGACGCCCGGCTAGTTACGCCTCTACTTTTCCCTAGTGTAGACAGCTAGCCGGGCGGCAAGTAAGTAGCCGGGGGAGTGGGAACCATGGCGGACACGAAGGCAGTCGGGACAGGGACGGCCGAACAGGCCGGAAAGCAGCCCAGGAGCGTCAGAGTCGTGCTGCTCGCGCTCATGATCACGATGATGCTCGCGATGCTCGACAACATGATCGTGGGCACGGCGATGCCGACGATCGTGGGCGAGCTGGGCGGGCTGGAACATCTGTCATGGGTCGTGACGGCGTACACCCTGGCCACCGCGGCCTCCACTCCGCTGTGGGGCAAGCTCGGTGACATGTACGGGCGCAAGGGCGTCTTCATGTCGTCGATCGTGCTGTTCCTGATCGGGTCCGCGCTGAGCGGCATGGCCCAGGACATGGGGCAGCTCATCGCGTTCCGGGCGGTTCAGGGGCTCGGCGCCGGTGGTCTGATGGTCGGCGTCATGGCGATCATCGGGGACCTGATACCGCCGCGGGAGCGGGGCAAGTACCAGGGCATGATGGCCGGCGTGATGGCGCTCGCGATGATCGGCGGGCCGCTGCTCGGCGGCACCATCACCGACCACTGGGGCTGGCGCTGGGCGTTCTACATCAACCTGCCGCTCGGCGTCGTGGCGCTCACCGCGATCAGCGCCGTCCTGCACCTGCCGAAGAAGCGGGCCCAGGCACGCATCGACTATCCGGGCGCGGCACTGCTGACCGTGGGCATCACGGCCATCGTCCTGGTCACCACGTGGGGCGGTACGGAGTACGCCTGGACGTCCGCGCGCATCATGGAGCTCACCGGCATCGGCGTCGCGGCGCTGGTCGGGTTCGTGATCTGGCAGACCAAGGCGGCCGAGCCGGTCCTGCCGCTGCACATCTTCCGCAGCCGCAACTTCACCCTGATGTCCGTCATCGGCTTCATCACCGGCTTCGTGATGTTCGGCGCGACGCTGTTCCTGCCGCTCTACCAGCAGTCGGTGCAGGGCGCGTCCGCGACCAACTCCGGGCTGCTGCTCCTGCCGATGCTGGGCGCGATGCTCGTGACGTCGATGGTGGCGGGGCGGGTGACCACGAACACCGGGCGGTACAAGGTGTTCCCGGTCGTCGGCAGTGTGCTGATGGTCGCCGGTCTGTACCTGCTGTCGCTGATGGACACCGACACCAGCCGGCTCACCTCCGGTGTGTACATGGCCGTCGTCGGCTTGGGCATGGGCTGCCTGATGCAGATCACGATGCTGGTCGCGCAGAACAGCGTCGAGATGAAGGACATGGGCGTCGCGTCCTCGTCCACCACTCTCTTCCGCACGCTCGGCTCCTCGTTCGGCGTCGCCGTCATGGGCGCGCTGTTCAACAGCCGGGTGCAGGACGTCATGGCCGAGCGCGCCGGAGCGCTGGGGGCGAAGGCGACCGAGCAGTCGGCCCAGCTGGACGCGTCGGGCCTGGCGAAGCTGCCGGAGGCCGTCCGCGAGGCGTATCAGCAAGCGGTGTCGGCCGGCACGCACTCGGCGTTCCTGCTCGGGGCCGTCGTGGCGGTCGTGGCGCTGGTGGCGGCCGTCTTCGTGAAGGAGGTCCCGCTGAGGGGGGCGGGGCCGAAGGCGGAGACGCAGGACGCCCCGACTCCGACGCCCGTGGTCGAGGCCGTCTGACCTGTCGGGCGGCGTCCGAGCGGCGTCCGAGCGACGTCCGACCCGCTGACCGAGGAGAAGGCCCCCGGCGGTGTCCGCCCGGGGGCCTTCGCCGTACGCCGATGTCAGTGCCGCGTGCCACCATCGGCACCATGGACAAGACGCGGCTCCTGCGGCTGGCGAAGGACGCCATGGACCGTGACTGGGCCGACCCGGAGCTGGACCTGGAGGCGGTGGCCGCCCATGCCGGCTACTCGCGCCATCACTTCATCCGGGTCTTCAAGGAGGCGTACGGCGAGACGCCCGGCCAGTACCTGACCCACCGCCGCATCGAGCGCGCCGAGGAACTCCTGCGCAGCGCCGATCTCTCGGTCACCGAGATCTGCCACCTGGTCGGCTTCAGCAGCCTCGGCACCTTCTCCGCCCGCTTCAAGGCGCGCACCGGGCTGACACCGAGCGAGTACCGGAGCAGGCACGTCGGCCGCGGGGCGGCCCTCATCCCCGGGTGCTACGCGATGCTGTGGGCCGGCGGCTTCCCCACCGCAACTTTGAAGAAGCGCCCCGAGCCCGGCCCCGCCTACGGTGACGAGCAGGAACCGACACCCTCCGACAGGAGAGCAGAGCCATGATCAAGGGCCTGGGCATCACCACCGTATGGACCTTCGACCAGCAGCGCACGAAGGCCTTCTTCACCGAGAAACTCGACTTCGAGGTGCGCAACGACCTGTCCATGGGCGACATGCGCTGGGTCACCGTCGGCGCCAAGGACCAGCCGGAGGTGGAGCTGGCCCTGATGAGCCTCGACGGGCCGGGCCTCGACCCCGAGTCCTCCGAGGCACTGAAGACGCTGGTCGGCAAGGGCGTCATCGGAGCGGGCGCGTTCCGGACCGACGACTGCCGGGGGGACTACGAGACCTTCAGGGCGCGCGGGGTGGAGTTCATCCAGGAGCCGCAGGAGCGGCCGTACGGGATCGAGGCGATCTTCCGCGACGACAACGGCAACTGGTACTCGCTGACCGAGCGGAGCGAGGAGCTCGACTTCTCCAAGTCGTTCGGGTGAGCCGTCGGTGAGCTCCCGCGCTACGGCAGCATCGGGTAGCTCCCCGTGTTCGTCGGCGCGTGCTCCGGGAGCCAGAGGACGGCCACCGCGCCCTCCGCGGGCACATGATCCGGGGCGCCCGCGTGGCGTACGTTGCGGAAGGTCAGCCGGGCACCCAGGACCCGCGCCTGACCTGCCGCGATCGTCAGACCGAGGCCGTGCCCGTGGCCCGCGCGGTCGCTGCTGCCGGTGCGGAAGCGGCTGG
Organism: Streptomyces sp. NPDC006385; assembly: GCF_040612485.1. Taxonomy (NCBI): domain Bacteria; kingdom Bacillati; phylum Actinomycetota; class Actinomycetes; order Kitasatosporales; family Streptomycetaceae; genus Streptomyces; species Streptomyces sp. NPDC006385. The sequence goes on from NZ_JBEXQG010000073.1 coordinate 16,153, forward strand.
GACCCTCGGCGAGCAGGTCCTCCGGGAAACCGGGACCGTGGTCGCGGACCCGGATGACCCGGCCCTCGACCGTCACCTCGATCGGCGGCCGGCCGTGGCGTGCCGCGTTCGCCAGCAGGTTGAACAGCACCCGCTCCAGGCGCCGCGGGTCGGTCGTCACCTCCGACTCGTGCACGACCCGCACCTCGATCTCGGGATCCTTCGCCGCGACCCGCCGGCTGACGAACTCGCCCAGCATGATGTCCTGCAACTCGGCCCGCTCCGAGGCGCTGTCCAGCCGGGCCACCTCAAGGACGTCCTCGACGAGCGTGCGCATGGCCTTCGCCCGGTCCAGCACCAGTTCGGTGGGCCGGCCCGGCGGCAGCAGCTCGGCCGCCGTCAGCAGACCGGTCACCGGCGTGCGCAGCTCGTGCGCGATGTCCGCCGTGACCCGCCGCTCCGCCTCCAGCCGCTGCTGAAGCGCGTCCGCCATCGCGTCCACCGCGCTCGCCAGATCATCGGTCTCGTCCCGGACGACACCCCCGATGGCGTCCCGCACCCGCACGTCCGGCTCGCCGCTCGCGACCTGGTTCGCCGCGGCCGCCGCCTTGCGCAGCCGGCGCGAGAGCTGCCCGCCGATGAGCACACCGAGCGCGCTGCCGCCGAGGACGACCGAGATGGACCCGATGATCATGGCCTGGTCGAGGCGGTTGAGGATGTGCTCACTGCGGTCGGTCCAGCCGGTGCGCAGCGACAGGACCTTGCCGTTGTTGAGCGGTACGGCCGCCCAGATGTCGGGCGCGCCGCTCGGCGTGTCGGTCACGTACGTCGCCCGCCGGCCCTGCTCGGCCTTCTCCCGCAGCGCCGCCGGCAGCTCGGGGTCGTCGATCGCGGCGTTCGGGAAGTTCAGCCGCTTGGACTGCTCGTAGTTGCGCTGGGCGATCTGGACGCGCTCGTCCGCGAGGTCGCGCGCGCTGTCCAGCATCGAGACCCGGGCCTGGTTGTGCACGACGAGGCTCAGCACGATCGCCACGAGCGCGCCGACCAGCGCGATCGCCGCGCTCAGCTTCCACCTCAGGCCCGTACGAATGGCCACCCGGCTGTGGGCGCGGCGGCCCGTGCGCCTGCTCACGCCGGTGCCCGCACGGCCGCCCAGCACGGAAGTGCCCGTATGACCACCCGCACCACCGCCCGCGCCCGCTCCCGTACGGATACCTGGTCCGTGCCCCGCCATGTCCGCCGGGTCGGTGAGTTCCGTACCCACCGCGCCGGACGCAGCCGGGCGTCTGAACATCCCCCGCACGACCGCCCCGCTCAGGCCTTCAACTTGTAGCCGAAGCCACGGACCGTCTCGATGCGGTCCTGGCCGATCTTCTGCCGCAGCCGCTGCACATGGACGTCGACGACCCGGGTGTCCCCGCCCCAGCCGTAGTCCCACACCCGCTCCAGCAGCTTGTCCCGCGACAGCACCGTGCCCGGAGCGGAGGAGAACTCCAGCAGCAGCCGCATCTCGGTCGGCGTGAGCGCCACCGGCTGCCCCGCCCTGCGCACCTCCATGCCCTCGGTGTCGATCTCCAGATCGCCGAAGGCCAGCATCCCGCCGGTGGCGGCCGACTCCGCCTCGTCCGCCCGGTCGGCGCCGCTCGCGTGGCCGAAGCGGCGCAGCACGGCGCGGATCCGCGCGACCAGCACCGCACCGTCGAACGGCTTGGTCACGTAGTCGTCCGCGCCCGCCTCCAGACCCAGCACCACGTCGATGGAGTCCGCGCGCGCCGAGAGCATGATCACCGGCACGGTCGACTCGTCACGGATACGGCGGCACAGGCTGACCCCGTCCAGGCCCGGGACCATCACGTCCAGCAACGCGATGTCGGGCCGGTTCGCCCGGAACGCCTCAAGGCCCGACAGCCCGTCGGGCATGGCGGTGACCGCGAAGCCGTCCCGCTCCAGCGCGAGCTGGGTGGCCTCACGGATGACGTCGTCGTCCTCGACGAACAGGACGTGGGTCTGGTCTGCCATCCCGGTGCTCTCAGTCCTCGTGTGCCGTGTGTTTCTGTGGGGTGCGTCGTGCCCGTCCACTTCAGGGACGCGTGGACCGGGCGACGCGTTCACTGCCGCCGGGGCGGGCGGCCCTCAGCCGTCGGGCGTCGCCGACGCGCCCCCTCCGCCGAGGTTGCCGTAGTCGGTGCGCGTGCTGTACTTGCGGACGAAGCGGCCGGACGTCCACAGGTAGGAGACCACGTACTCGCTGGACGGGTTCGACAGCGCGTCGTCCTTCGCGTACACCTGCTTGGTCACCACCAGGAGGCCACGGTCGATCTCCGCGTAGACCGGCGGTTCCTCCGTCTTGAAGACATTGTGGTACGCGCCGCTCTGCTCGCGGTACACGTACGAGGCCACGCCGACCGCGTCGCCGCAGGACAGGACGTTGACCACGATGTCGTCCGCCGGTCCGCCCGTGAGATCGCCGTACGACACGTCGATGGGGTACTGGTCGGACACGCACGGCTTCAGCTCGCGCTTGACCTGCGCGGAGACCGCGGGGTCCGCCTTGACCAGGCGGACGGCCTCCTTCGGGTCCGGTACCGGCGTGGCGGAGGGCGAGGGCGTGGGCGCGAGGGACGACGAGGCGGCCGAGCCGCCCGCCGCATCGGCGCGTGCCGGACCCTCGTCACGGGCGCCGGTGCCGCCGGTGGCGCACCCGGAGACGAAAAGGGCGAGGGCGACGACCACGGCCATCGCCGTGAACGCCGCCTGGAGGGTTCCCCGGACATGTGCGGGTCCGGGTGAGCCGGGGCCGATGTCGTCGGCACCCCCGTCGGCGCCCCTGTCACCGCCGTCCGTGTGCCCGGTGCCGCCCGCCGTCGTGCCTAGGCCGCGCAACGCTCCCGCTCCTCACGCTCCAGCGCGCGTGCGTCCAGATCGCGGCTCTCCAGCTCCTCGCGGAGCCGGGCGAGCGCCCGGTGCAGCGTGCTCTTGACCGTTCCGGCCGACATGCCGAGGGCGGCGGCCGTCTCCTCCGTGGACATCTGCTCCCAGTGTCGCAGCACCACGACGCTGCGCTGCTTGGGAGCCAGCACCTTCATGATGTCCATCAGCAGGGCGCGGTCCGCGTGCTGCTCGGTGGAGTCGTCGACCGAGGCGTCCGGGAGCTGCTCGGTCGGCACCTCCTCCAGCTTGCGGGCCCGCCACCACTCGGTCCGGGTGTTGATCATCACCCGGCGCAGGTAGGCGTCCGCGAGCCGCTTGTCCGCTATGCCGTCCCAGCGGTGGTACGTCCGCACCAGCGCCGTCTGCAGCAGGTCCTGGGCGTCCACCGGGTCCGGGACCAGTCGGCGGGCGCTGCGCAGCAGCGCGTCCTGCCGGGTGCGGACGTACTCCTCGAACTCGAGCACCTCTCCCTGCGCCATGCTGACCGCCTCCCGGTTCCCCGTTCCCGACCGGCTTGTCCGCCGTCGGTTCCACTGCCTGTGCTTCGTAGCCGTCCCCGCTTGCCGGGTACGGGAATGAAGCTACGGAGGCGTTGTCACGGGCCTGTCCGAAGCAGCCTGCGGCTAGCGCTCGGCTGTCCGTCGGTTGTGTAACGGAAGAAGGAAAGGGGCAAAACGCCCGACTGCTTGGTGTGGCTATGGGGCGATTTGGCCGTGTGATGGCCGTGCGGTGGCTGTGTGCTCGGTGTTGCAGAGACTCCCGGGCTGTGATGTGACTGTGCGTCAGGTCAGCGGCAGCCGGTACGTCCCACCGGGCAGCGGCTCCACCAGCCCGTCCGCGACCAGACCGTCCAGGGCGCGGGCCCGCTGCACCGGCTCGTGCCACACCCGGTCGAGGGCCGCCTGCGGAACGGGCGCGTGGGCCTCCCGCAGCACGGCGAGCAGCTTGCCGCGCACCTGACGGTCGGTTCCGGCGTACGTCTGCCCGCGGCGAGGCGGCCCGTCGTGCTCCGGCTTCCCGGCCAGCCGCCAGGCGCACTGGGCGGCGATCGGGCAGCGGTGGCACGACTCGTTCTTGGCGGTGCACACCAGCGCGCCGAGCTCCATGGAGGCCGCCGCCCAGCGCGCGGCGGTGCGCTCGTTCTCGGGCAGCAGGGCGCGGGCGAGCTTGCGTTCGGCGGCCGTGGTGGCGTTCGGCGGGTACTGGACGCCGGTGACGGCGCGGGCGAAGACCCGGCGGACGTTGGTGTCCAGGACGGGGTGCCGCTGACCGTAGGCGAAGGAGGCGACCGCCGCGGCCGTGTACTCGCCGATGCCGGGCAGGGCGAGGAGCTGGGCGTGGTCGGTCGGTACGTCTCCGCCGTGCCGTTCCGCTATGGCCACGGCGGCACCGTGCAGCCGCAGCGCGCGGCGCGGGTAGCCGAGCCGGCCCCAGGCGCGCACGGCCTCGCCGGGAGCGTCCTTGGCCAGGTCGGCGGGGCGGGGCCAGCGGGACAGCCACTGTTCGTAGACGGGCAGGACGCGGTTCACGGGCGTCTGCTGCAGCATGAACTCGCTGACCATCACACCCCAGGGGCCGGCTTCGGGGCGCCGCCAGGGGAGGTCGCGGGCGTTCTCGTCGAACCAGTCGATGACGGTTTCTTGCAGGGGCTGAGCCAGGGGGGCGCCGGAGCCGGCGTCGGCGGAATGGCTGTGCGGGGATTTCGTGGGCGCAGTCATGACCTTCCGATCCTGCCACGTCGGGGGCGGTCGGGTGGGTAGGCGGCGGTGCCGGTGCGTTTGTGGCTGCGCAAGTGTGGTGGGCCGAGTTCCCGGACGTGCCTCAAAGAGCGCACCGCACCTGACGATCGGCAGCAGTCGCACCCCGCCCCCCGCTTGTAGCGTCGGACGGATGGAACGTCCTCGCATATGGCGGGCCTGCCTCCTGTGGGCCGTCCTCGCGTTGCCCGCGGTCACGGCCGACCGGCTCGGGATGAACGAACCGCGAGCCCTGTGGCAGCAGTCGGCCGGGCTCGTCGTGCTCGCCGCCGCGGTCGCCGTGGCCCGGTGGCGTCCGTCGGCGGCGTTCGGGCTGACGGCCGTACTCAGCCTGGCCGCCGCCCCCGCCCTGTTCACCGTCTCCTATGGCCCGGCGCTCGGCGTCTTCGCGCTGCTGCTCGGTCTGCGCGCGCAAGGGGTGCGCCCGGCGGCGGTCGTCTTCGGGGCCGTCGGCTGTCTCGGTACGGCGCGGATCGCGCTCCTCGGGGTCGATCCGGCGCCGGAATGGGTGGTGCTGACGGGCACGCTGATCTTCGGCTGCGTCTTCCCCTGGCTCGGTGGCCGCTACTGGCGGCAGAACCGGCGGCTGGCCGAGGCCGGCTGGACGCGGGCCGCGCGTCTGGAGGGCGAGCGGCGCATCGCCGAGGAGCGCGCCCGGCTGCGCGAGCGGGCCAGGATCGCCCAGGACATGCACGACTGTCTGGGCCACGAACTGAGCCTGATCGCCCTGCGCGCGGGCGCCCTCCAAGTGGCCCCGGACCTCCCGGACCGCCACCGCGCCGCCGCCGCCGACCTGCGCGCGGCCGCCGCCGACGCCACCGAGCGGCTCCAGCGCATCATCGGCGTCCTGCGCGAGGACGACGAGCCGCTCCCGCTGACGCCGCCGGGGGAGAGCGTGGAGCAACTCGTGGCCCGCGCCGCCGAGTCCGGGCTGCCGGTGCGGTGGGAGCCGGGCGCGGACGGCACGGCGGCGCGGCGGCTGGGCGGCGGGGTCGCCGAGCGGATCCTGTACCGGGTGGTCCGCGAGGCGCTGACCAACGCGGCCCGGCATGCGCCGGGCGCCGAGGTCACCGTGGCCGCGACCAGGGACGACGAGGGCACGAGGGTCACGGTGACCAGCGGGCGGGGCTCCGTGCCCGGTGGTGTGGCGCCGGTCGCGCCGACGGGGTGGTGCGCCGAGTCCGGCACGGCGGACGGCCCGTCTTCCGGCGGCTCGGGTCTTCCGTCCCTCCGCGCCGCCGTCACCGCGGTCGGCGGTGACTTCGAGGCCGGGCCGTACGCGGGCGGCTTCCGTGTGCGGGCCCACGTCCCCGAGCAGGCTGTCGCCACGGCCGCGGGGCCCGCCCCTGACCCGTACGCCCCCTTCACCCACGCCCGCCGCCGCATCGCCCACGCCTTCGCGGCCGCCGCCGGAGCGGGCGTCGTGCTCGTGGGCGGAGGGTTCGCCTGGTACGCGTACACGGAGACCCACTCGGTGCTGCCGCCCGCGGCGTACGCCGAGTTGCGGCTCGGGGCCACGGCCGCCGACATCGCTCGCCTCCTGCCGGACCGCACGGTGCGGGACGCGCCCGTGGAGCGCGCGCCCGCGCCGCCCGCGCAGGGCGGTGACTGCCGCTACTACCGCGCGAGCGGCGAACTCCTCGTCTCCGTCGACCACTTCAGGCTCTGCTTCGACGACGAGGGGCGGCTGGTCACCAAGGACGTGATCCCCCGAGCCGGTCTTTCCCCACGCCCTGCCATGGATGAGGAGTCCGTGTGGTGATCCGCGTACTGCTGGCCGACGACGAGGCGATGGTGCGGGCCGGGGTGCGTGCCATCCTGGCGAGCGGCGGTGAGACCGAGGTCGTCGCCGAGGCGGGCGACGGGCGCGAGGCGGTCGAGCTGGCCCGGGCGCACCGGCCGGACGTGGCCCTGCTGGACATCCGCATGCCCCGCCTGGACGGACTCGCCGCGGCGGAGGAGATCGTACGGACCGCCCCCGGCACGGCCGTGGCGATGCTCACCACCTTCTCCGAACAGGAGTACGTGGCCCGTGCCCTCGGCGGCGGCGCCACCGGCTTCCTGCTGAAGTCGGGGGACCCCTACGAACTGATCGCGGGCGTACGGGCGGTGGCGGGCGGCGCGGCCTTCCTGTCGCCGAAGGTGGCGCGGTACGTCATCGACGGACTGGGCGGCAGCGGCGGACGACTCGGCCGCGAGGCCACCGCACGCGCGCGCGTGGCCGGGCTCAGCCCCCGTGAGCGCGAGGTGCTCGGGCTGGTCGGCGCGGGCCTGTCCAACCCGGAGATCGCCGCCCGGCTGCATCTCGTCGAGGGCACGGTGAAGGCATATGTGAGCGCGGTGCTCGACCGGTTGGGGGTGCGCAACCGGGTGCAGGCGGCGATCGTGGCGTACGAGGCGGGGCTGGTGCGGTAGCCGCGCGGTTCGGCGGCTGTTCACGGGCGGTACGGCGACCGGGACTCGCCCTGCCCGGTCAGCCACCGTACGAACGCCGGCGCCGACGCCGTACGCATCGCCTCCACCAGCCGGGTCGCCGGGTGGGCGGCCAGTCGTACGGCCGACATGGCGACCAGCGCGCCGAGGGCGAGGCCGGCGACGACGTCGTGCGGGTAGTGGACGCCGACGAAGACGCGGGAGAAGGCCAGGAGGAGGGCCGACGGCGCCGTCAGCCAGAGCAGCGCGCGTCCGGTCAGGGCCAGGGCGACGGCCGCCGCGCCCGCGATGGTGGCGTGGTTGCTGGGGAAGGACCAGTCGCCGGGCGGCGGGCAACTGCTGAGCGCGGCCGTCGCTCCCGGCACCGCCCGGCACGGACGCTCCTGTGTGACCACGGACTTGAGGAGCTCACTGCACAGGTACGCCAGGCCCGTGGCCACAGGTGCAAGGGCCGCGATCGCGAATGCCCGGGGTGTGCCCCGCCTGGCCCGCCACCAGGTGATGACGAACAGCGCGGCGAACAGCAGCAGTCCGGCATCCGTCCCCGTCTCGGCGGTGTGCTGTACCCACGTTGGGGTGTCGTGGGCGAAGCCGGTGATGTCCCGATAGAGCTCGGCGTCCTCGAAGTCCATGGTCACGGACCGTAGGCGGCGGGCCGATACCGTCACATCCTGCGATCGTCAGGTGCCGCGCCTGACGGAAGACAGGGGTGCCGCGGTCGCCGCCGGACGGTTTCCGGGATGATGATCCGGAAAAGTTGTGGCTCTCGGCGGCGGGTGGAGCCAGGGAACGCACCGATCTCTCGTACAGTTTGCGCCGTGGGATCTCTGCGCAATCCGGTCGGGCCGCTTCCCTCCACCATCTACTGGCGACGGAGGGCCGTACTGCTGTCTGTGGTCGCCCTGTTGGCGTTGCTGGTCACCTGGGTGTTCGCTTCGGGCGGCGGAGGCGGCAAGAACAACGCCGACGGATCCGACGGCAAGAATCCCGCCCCCTCGACGATCACACCGGGCCCGTCGGGTTCGGGGCCGGCGATCAGTCAGGCGCCGGGCGGCCGCGAGGAGTCGACCGCCGGTGGGGACTCCGGTGGCTCGGGCTCGGGCTCCGGGGACGGCGGCGGATCCGGCACGGGGTCCGGGGACTCCGGTGGGTCCGGTGGCCTGGGCAGCGGAGCCGCGGGTGGCGGCTCGGGCAGCGGCGTCGGCGTGGACGACACGCTCGCCGCCGGCTCCACCTTGCCCAACTGCATCTCGGGGCAGGCGAAGTTGACGGTGAAAAGCCTGCACAACGCGTACGAGCCCGGCCGGACGCCCGCCCTGCTGCTGACCGCGACGAACTCCTCCGCCTACGACTGCAAGATCGATCTGGGCCCGAAGAACGCCGTGGTGACCATCACCCAGGCGGGAGCCCAGGACGCCTTCTGGTCCTCCGCCGACTGCCCCGAGGTCTCCGGCAGCCTGGTGTACCGGGTGCCCGCCAAGTCCAGCATCACGTACACGGTGAAGTGGGCCCGCACCGCGAGCGCTCCGCAGTGCGCGACGCCTTCCGCGGGGTCGGCCCCGGCGGGGACGTATCTGGTGGAGGCGAAGGCACCGGGGTTCGCGACGGCGCAGACGTCGTTCGTGCTGGAGAACGACTAGTCGCGGTGCGGTGCCACGCCGTGGGCGGTGGCCGGGAGCGGTTGCCCCTGGCTCAGCCGGGTGCGGTCGCCCGGGGTCCACGGCTCAGACGTACCGCTCCAGAATCGAGCTCTCCGCCAGCCGTGACAGCCCTTCGCGCACGCTGCGCGCCCGGGCCTCGCCGACGCCGTCCACCGTCTGGAGGTCGTCCACGCTGGCGGCGAGCAGCTTCTGCAGGCCGCCGAAGTGCTCCACCAGACGGTCGATGATCGCGCCCGGCAGCCGCGGCACCTTGGCCAGCAGACGGAAGCCGCGCGGGGAGACCGCCGAGTCCAGCGCCTCCGGGGAGCCGGTGTAGCCCAACGCCCTCGCGACCGTGGGGAGTTCCAGGAGCTCGGCGTGGGTGAGGGCGTCCAGCTCGTACAGCGCCTCGTCGACCGTGCGGGACCGCTTGGCGGTGGGCTCGGGGACGTAGTCGCGCACGACGAGCTCGCGCTCGGGCTCCACGCCCGCGATCAACTCGTCGAGCTGGAGCGCCAGAAGGCGGCCGTCCGTGCCCAGCTCCACCACGTACTCCGCGATCTCGGTCGCGATCCGGCGCACCATCTCCAGCCGCTGGGCCACCGCCGAGACGTCGCGGACCGTCACCAGGTCCTCGATCTCCAGGGCTGACAACGTTCCCGCGACCTCGTCGAGGCGGAGCTTGTAGCGCTCCAGGGTCGCCAGGGCCTGGTTGGCGCGGGAGAGGATCGCCGCGGAGTCCTCCAGGACGCGGCGCTGGCCGTCGACGTAGAGCGCGATGAGCCGCATCGACTGGGAGACCGAGACGACCGGGAAGCCGACCTGCTTGCTGACCCGGTCCGCCGTACGGTGCCGGGTGCCCGTCTCCTCCGTGGGGATCGTCGGGTCCGGGACGAGCTGGACGCCCGCGCGCAGGATCTTGGACAGGTCGGAGGACAGCACGATGCCGCCGTCGAGCTTGCACAGCTCCCGCAGCCGCGTCGCCGTGAACTCGACATCCAGGACAAAACCGCCCGTGCACATCGCCTCGACGGTCTTGTCGGAGCCGAGCACGATGAGTCCGCCGGTATTGCCGCGGAGGATCCGTTCCAAGCCGTCGCGCAGGGCCGTGCCGGGTGCCACGGCGCTCAGTGAGGCGCGCATCAGGCCATCGGCACCGGAGCTCCCACCGGACTTTCCGGGAGCTGCTGCCCGGTCGTTGGCTGCCACTGCACTCCTCCGGTCGCAGGTTCGAGGCGCTCCCGTTTCGCACACTCGGTTCGTACGGACGGGCGAGACCAGGGCAAAGTCTACCGGCGGTCCTCCTCGTCCCGCGGGGCCTCTCGGCGACGCGAGCGCGGAAGGACCCGCAGGGCGTCCCCTATGTCGGCCACTTCCAGCACCTTCATGCCGGAAGGGACCTTGCCCGGGTCGCCCGGCACGAGCGCGTGCGTGAAGCCCAGCCGGTGCGCCTCGGCGAGCCTGCGCTGCACGCCCGTGACCCGTCTGACCTCGCCCGCGAGGCCCACCTCGCCGATCGCGACGAGGTTCTTGGGCAGGGGTGTGTCGCTGGCGGCGGAGGCCAGGGCGAGGGCGACGGCGAGGTCGGCCGCGGGCTCCGAGAGCTTCACCCCGCCGACCGTCGCGGAGTAGATGTCCCGCTTGCCCAGCGCGCTGATCCGTCCGCGCTGCTCCAGGACGGCCAGCATCATCGACACGCGCGAGGTCTCCAGGCCGGACGTCGTGCGGCGGGGCGAGGGGATCTGCGAGTCGACGGTGAGCGCCTGCACCTCGGCCACCAGGGGACGGCGGCCCTCCAGGGTGACCGTCAGACAGGTGCCGGGGACCGGTTCGGCCCGTCGTGTCAGGAAAAGTCCGCTCGGGTCGGCGAGGCCCGTGATGCCCTCGTCGTGCAGTTCGAAGCAGCCGACCTCGTCCGTCGTGCCGTAGCGGTTCTTGACGCCTCGTACGAGCCTCAGGCGCGCGTGCCGGTCGCCCTCGAAGTGGAGCACCACGTCCACGAGGTGTTCGAGCAGACGGGGTCCGGCGATGGCACCGTCCTTCGTGACGTGTCCCACAAGGAGCGTGGACATGCCGCGCTCCTTGGACGCCCGGATCAGAGCGCCGGCCACCTCACGGACCTGGGCCATGCCGCCGGGGGCGCCGTCGATCTCCGGGGAGGCCACGGTCTGCACGGAGTCGAGGATGAGCAGCGACGGCTTCAGCGCGTCCAAGTGGCCGAGGACGGCGGCCAGATCGGTCTCGGCGGCGAGATACAGGTGGTCGTCGATGGCGCCGATGCGGTCGGCGCGCAGCCGGACCTGGCTCGCCGACTCCTCACCGGTGACATAGAGCGTGCGGTGCTCGTCGCTCGCCGACTTGGCCGCCACGTCCAGCAGCAGCGTGGACTTGCCGACGCCGGGCTCGCCCGCGACGAGGACGACGGCTCCGGGCACGAGCCCGCCGCCGAGCACCCGGTCCAGCTCGGGCACGCCGGTGGACCGCGCGGCCGCCTGCCGCCCGTCGACCTGCCCGATGGGCAGCGCGGACGTCGTCACCCGGCCCGGCGCCGTCGTACGGACCGCGGGCGCGCCGTACTCCTCGACCGTCCCCCATGCCTGGCACTCGGGGCAGCGGCCGAGCCACTTGGCCGTCTGCCAGCCGCACTCCGTGCAGCGGTAGGACGGGCGGTCCTTCGTGGTCTTGGTACGGGCAGCCATGCGATGAACCGTAACCGAGCCCACTGACAACGCCGTGCGGCTGCGCGGTCAGCGCCGTTTCCGGGTGCCGCCGGGCTGCCCCGACGTGCCGCTCCGTCACCCGGCTCGTCATGGACAAGCCACGGAAAACGGCGCTCCTGTCCCCTATTGAGGGATCGTTTCACCCGTATGGATTAAAAGAGCTCAAGGGGGAAGAAGGCGCCACCTCAGGCCCCCTACGGTCCACCAATGATGAGCAGGAGTCCGGAAACCTCGACCCGCGCCGCCGGCGCCCATCGAGCGCAGCGGGAGGCGCGTGATCGTGCCGCGGCGCGCACGGTGGCGCAGCGGCTGCCCGCGCGCTACGAGCCGTATCTGGACGGGCTGTTCACCTACTGCCTGTCCGTGCTGTGCGACCACGACTTGGCGACCGCCGCCCTCGGCGACGCCCTCGCGCTCGCCGAGCGGCGTGGGCAGCGGGTGCCGGAGACCGCCGCGGACCGGCGGCCCTGGCTGTACGCGCTGGCCCGCTGGGCGTGTCTGCGCAAGCTGGCCGAGGCCAGGCAGAAACGTCAGAGCAGCCATGCGGCGGGCCGGCCCGGCGCCCATCGGCAGACGGGGCCGCAGGCCGCCCGGTCGTCCCTCTCCGAGGAGATCCAGGAGCAACGGCGGCGCGAACTCGCCCTGCTCGCCTGGCCGGAGGCCGCCGGCACCACCCCGGAACAGCGCGAGGCCCTCGAACTCGCCGTACGCCACCACCTCGCCGCCCACGAAGTCGCCGCCGTCCTCGGCATGGACCCGGCCGCGACCCGCGAACTGCTTGCCTCCGCCGCCTGCGAGGTCGAGCGCACGCGCGCGGCCCTCGCCGTCGTCGAGACCGGCGCCTGCCCGAGCGTCGCGCGGCTCACCGGCGACAACCAGCTCGTGCTGGGCACGACCCTGCGCCGCGAGCTCGTCCGGCACGTCGACGACTGCCCCCGCTGCCGCCGCACCGCCGAGCGCGCGATCCCCGGCCGCTGGCCCGGCGCGACCGTCACCCCCGCCGAGCTCCCCGTCCTGGAGGCGCCCCGCGCGGCCGTGCACACGGCCCTGGCGCACCACTCGCGCGCGCGGGGCGCCGCCCTGCCGCGCTTCGACCGGCGCGGCTTCCCGATGGACCCGAAGGACCGCGCCGCCCGCAGGGACCGGCTACGCGCGCGTGCCGTCACCACGACCGTCGTCGCCACCGTCGTCGCCGCCCCGGTCCTCGCCCTCTGGGCCGCCTACCGGTCCACTCCGACCGGCGAGGACGTCGACGGGCACTCGGCCAGCGCGAGCGAGGCGCACGGTCCGGGCAGCCTCGACGGCGAGGCGACGGACGGCGGCTACGAGAACGCCGGCAACGCGAGCCCCCGTCGGGGGGACCGTTTCGGCAGCCGCGGTGAGGCGGATGTCTCGGTGGAGGTCGTCAGCGTCGGCGGGGCGGGCGCGAAGGGCGCCGGGCAACTGGAGGTGTCGGCCGGCGGCAGCGGCGACACCACGCTCGTCACCCTGACGGCGACGGGGCGCGCGCCGGTGCGCTGGTCCGCGACGACCGGGGCGCACTGGCTCTATCTCAGCCAGTCGGCGGGAACGCTGGCCCCCGGCGAGTCGTTGACGATCAAGGTGTACGTCGACCATCTGCGCGAGCCGTCCGGGTACTGGAGCGCGCGGTTGGCGGTCTCACCCGCCGGCGCCGTCGTCACCATCGAGGGCTACGGCACCGCCCCCAGCCCGTCCGACCCGGGTCACGACCCGGACCCGTACCCCACCGACCCCAGCCACCCCACCGACCCCGGGACGCCCAGCGACCCGCCGCCGTCCTCCGGGCCGGCCCCGACGCCGACGACCCCGGCGCCGTCCGAGCCCACGCCCAGCGATCCACCGCCCTCGTCGTCCGATCCGTCCCCCTCGGCCGGCGACCCGTCGTCGCCCGGCCCGTCCGGCCCGTCCGCTTCGACGGACTCGGCGCCGCCGCCACCGCCGTCCGGCGACAGCGGCGATCCGAGCCCGTCGGGGTCGTAGAACGCCGGGCGGCGAGGAAAGCCGGCCCGGCCCCAGGGCCGGTTGCGAAAGTGGCGCCTGCCGCGCGGCGTCCGGCACCTAGTCGACGGGATCCGCCGGATGCGGTGCCAGCAACGGCAGCCGCGACGCCAGCCGCTCCTCGCACAGCTCGGCCAGACGGTCGTAGCCCGCCTTGCCCATCAGCTCGGTCAGCTCCGCCCGGTAGGACACGTACACCGGCTCACCCGCGCCGTGCGCCGAGGTCGCCGACGTGCACCACCAGTGCAGGTCGTGGCCGCCCGGGCCCCAGCCGCGGCGGTCGTACTCGCCGATCGACACCTGGAGCACGCGGGTGTCGTCGGGCCGGTCGATCCAGTCGTACGTGCGCCGGACGGGCAGCTGCCAGCACACGTCCGGCTTGGTCTCCAGCGGCTCGCGGCCCTCCTTCAGGGCGAGGATGTGCAGCGAGCAGCCCGCGCCCCCCGCGAAACCGGGGCGGTTCTGGAAGATGCACGAGCCGTTGTAGGGGCGGGTCTGGCGGTCGCCGTCCTCGTCCTCCGAGACCCAACCGTGCGCCATGCCCTCGTCGTGGTGCTGCCAGATCTCCGGCGTGAGTCTCGCCACATGCCCGGCGACCCGCTTCTCGTCGTCCTCGTCGGAGAAGTGCGCGCCCAGCGAGCAGCAGCCGTCGTCCGCACGACCCGCCTGGATGCCCTGGCAGCCGCTGCCGAAGACGCAGTTCCACCGGGAGGTCAGCCATGTCAGATCGCAGCGGAACACCTGCTCGTCGTCCGCCGGATCAGGGAACTCCACCCACGCCCGCGCGAAGTCGAGCCCCTTCTCGTCGGGCTCCGGGGAGCCGTTCGTCGACTTCTTCGGATCGGTTGCCGCCTTCGCCTGCGAAGAACCCTTGGGGGATTTGGCCGCCTTGTCGTTCTTCGCCTTTTTCGTCTTTGGCACGGGACCAGGGTACGGCGTCCGTACCTGCGGCTTCGAGGACGGAGGACCGCCCAGGTGGCAGTAGCGTTCCGTACATGAGACTCGGTGTCCTCGACGTGGGTTCGAACACGGTGCATCTGCTGGTGGTCGATGCACACCCCGGCGCGCGCCCGCTGCCCGCGCACTCGCACAAGGTGGAACTGCGCCTTGCCCAACTCCTCGACGACAGCGGGGCCATCGGCCCCGAGGGCGTCGACAAACTGGTCGGCGTCGTCCATGAGGCGTTGCAGGCCGCCGAGGACAAGGGTGTCGAGGAAGTACTGCCGTTCGCGACGTCCGCGGTGCGCGAGGCGAGCAACGCCGACGACGTCCTCGCGCGCGTGAAGGAGGAAACCGGCGTCGAGCTGCAGGTCCTCACCGGTGCGGAGGAGGCCCGGCTGACCTTCCTCGCCGCCCGGCGCTGGTTCGGGTGGTCGGCCGGGAAGCTGCTGGTGCTGGACATCGGCGGCGGCTCCCTGGAGATCGCGTACGGCATAGACGAGGAGCCGGACGCGGCGGTGTCGCTGCCGCTGGGCGCGGGGCGCCTCACGGCCGGATGGCTGCCGGGTGATCCGCCGGACCCCGAGGACATACGCGCCCTGCGCCGGCACGTCCGCACGGAGATCGCCCGTACGGTCGGCGAGTTCAGCCGCTTCGGGGCGCCCGACCACGTGGTCGCCACCTCGAAGACCTTCAAGCAGCTGGCCCGCCTGGCCGGCGCGGCCCGCTCCGCGGAGGGCCTGTACGTCCAGCGCGACCTGAAGCGGGAGTCCCTGGAGGGCTGGGTCCCCCGCCTGGCCGGCATGACCGCCGCCCAGCGAGCGGAACTCCCGGGCGTCTCGGAGGGCCGCGCGGGCCAGCTGCTCGCCGGGGCGCTGGTGGCCGAGGGGGCGATGGACCTGTTCGGCGTGGAAGCCCTGGAGATCTGCCCCTGGGCCCTGCGGGAGGGCGTGATCCTGCGGAAGCTGGACCATCTGTCGGAGGAGTGAGAACCGACCCGCCATGGACCCGTGAGCGGCGAGGCAAGCGTTGGGCGTCCGGCAGCCGCGTGAACCCGGCCACACCGCCGCAGCGGGCAACCGCTCCGGGCCCACGGCGTCTGCCCAGTTCGCGCCCCTGACCGGTTCGCGTCCCTCCCGACGGGCCCCCGCCCATCGGTTCCCGCGCCTCCCGCGCCGCCCCGTACTCTGTCCCCGTGGCAGAACCAGTGGTGCGCATCCCGGATGCGAAGGTCGCCCTGTCGACGGCCTCCGTCTATCCGGAGTCGACGGCGACGGCCTTCGAGATCGCCGCGCGCCTCGGCTACGACGGCGTCGAGGTCATGGTGTGGACCGACCCGGTCAGCCAGGACATGGAGGCGCTGCGCCGGCTCAGCGACTACCACGGCATCCCGATCCTCGCCGTGCACGCCCCCTGCCTGCTGATCACCCAGCGCGTGTGGTCCACCGACCCCTGGACCAAGCTCCAGCGCGCCCAGGCCGCCGCCGAGAAGCTGGGGGCCTCCACGGTCGTCGTCCATCCCCCGTTCCGCTGGCAGCGCCAGTACGCCCGCGACTTCGTCGCCGGAATCTGGCGGATGGCCAACGAGACGGATGTGCGGTTCGCCGTGGAGAACATGTACCCCTGGCGCTACCGCGACCGCGAGATGCTCGCGTACGCCCCCGACTGGGATGTGACGAAGGACGACTACCGTCACTTCACGATCGATCTCAGCCATACGGCGACCGCCCGGACCGACGCGCTCCAGATGGTCGACCGCATGGGGGACCGGCTGGGGCATGTGCACCTCGCCGACGGCCGGGGGTCGGCCAAGGACGAGCACCTCGTCCCGGGCCGCGGCACCCAGCCCTGCGCCGAGGTGCTGGAACGTCTCGCCCTGACCGGCTTCGACGGCCACGTCGTCATCGAGGTCAACACCCGCCGCGCGATGTCCAGCGCCGAACGCGAGGCCGACCTCGCCGAGGCCCTCGCCTTCACGCGGCTGCACCTGGCCTCCGCGATGAAGGTGCCCCGGCCGTGACCGACACCACCTCTGACGGGGGCGGGGTGAGCTCCCGACGCCGGGGCCGGCCCCCTCGTACGGAATCCGCCGCCACCCGCGACCGCATCCTCGACGCGGCCCGCGAGGAGTTCTCCGAGCGCGGCTACGACAAGACGTCCGTGCGCGGCATCGCCAAGGCGGCCGGCGTGGACTCGGCCCTGGTGCACCACTACTTCGGCACCAAGGAACAGGTCTTCGAGGCGGCCGTGGAGGTCGCCTTCGCGCCCGCCCTGAAGGTGCGCGACGCGGTGCTGGAAGGCCCCCTCGACGTCGTCGGCGAGCGCATGACCCGCACCGTCTTCGGGCTCTGGGAGAACCCGGTGACCCGCAAGCCGCTGCTCGCGATCGTGCGCTCCGCGGTCAACAACGACGCCGCGGCCGCCGTCTTCCGGCGCCTCGTCTCCGCACAGCTGCTGCGCCGCATCGCCGGCGAGATCGACGCCCCGGACGCGGAGCTGCGCGCCGAGCTGGCCGCCGCGCAGCTCGTGGGCATCGCGATGATGCGGTACGTCATCAGGATCGAGCCGATCGCGTCGGTGGACGTGGAGCGGATCATCGCCCGGGTGGCGCCGGTGGTGCAGGGGCACCTCACGGGGCGGTACGCCGTCGAC
Organism: Streptomyces sp. NPDC006385; assembly: GCF_040612485.1. Classification (NCBI taxonomy): domain Bacteria; kingdom Bacillati; phylum Actinomycetota; class Actinomycetes; order Kitasatosporales; family Streptomycetaceae; genus Streptomyces; species Streptomyces sp. NPDC006385. Next base: position 33,223 of record NZ_JBEXQG010000073.1, read on the forward strand.
GAGTGAGCCACCCGCCTGCTCCACGAGATGTGCGTCCCGTATTCCGGACACCTCGTCCCGACCCCTGGATGACCGGCGTACGCTCGTTAGCAGTCAGAAGTCTCTCTGATCGCAGTTCTCTGAAGGAGCGAGCGACGATGCCCGAGCTGAGGTCCCGCACAGTCACCCACGGCCGCAACATGGCGGGCGCCCGCGCCCTTATGCGCGCCTCCGGTGTACCTGGTGCGGACATCGGCCGGAAGCCGATCATCGCGGTGGCGAACTCCTTCACCGAGTTCGTGCCCGGCCACACCCACCTCCAGCCCGTCGGCCGGATCGTCAGCGAGGCGATCAGGGAGGCCGGCGGCATCCCGCGCGAGTTCAACACCATCGCGGTGGACGACGGCATCGCGATGGGGCACGGCGGCATGCTGTACTCGCTCCCCTCCCGCGACCTCATCGCGGACAGCGTGGAGTACATGGTCGAGGCCCACTGCGCCGACGCCCTGATCTGCATCTCCAACTGCGACAAGATCACCCCGGGCATGCTGAACGCCGCCCTGCGCCTCAACATCCCCACGGTCTTCGTCTCCGGCGGCCCCATGGAGTCCGGCCGCGCCACGCTGGTCGACGGCACGGTCCGCACCCTCGACCTGGTCGACGCGATCTCCGACGCCGTGAACGACAAGATCTCGGACGAGGACATCCTCCGTATCGAGGAGAACGCCTGTCCGACCTGCGGCTCCTGTTCCGGCATGTTCACCGCCAACTCGATGAACTGCCTGACCGAGGCCATCGGCCTGTCCCTGCCCGGCAACGGCTCGGTGCTCGCCACCCACACGGCACGCAAGCAGCTGTACGTCGCGGCGGCCCGGACGGTCATGGACATCACCCGCCGCTACTACGAGCAGGACGACGACACGGTCCTGCCGCGCAACGTCGCCACCTTCGCGGCCTTCGAGAACGCCATGGCCCTCGACATCGCCATGGGCGGCTCCACCAACACGATCCTGCACCTGCTGGCCGCCGCCCAGGAGGCGGGCGTCCCCTTCGGGCTGGAGCAGATCGACGCCGTCAGCCGCCGGGTCCCCTGCCTGGCGAAGGTCGCGCCCAACGTCGCCAAGGACCGCACGTACTACATGGAGGACGTGCACCGCGCCGGCGGCATCCCCGCCCTGCTGGGCGAGCTGCACCGCGGCGGCCTGCTGAACGAGGACGTGCACGCCGTCCACAGCTCGTCGCTGGCGGACTGGCTGAAGACCTGGGACGTGCGCGGCGGCTCGCCCTCGCCCGAGGCGGTCGAGCTGTGGCACGCGGCCCCGGGCTGCGTGCGCTCGGCGGAGGCCTTCTCGCAGTCCGAGCGCTGGGAGGCCCTCGACGAGGACGCCGAGGGCGGCTGCATCCGCAGCGTCGAGCACGCGTACTCCAAGGACGGCGGCCTCGCGGTCCTCAAGGGCAACCTGGCCGTCGACGGCTGCGTGGTGAAGACGGCCGGCGTCGACGAGTCGATCTGGACCTTCGAGGGCCCGGCGGTCGTCTGCGAGTCCCAGGAGGAGGCCGTCGAGAAGATCCTCAACAAGCAGGTGACCGACGGAGACGTCGTCGTCATCCGCTACGAGGGTCCCAAGGGCGGCCCCGGTATGCAGGAGATGCTCTACCCGACGTCCTTCCTGAAGGGCCGCGGCCTCGGCAAGACCTGTGCATTGATCACCGACGGCCGCTTCTCCGGCGGCACCTCGGGCCTGTCCATCGGCCACGCGTCCCCCGAGGCGGCGTCCGGCGGCACGATCGCGCTCGTCGAGGACGGCGACCGCATCCGCATCGACATCCCGAACCGCTCGATCGAGCTGCTCGTCGACGAGGCGGAACTCGCGCGCCGCGAGCAGGCGTTGAACGGGGCGTACGCCCCGAAGAACCGTGAGCGCAAGGTCTCGGCCGCGCTGCGGGCCTACGCGGCGATGGCGACCAGCGCGGACAAGGGCGCGGTGCGGGACGTGACGAAGCTGGGCTGACACCCGCGAGGGTGCGCGGGGGCCGTCTCCTCGGGGGCGGCCCCTTCGTGTGTCACCAGTTCGTGTGTCACCAGGCGGACGGGGTGTCCGCGTCCACGGCGAAGACGGTTCCGTCGGGGGCGGTGGCGTAGATGCCGCCGTCGCCGATTCCCGGTACGGGCAAGGCCGCTGTCGCCTCCGCGGAATTCGCGCTGAGCCGTGGTGGTGTCTGGCCGATCAGCTTTCCCTCGGCGGCGTCGACGGCGAGCAGCCGTCCGTCGGCGGCCAAGAAGTACACGCGCCGACCGTCGGACACCGGCGCCGAGCCCTGGCTCACACTGGTCTGCACGGACCACACCTGCTTCCCCGCGCGCGTGTCGACCGCCACCAGGGACCCGCCGGTGCCCAGCAGGTGGACCACCCCCGCGTGCACGGTGGCCTGCGCCTGACTGACCGGGACGGGCAGGGCGACACGCCGGGTGGCCCCGGACTCCGGGGTGTAGCGGACCACGGCCTTCGCCTCGCCGTAGTCACCGCCGCCCGAGAGGAAGAAGACATCGCCGTCAAAGGCGCCGACGGGTGTCAGCGCGCCGTCGAGCCGTGCGTCCCAGCGCACGTCCCCCGTGTTCGGATCGACCGCCATGACCCGCGTCCGGGACCCGTCGGCGGACGTACTCGCCACGAAGACCCAAGGGCTCTCGGCGAACGAGACGACGTACCCCTCGCTCAGGCCGGGTATCCGCCGAGCCCATCGCGTCTCGCCCGACGCGCTGTCGACGCCGGTCACCCGGCCGTCCGCACCGATCAGCAGCAGCATGCCGCCCGCGTACCGGAATCCACGGTACGAGGAGACGTCCAGCGTCCACCGGGCCTCGCCCGACGACGGATCGAGCGCCTCCAGACGCCTCCCGGCGTGCGTCAGCACATGCGCCAGTCCTCCCGAGAGAACCGGCGGCGCGCCGGGGGAGTCGCCCTGGCCGAGGGCATGCCGCCACAGCACCCTGCCGTCTGCCGGATCGAGCGCGGTGACCAGCCCCGGCTGTGCACACAGCAGCCGCCGCGTCTCGTAGGAGCACCGGGGAAAGCCGTTCCCGTTCCCCTTCCGCGCCGGCTCGACGGCCCACGGGCTGAACCGCCCCGGCGCGGAGCGGGGCGCGTCGCTCCCGTTCGGACGTGCCGCCTCGCCGTCGCCCATGAGCCGCACGGAGGCGACTCCGCCGGCCACGACCACAACCAAGGCCGCGGCCACGAGGACGGCCCGCTTGAGAAGACGCCCCCTCGCCGACGCCGACGCCGACGCCGACGCCGATGCCGGCTCCGGCCGCGGCTCGGTGGGACTCGGCTCCGGCTCCGGCGCGTCCCCCCTCCGCTGCGCCGGTATGAACGCCTGTGTGTCGTACGAGGCCGCGACCGAGCGCAGCTCCCTCATCAGCTCGTCCGGCGTGGGACGGTCCTCGGGCTCCTTGGCGAGACACCGACCGATCAGCGGCGCGAGATTCCCCGGTACGCCCGTCAGATCGGGCTCGTCGTGGACGACCTGGTAGGCGACGACGTACGGGCTGTCGGAGTCGAAGGGACCTCGCCCCGTGGCCGCATGCACCATCACGGACCCGAGTGCGAAGATGTCCGCGGCCGGTCCGACCTCCCGGGGCCGACGGAACTGCTCCGGCGCCATGAACGGCGGCGTACCGATCAACTTCCCCGTCTCGGTCCGCAACTCGCTGTCCTTGGGCCGGGAAATGCCGAAGTCGATGACCTTCGGTCCGTCCTCGGCGAGCAGCACATTGCTCGGCTTCAGGTCCCGGTGCACAACGCCGACCCGGTGTATGTCCCGCAGCGCCTCCGCCAGCCCGGCCATCAGCCGCCGCAACCGGGCCGGTTCCATGGGCCCGTTCCGCTTCACCTGGTCGGAGAGCGTCGGCCCGGGGATGAACAGCGTGGCCATCCAGGGCCGTTCAGCCTCCGGATCGGCGTCCACGACGGGCGCGGTGAAGGCCCCGCTCACCCTGCGAGCAGCTCCCACCTCCTGCCGGAACCGCCCCCTGAACTCGGGATCCTTCGCGAACTCGGCATGCACGACCTTCACCGCGAGCTGCATGCCGGATGTGCTCCGCGCCAGATGCACGACGCCCATGCCGCCGGACCCCAGGCGCGACTCCAGACGGTAGTGACCGGCGTACTCGGGAAGTTCCGCTTCCGCGCCCGCTCCGGCGTTCTGCTGTGGCGCCATGGGACCACCCCCGTGCTGTTCGTCCGCGCGCGCGACGCACGGAGCCTAGTCGAAGACTCGTCCGGGACAGAGGCGACTTGCTAGTCTCCGCGTTCGAGTTCAGTACATCTGTTTCATGGTGTGATTTAGGGGAATCAATGGGGCCCCGCGATGGTCGTGGGGCTCACGGGGGAGGATCTACATGTCTGTTGACCGTGCCGAAAGAGTGGCCGACGGCGAGGAAGAGGCCGTCACGACGGCGGCCACGACCGCGTCCGTGCCCTACTACCCGGTCGCACCGGGCGTCCGACTCAACGTCCGCAGCGGCCCCGGCACCAGCTACCCGATCGTCAAGGTCCTGCCCGAGGGCTCCCGGGTCGCGATCTACTGCCAGCGGTCCGGCACGTGGGTGGAGGGCCCGTACGGCGCGTCGAACATCTGGGACAACATCGCCAGCGGCGAGTACGTCTCGGACGCCTACGTGAAGACCGGCAGCGACGGCTACATCCGCCCCCGCTGCTCCTCGTGACCGAACCGGCGGAACACAGAACGGTGCACGGGAACAGCGGCAGCGCAGGCCAGGCCGGCTCCCGCTGCCCCTTGCGCACCGCTCTCTGATCCAGGTTCGCCGGAACCCCTACGGAGCCCGCGGCCACCCCGGAGCCATAATCGACGTGTGAGCGAGAAGAACGGCACTCCGGACACCCCCGCGGGCTCCACGGGCCCCCGCCCCGAGCCCCTCCGCTTCTTCGGCACGACCTGGGTCGACCACGACAACGGCTACACCGCCCGCCGCATCGCGGTGTCCGTCGGCTCCCTCGCCACCGCGGCCGCCTCCTGCCTGGTCCTGCGCTTCGCCTACGAGGGGATCCAGATCGCCGCCATCGGCGGCTTCGTCACGATCTTGATGGTCGTGATGTTCGCGGTGTGCAGCGCCCTCGCCTTCCGCCACACCTGGGACGGCTTCACCAAGCGCCCCGACCCCGACCGCCAGGCCAGCCTCCGCGGCCTGCTCGCCATCGGCTTCGTCGGCTCCCTCCTCGCCTACTTCTTCCGCTCCCTCACCGAGGCCCCCGGCGAGAAACTCCACCGCGAGGAATACGACGCGGCCCGCAAGCAACACGAGTCCCGCACCACCCGCCGCACAGGCAACCCAGCAAAGAAGCGCCGCCACACGTAGCCGCGCGCGCTGGAGGAGCCGCCGCGTCCAGTGCTGTGACCGCATGGGTTCGCCGAGTCGGTGCTCACGGCTCTTGTGCCGGTTGGACCGTCCGCGACGTGATCCACAAGTTCAACGAGATCGGCCTGGCCTGCCCGGACCCTCGGTGGGCGGGAGGCCGTCCCCGCCTGCTGAGCGATGACGACGAGGATCTCGTTGTCCAGACGGCCACCACCCGCCCGACCAGGCTCGGCAAGCCCTTCACCCGCTGGTCGATCCGGAAACTCGCCGATCACCTGCGGCGCAACGTCTCCATCCGACCCGGATCGGACGGGAGACCCTGCGCCGCCTTCTCGCCCGCCGCGGGATCCGCCGGTGGGCGGCCAGGAACAAGGTCCAGCTCTGCTTCACGCCGACGAACGCGTCCTGGGCCGACCCGATCGAGGCGCACTTCGGGCCGCTGCGGCACTTCACCCTCGCCAACTCGAACCACCCCAACCCCACGGTCCAGACCCGCGCGTTGCACCGCTACCCGTACTGGCGCAACCAGAACGCCCGCCATCCCGACGTCCCGGCCGCCCAACGTCGTGAACTCGCCCGTGTCCGCCGCGAGAAAGGCATCCGCTGGGGCGGCCTCGCCGCAGGAACCCGTCCCGTCAGGGCCTTTCGGGCTTGCGGGCCAGGAGGCAGGCGTGCGGTCTGTTCACCCGTCCGCCGGGCTCCTGCTCCAGTCGCGCGGTGACGACGAGTCCGGCCTGGCCCAGCAGGCCGACCAGGTGGCCCAGGGGCAGAAGGTGCGACTCATAGGACACGGGACGGCCATAGCCGTGGGTTGGCTGCAGCCGTTCATTGCCGACGTAGTCTCCCCAGAGCAGGAAGCCGCCGGGCGCGAGCGTGCGCTGGAATTCAGCGAACACCGCCGGCAGCCACTGCGGGGGCGTGTGGTGGGTGGAATACCAGGCCAGGATGCCGCCGAGTTCGTCGTCTCCCGTCTCCAAGGCCGTCATCGAGCCCTCGGTGAACCGCAGGTCCGGATAGGCGCGGCGGGCCAGCCCGATCATCTTCGGTGACAGATCGACGCCGAAGGCGGACACCCCCAGCCCGGCCAGGTGCGCCGTTATGCGGCCGGGGCCGCACCCCAAGTCTGCGACTGGTCCCAGACCGGCCGTCCGCACGAGTTCAGCAAACCCCGCCAGCATCGCGCGGGACAACGGGTCCATCTCCGCTGGAGGCGGGACGCGTTCGACGTACTCGGCGGCGACCGTGTCGTACGACTCCCGGACTGCGGTCAGAAAGGAGGGCTCGGCCATGCGGGCGACCCTAGACCAGGGAACTCACAGGCCATGGCGCGACCTTGTTGACCTGCCTGACATCCACCGCCGCAGACCCCCGGCCGTCACACCGCCCCGGCGAACCGATGCGGTCAGAGCACCAGCCGCCGGGTGTTGGGGAACTTGCGGGGTCTGGCGGGTCTGGCCCTCGTGCTGGGGCGCCGCCGCAACTGGTCTCCCCCCTCGCGGAGTTGCCTGTCTGGCTCTCCGTGTCTGAGGGAGCTGTCAGACTCAGCTTCCGCGCCCGGGGGAGCCGCCGCGTCTACCTCTCCGTGCGAGGCGGAGCCATCGCACCTTGCCTCCGCTCCGGTAGGAGCCAGCGCCCGCCCCCGCACCGGGCGGAGCCACCGCACCGACACCTCCACCCCCGACGAGACATGCAGCCGAGCCACGGCTGAGCCGAAGCAGTCGAAGCCCGCCGAGTGCGCCGCCATGAAGGCCAGGCACCCGACGAGATCGGCGATGGGCGTCCACAGGGCACGCCGGACCGCCGCGCCGGCCCCACCTCCCGCCAAACCCGGTGCACACCGCACCCACCCCGGTCACCATGGCCGTATGACGGCCCCTTCCCGCACCGACCGAGCCCGTTCCTTCAACGCCGCCGCAGCCCAGTACGCCGCGAACCGGCCCTCCTACCCACCCGCCCTCTTCGACGCCATCGAGGACCTCGCCGGCCGCCCCCTCACCGGCGCGCGCGTCATCGACGTGGGCGCGGGCACGGGCATAGCCACCGCCCTCCTCCACGGGCGCGGCGCCCACGTCCTGGCCGTGGAACCCGGCGACGGCATGGCGGCCCAGTTCCGCCGCACTCACCCCGACATCCCGATCGTCCGCGGCAACGGCAACGCCCTCCCCGTCGCCACCGCCTCCGCCGACTTCGTCACCTATGCCCAGGCCTGGCACTGGACCGACCCCGCCCACTCGGCACCCGAGGCCCTCCGCGTGCTGCGCCCCGGCGGCGCGCTGGCCCTGTGGTGGAACACCACTCCCCTCGACATCCCCTGGCACGCGGCGCAGGCGGTCCGTATCGAGCGCCGCTTCGGCGTCGACCCCGCCGTCGAACAGCACGACAACGGCGCCCGAGCCGCCCTGGCCGCCCCCACCGGCCGCCTCGCGTTCACCGGCCGCAAGGTCCGCTGGAGCCGCCGCGTCCCCATCGACACCCACCTGGCGAACATCGGCAGCCACTCGATCTTCCTGGTCCACGGCAAGGAGGCGAGCGCCGCCTTCCTCACTGAGGAGAGGCGACTCCTCCTCACCACCTTCCCGGACGGAATCGTCGAAGAGACCTACGACGTGGACCTCCTCGTCGCCACCACCTCCTGACCTCCTTCACCCCGCACCGGTTCTCCCGCACCGCCGCCCCAGCCTCCCGTGGATCCACCCGACCTGACGGCAGCCCGGCTGCCCACCTCGGCGCTTGACGGCCGGGACCCACCGGAGGATTATTCATCACATGATGAATTACTCTCCCGTCCGCTCCGACGACCCCCCCGACGCCCCCGCAGTCCGAGCCCAGACTCTGAACGTCATACGCGGCACCCGCCACGTACTCCGCGACCTCGACTTCACCGTCCCGCGCGGCCAGATCACCGGCCTCCTCGGCCCGTCGGGCTGCGGCAAGTCGACTCTCATGCGAGCGATCGTCGGCACTCAGGCCAAGGTCACCGGCACCCTCGACGTCCTCAGCCACCCCGCCGGCCACCCCACCCTGCGCACCCGCATCGGCTACGTCACCCAAGCTCCCTCCGTCTACGACGACCTGACGATCAGCCAGAACCTCGCTTACTTCGCCGCGATCCTCGACCCCGGCCACGCGGCCGCCGACCGGCGCCACGAGAACGTCACCCGCGCCATCGCCGACGTCGACCTCACCAGCCACGCCGACGCCCTGGCCGGCAACCTCTCCGGCGGCCAGCGCAGCCGCGTCTCCCTGGCCGTCGCCCTCCTCGGCACCCCCGAACTCCTCGTCCTGGACGAACCGACGGTCGGCCTGGACCCGGTCCTGCGCCGCGATCTCTGGAACCTCTTCCACCACATCGCCGCCTCCCGCGGCGCCACCCTCCTCATCTCCTCCCACGTCATGGACGAGGCCGAGCGCTGCCGCCGCCTCCTCCTCATGCGCGAGGGCCGGATCCTCGCCGACGACACCCCGGACGCCCTGCGCGCCCGTACGCACGCCGAGACGGTCGAAGCAGCCTTCCTGCACCTGGTCGACAAGGCGACCGCGGCCGCCCGCGCGAAGGAGACGACGCGATGACCACCACGACGAGGACGACCACGGCACCCCGGCCCGCACCCGCAGGCGCCCTGAACCTCGCCCGCACCACCGCCACCGCCGCCCGGGTCCTGCGTCAGCTCCGCCACGACCCGCGCACCATCGCGCTGATGATCCTGATCCCCTGCGTGATGCTGTTCCTGCTGCGCTATGTCTTCGACGGCAGCCCGCGCACCTTCGACAACATCGGCGCCTCCCTGCTCGGGATCTTCCCGCTGATCACGATGTTCCTGGTCACCTCCATCGCCACCCTGCGCGAACGCACCTCGGGCACCCTCGAACGCCTCCTCGCGATGCCCCTGGGCAAGGCCGACCTGATCGCCGGTTACGCCCTCGCCTTCGGCACCCTCGCGGTCATCCAGTCCGCCCTGGCGACCGGACTCGCTCTCTGGTTCCTCGGCCTGGACGTCACCGGCAGCCCCTGGCTCCTGCTGCTCGTGGCCCTGCTCGACGCTCTGCTCGGCACCGCTCTCGGCCTCTTCGTCTCAGCCTTCGCGGCCTCCGAGTTCCAGGCCGTCCAGTTCATGCCAGCCGTGATCTTCCCCCAGCTCCTCCTCTGCGGCCTGTTCACTCCCCGCGACAACATGCACCCCGCCCTCGAGGCCATCTCCAACGTCCTCCCCATGTCCTACGCGGTCGACGGCATGAACGAAGTCCTCAAGCACACCGACATGACCGCCAACTTCGTACGCGACGCCCTGATCGTGGCGGGCTGTGCCCTCCTCGTCCTGGGCCTGGGCGCGGCGACCCTGCGACGCAGGACGGCATGACCGCCCCCAGCGCCCCCCTCGTCCCGCCCACCGGACACACCGCCTCGAAAGACGCCCCCGGGTGCGAGGATGAACCCGGACGACGCAACCCCCGGAGGGCACCCCAGCCATGACCCAGAAAGTCGCAGTCCTCGGCACCGGCAAGATCGGTGAAGCCCTGCTCAGCGGAATGATCCGCGGCGGCTGGGCCCCGGCCGACCTCCTGGTGACGGCCCGCCGCGCGGAACGAGCCGAAGAACTCCGCACCCGCTACGGAGTCACCCCGGTCACCAACGCGGAAGCCGCCAAGACCGCCGACACCCTGATCCTCACGGTCAAGCCGCAGGACATGGGCACCCTCCTCGACGAACTCGCCCCGCACGTCCCCGCCGACCGCCTGGTCATCAGCGGAGCCGCCGGTATCCCCACCTCCTTCTTCGAGGCCCGGCTCGCCGCCGGCACCCCGGTCGTCCGTGTCATGACGAACACCCCCGCCCTCGTCGACGAGGCCATGTCCGTCATCTCCGCCGGCAGCCACGCCAGCGAAGCCGACCTCGCCCACGCCGAGGAGATCTTCGGCGCCGTCGGCAAGACACTCCGCGTCCCCGAGTCCCAGCAGGACGCCTGCACCGCCCTCTCCGGCTCCGGCCCGGCGTACTTCTTCTACCTGGTCGAAGCCATGACCGACGCCGGCATCCTGCTCGGCCTGCCCCGCGACAAGGCCCACGACCTCATCGTCCAGTCGGCGATCGGCGCAGCGACGATGCTCCGCGACAGCGGCGAACACCCCGTCAAGCTCCGCGAGAACGTGACGTCCCCCGCCGGCACCACCATCAACGCCATCCGCGAACTCGAGAACCACGGCGTACGAGCCGCCCTCATCGCCGCTCTCGAAGCCGCCCGCGACCGTAGCCGCCAACTGGCTTCCGGCAACAACAGCTGACGCCCGGCCGCCCCCACCCGGGGGCGGCCCAGCGCACGCCTGAGCAGGCGCCCCTAAGCGGTCACCGCGATATCCGCACCAGCAGTCGCCGGCAGCAACCCGATCGCCCGATACGCGGCATCCACGGTCGGCCGGGCCATCGCCCGAGCCTTCTCCGCACCATCCCGCAGCACCCCCTCCACATAGCCCGGATCCGCGCACAGCTCCCTGTGCCTCTCCTGTACGGGCCTGAGGAGCTCGACCACGGCCTCTGCGGTGTCCTTCTTCAAGGCGCCGTACGACTCATATACACCGCTCAGCTCCGATGGGTTCCCACCCGTGCAGGCCGCCAGGATCTCCAGCAGATTCGCCAGCCCCGGCCGCGCCTCCCGGTCGTACACGACCTCCCGCCCGCTGTCGGTCACGGCCCGCATGACCTTCTTCCGCACCACGTCCGGCTCATCGAGCAGATAGACGATCCCCGGCCCCGAATCGTCGCTCTTGCCCATCTTCGACGTCGGATCCTGGAGGTTCATCACCCGGGCCGCGATCTGCGGAGGCGTGGCCCGCGGCACCACGAACGTATGCCCGTACCGCTGGTTGAACCGCACCGCGAGATCCCGCGCGAGCTCCACATGCTGCGTCTGATCGTCCCCGACCGGCACCTCCTCGGCCCCGTACGCCAGGATGTCCGCCGCCATCAGCACGGGATACGTCAGCAGCGACAACCGCACGCTCCCGCCCCGCACCCGCTCCCGCGCGGCCTTCTCCTTGTACTGGATCATCCGCCGCATCTCGCCGTCCGTGGCCACGCACTCCAGCACATACGACAGCCGCGCGTGCTCATCCACATGGCTCTGGACGAAGACGGTGCACAACTGCGGATCCAGCCCTGACGCCAACAGCAACGTCGCCGCCTGCCGACTGAGCCGGCGCACCCGCGCCGGGTCGTGGTCCACGGTCAGCGCGTGGAGATCGACGACGCAGAACAACGCGTCGGCCTGGTGCTGGTCCACGGCAGCCCACCGCTGCATGGCCCCCAGGTAGTTCCCCAGCGTCAGATGCCCCGTCGGCTTGACCCCGCTGAAAACCCGAGTCATCCCTTGTCCACCTCCTGGTCGAGGCCGCCGTCCCGGCCGGCCGCCCTCAGGAGCTCTGGAGGGAGATACGAAAACGGCCGCCGAGGCGGCGGCCGTTGAGTGCATACGCGAGTACGGCCGCCGTCAGGCGGCCCACCACAGCTGGGTGCACGTACGCGTTGTCATGCGACCCAGGGTACGCCCCCAGGGTGTCGTCCGGTGCGGAGTTGACACGCCCCGGACCGATCCGTACTGTTCTCCGAGTTGTCCGACGTGAGCACCGACTCCGGTCGGTCCCCGGACAGCCATTCCGCAGTACCAACCACTATTCGACGACAGTCGTTCTGTCTGCCGTCGTCTCATTGGCATGCGTATTCGCGTAATGAGGAATCCGCGTTCGAAAGAGCGCAGCCCCCGATTAGGTCGGGAGCGAGGAATCCGCTAAAGTCTCACTCGTCGGAACGGCCCAACGGCCGCGAAGACAAGCCCCGCTGACGGGGAGTCAGGCCCGAAAGGATCTGATAAAGTCGGAGCCGCTGGAAAGGGAAACGCGAGAGCGGGAACCTGGAAAGCACCGAGGAAAATCGGATCGGAAAAGGATCTGATAGAGTCGGAAACGCAAGACCGAAGGGAAGCGCCCGGAGGAAAGCCCGAGAGGGTGAGTACGAAGGAAGCGTCCGTTCCTTGAGAACTCAACAGCGTGCCAAAAGTCAACGCCAG
>NZ_JBEXQG010000074.1:0-44230 GCF_040612485.1 Streptomyces sp. NPDC006385
ACGTACTTCGGCTGGAAGTGGATGTCCGCGATCACCGGGATCTGGGACTTGCGGGCGATGGTCGAGAGGGCGTCGGCGTCGTCCTGCGTGGGGCAGGCGACCCGGACGATCTGGCAGCCGGAGGCCGTGAGCTCGGCGATCTGCTGGAGGGTGGCGCCGATGTCCGACGTACGGGTCGTCGTCATCGACTGGACCGAGACCGGCGCGTCCCCGCCGACCGCCACGGAGCCGACCTGGATCTGCCTGCTCTTCCGGCGCTCGGCGAGCTTGGTCGGAACGGACGGCATGCCGAGAGAAATCGCAGTCATCTGCTGTGCAACCCCAAGTCGTGGATCAAGGTCCGGTCCCGTCAGCAGCGGGCTCCAGGCTTCGAGATTACGGCACAGGCGCGGGCCCCAGCACATCACGGTCCGTAAACCCACTCAATGGAAGGCGACCCGGGACATAGGATCCCGGGCCGCCTCGAACGCCGTATGACTAGGAGATTCTGACGGGGTTGACGACGTCCGCGACCAGCACCAGCAGCGTGAAGCAGATGAACACCCCGGCGACCACGTACGCCACCGGCATCAGCTTCGCCACGTCGAACGGACCGGGGTCCGGGCGGCGCAGCACCTTCGCCGTGTTGCGGCGCAGCGACTCCCACAGGGCGCCCGCGATATGGCCGCCGTCGAGCGGCAGCAGCGGGAGCATGTTGAACAGGAACAGGGAGAGGTTGAAGCCGGCCAGGAGGAAGACGAAGGTGGCCAGCTGTTGCGAGGCCGGGATGTCGAGGGTGGCGATCTCGCCGCTGACCCGTGCCGCGCCGACGATGCCCATCGGGGAGTCCGGTTCGCGCGGGCCGTCCCCGAAGGCCGCGTCCCACAGCGCGGGGATCTTGGAGGGCAGGGCCACGAGGGAGTCGACGGCCTCGCCGACCCGGTCGGTCATCCAGGTCACCGAGTCGCCGAAGTCCTGTTTGACGACGCCGGTGGCCGCGCTGAAGCCGAGGAAGCCGGCCTTGACGTACTCGCCCTCGACGTAGGCGCCGCCGGCGTCCTTCTTCACGACCCGGTTGGTGGCGATCTTCGCCTCCAGGGTCACTTCCCGGCCCCCCCGGTCGACGACGATCGGCACCTGTTTGCCGGCGCTGTCGCGGATGAGGTCGGAGAGGGTGTTCCAGTCCTCGGTCCGTACCCCGGCGAAGGAGACGATCTTGTCGCCGGCCTTCATGCCCGCGGCCTCGGCCGGGGACTTCGGGTCGGACGCCTTGCACTCGTCGCGGTTCTCGGTCTGGGCGATGACGCACGGGGAGACCGAGCTGACGGTGGTGGTCTGCTGCTGGATGCCGAAGCCCATCAGCACGGTGAGGAACAGGGCCACCGCGAGGACGAGGTTCATGAAGGGGCCCGCGAACATCACGATGACGCGCTTCCACGGCTTGCGCGTGTAGAAGAGGCGGGTCTCGTCGCCCGGCTTGAGCTCCTCGAAGGCGGCCGAGCGGGCGTCCTCGATCATGCCGCGCCAGGGCGAGGTGGAGCGGGCCTCCAGCCTGCCGTCAGGGCCGGGCGGGAACATGCCGATCATGCGGATGTAGCCGCCGAACGGGATGGCCTTGATGCCGTACTCGGTCTCGCCCTTCTTCCGCGACCACAGGGTCGGGCCGAAGCCGACCATGTACTGCGGCACGCGGATGCCGAACAGCTTGGCCGTGGACAGGTGGCCCAGCTCGTGCCAGGCGATCGAGAACAGCAGCCCGACCGCGAACAGCGCTATGCCGAGGATGAACATCAGGGTCGTCATGCACGGGCCTCCGCCGTGTGTACCGCCAGTTCCTGGGCCCGCCTGCGGGCCCAGGTCTCCGCTTCGAGGACGTCCGCGACGGTCAGCGAAGTTCCCGTACGCGGCGTGCCGTGTTCCTCCACCACCCGCGTCACGGTCTCCATGATCCCGTTGAACGGCAGTGCGCCGGCCCGGAAGGCCTCCACGCACTCCTCGTTGGCCGCATTGAACACCGCCGGTGCCGTGCCCGCGAGCTCGCCGACGTGGCGTGCGAGGTTCACCGAGGGGAACGCGTCGTTGTCGAGCGGGAAGAACTCCCACGTCGACGCCTTGCTCCAGTCGAAGGTGGGCGCGGCGTCGGGGACGCGCTCCGGCCAGCCGAGGCCGATGGCGATCGGGCCGCGCATGTCGGGGGGCGTCGCCTGGGCGATCGTGGATCCGTCGGTGAACTCAACCATCGAGTGAACATACGACTGGGGATGCACGACCACCTCAATGCGGTCGAAGGAAATGTCGTAGAGCAGGTGTGCCTCGATGACCTCCAGCCCCTTGTTGACGAGGGTGGCGGAGTTGATCGTGATGACCGGACCCATGGCCCAGGTGGGGTGGGCGAGGGCGTCCTCGACGGTGACGTTCGCCAGCTCCTCCTTGGTACGGCCGCGGAAGGGGCCGCCGGAGGCGGTGACGACGAGTTTGCGTACGTCCGCGCGCGTGCCGGACGCCAGCGCCTGGAACAGGGCGGCGTGCTCGGAGTCCACCGGGATGATCTGCCCGGGCTTGGCGAGGGCCTTGACCAGCGGGCCGCCGACGATGAGCGACTCCTTGTTGGCGAGCGCGAGGGTGCGGCCCGCCTCCAGGGCGGCGAGGGTCGGGGCGAGGCCGATGGAGCCGGTGATGCCGTTCAGGACGGTGTGGCAGTCGGAGGCCGCGATCCGGGTGGCGGCGTCGGGGCCGGCCAGGATCTCGGGGAGCGGCTCCCCCGTGCCGTACTGGGCCCTCAGAGCTTCCCGCAGCGCCGGTACGACGTCCTCGCGGGCGACGGCGACGGTCCGCGCCTTCAGCCGGTACGCCTGCTCGGCGAGGAGGGCGACCCGGCCGCCGTTGGCGGACAGGGCGGTGACCCGGAACCGGTCGGGGTTGCGCAGCACGAGGTCGATGGCCTGGGTGCCGATGGAACCGGTGGAGCCGAGGATCACCACGTCCTTGGGGCCGTCGCCCGCCACGGGGTCGTAGACGAGATGCGGGTCGGCGAGGGGGGTTGGACTGTCGCTCATCCCCCTATTGTGGCCGGAACGGCTGTCGGGGAGGACAGGGTGTCCCTCTCGGTGGGTTACAGGATGGTGAGAGGTCACTGCGAGCAGTGACCTCTCCTGGCGTCGTCACCTGATCGGGCGATGCACGTTCTCCCGCTCGCTCGGACCCGGCGTCGCGTCCGCGATCCACACGCCGCCGTCGTCCGACGGGTCGACGATGCCCTGCTCCAGCCACTCGTAGGTGCCGGACATCACGCCCTTGACGACCTTGCGGTCGAGGTCGTCGGTGTTGGACCACAGGCGGCCGAAGAGTTCCTCGACCCGCAGGCGGGCCTGGCGGCAGAAGATGTCGGCGAGCTGGTAGGCCTCGCGGCCGTGCTCGCCCTGACCGCGCAGGTGCTCGGCGCGGACGCAGACCGCGCTCATGGCGAACAGCTCGGCGCCGATGTCGACGACGCGGCCCAGGAAGCCCTGCTTGGTCTCCATGCGGCCCTGCCAGCGGGACATGCCGTAGAAGGTGGAGCGGGCGAGCTTGCGGGAGGTGCGTTCGACGTAGCGCAGATGCGGGGAGAGGTCGACCTGGTGTTTGAACTCGCCGTACGTGTACGGCAGTTGGCCTTGGCCCGCGACCAGCTTCGGCAGCCACTTGGCGTAGAAGACGCCGGCGCCCGCGCCCGCCTTCGCCTTGTCCTGGAGGGACTTGTCGGGGTCGATGAGGTCGCCGGCGACGGACAGGTGGGCGTCGACGGCCTCGCGGGCGATCAGGAGGTGCATGATCTCCGTCGAGCCCTCGAAGATGCGGTTGATGCGCAGATCGCGCAGGACCTGCTCGGCGGGGACGCCCCGCTCGCCGCGCGCCCGGAGCGAGTCGGCCGTCTCGAAGCCGCGGCCGCCGCGGATCTGGACGAGTTCGTCGGCGATCTTCCAGGCCATCTCGGAGGCGTAGAGCTTGGCGAGGGCGCCCTCGATGCGGATGTCGTTGCGGTCCTCGTCGGCCATCTGGGAGGCGAGGTCGGTCACGGCCTCCAGGGCGAAGGTGGTGGCCGCGATGAAGGAGATCTTGGAGCCGACGGCCTCGTGGTGGGCGATCGGCTTGCCCCACTGCTCCCGCGCCGCGGACCACTCGCGGGCGATCTTCAGGCACCACTTGCCCGCCGCGACGCAGGACGCGGGCAGGGACAGCCGCCCGGTGTTGAGCGTGGTGAGCGCGATCTTCAGGCCGGCGCCCTCGGGGCCGATGCGGTTGGCGGCGGGGACGCGGACCTGGTGGAAGCGGGTGACGCCGTTCTCGATGCCGCGCAGGCCCATGAAGGCGTTGCGGTTCTCGACCGTGATGCCGGGCGAGTTGGTCTCCACGACGAAGGCCGTGATGCCGCCCTTGTGGCCTTCGGACCTGGGCACGCGGGCCATGACGACGAGCAGGTCGGCGACGACGCCGTTGGTCGTCCACAGCTTGACGCCGTCGAGGACGTAGTCGTCCCCGTCCGGTACGGCGGAGGTGGCCAGGCGGGCCGGGTCGGAGCCCACGTCGGGCTCGGTCAGCAGGAAGGCGCTGATGTCGGTGCGGGCGCAGCGCGGCAGGAACCGCTCCTTCTGCTCCGGGGTGCCGAACAGCTTGAGCGGCTGGGGTACGCCGATCGACTGGTGGGCCGAGAGCAGGACGCCGATCGCGGGGGACGCCGAGCCGGCCAGGGCGAGGGCCTTGTTGTAGTAGACCTGGCCGAGGCCGAGCCCGCCGTACTTGGTGTCGATCTTCATGCCGAAGGCGCCGAGTTCCTTGAGCCCGTCGATCACCTCGTCGGGGATCCGGGCCTCGCGCTCGATCAGGGCGCCGTCGACCTTCGTCTCGACGAAGTCGCGCAGTTTGGCGAGGAACTCCTCGCCGCGCTGGGCGGCCATGTCGGTCGGCATCGGGTGGGGGTGGATGAGGTCGAGGCGGAAGCGGCCGAGGAACAGTTCCTTGGCGAAGCTGGGCTTGCGCCACTCCTGGAGCCGGGCCTCCTCCGCCACCTGGCGTGCCTCACGTTCGGTGACGGTAGGGCGTCCGGAGGAGGACGTGGGTGCTGCGGACATGAGGCTCACCTCGTCGCGAATCGGGAGCTTGGGCCGTTTGGTTACCGACGGGTGCTACCCGATCGTATGTACCCGATTCCGGGCGGGCCCACCACCCCAGGTGCGGCCGTTCAGCCGATGTCGACGAAGTGCGCCCCGGTGTCCAGGCGGCTCACACCCCCGCGCGCCCCGGCGCCGGAAGGTTGCCGCCGGGTCGGCGGGGACGGTAGGCAGGGACCGGCGCGACACTGGCGAGGTGCCGGTCCGGCACCTCCGGGCAACTCGGAGTCGAAGCGCTTCGACAACCTATGGACACCCACTCCCGGTGGAGCTACTGTCGAACCACCCTCACACCCGCCCCTATTCAAACCGCGCACTGTCGAAGCGCTTCACAAAGCTTGGAGAGCTGGATGGTCACCCTCGCCGAGGTCGCCCAGCACGCCGGAGTCTCGGCGAGCACGGTGAGCTATGTCCTCAGCGGCAAGCGGTCCATCTCCGCGACCACCCGGCAGCGGGTCGAGCAGAGCATCCGTGAACTGGGCTACCACCCGAACGCGGGTGCCCGCGCCCTGGCCAGCAGCAGGTCGAACATCATCGCGCTGATGATCCCGCTGCGCACCGACATGTACGTGCCGGTGATGATGGAGATCGCCATCGCGGTGGCGACCACCGCCCGTACGCACGGCTACGACGTCCTGCTGCTGACCGGCGAGGAGGGTCCCGACGCGGTGCGCCGGGTCACCGGCAGCGGGCTCGCCGACGCGATGATCCTGATGGACGTCCAGTTGGACGACGAGCGGCTGCCGCTGCTGCGCGGCACCCACCAGCCGTCCGTGCTGATCGGACTGCCCGCCGACACGACCGGGCTGACCTGCGTCGACCTGGACTTCAAGGCGACCGGCACGCTGTGCGTGGAGCACCTGGCGATGCTCGGGCACCGCGACATCGCTGTCATAGGAGAGGCCCCGGCCGTCTACGAGCGGCACACCGGTTTCGCCGAGCGCACGCTCGACGGACTCAGACTGCGCGCCCAGGAGTTGGGGATGCGGCTGCTGCACCGGCCGTGCGAGGGCGGGTACGACGCGATGGCCGTCACCCTCGCCCGGATCTTCGACGAGCGCCCGAGCACCACGGGGTTCGTCGTGCAGAACGAGTCGGCGGTCGAACCGCTGCTCGCCCTGCTGCGCCAGCAGGGCCGTGCCGTGCCCGAGGACGTGTCGGTGGTCGCCATCTGCCCCGACCAGGTCGCCACGCAAGCCTCGGTGCGGCTGACGTCCGTGTCCATCCCCGCGCAGGAGATGGGCCGGCACGCAGTGGAACAGCTGGTCGCCAAGCTCGGCGGGCGCGGGAGCGACGAAGTGGTGCTGATCGCCCCCGAGTTGACGGTCCGGGCGAGCACGGGCCCGGCGCCGGCCACGTCCTGACGAGCCCTTCCGCCACGTGTCGCCCCCCTGGGGCACCCCCTTGTCTGCACTCCCTTCAGGAGCACCTCACGTGACTCAGCCTGCCGAAAACCAGCCGCAGCAAGGCGCTGTCAGCCTCGCGCAGTCCTCCCCCACCATCGGCACGTTCCGTGAGCGGGACGGCGCGCTGGAGTGGAGCGGCCGCCAGGAGACCGTACGGATCGAACCGTGGGGGCCGGACGCGGTCCGGGTCCGGGCGCGGCTCGGCGGCCCGGTGCTCGACGGGCTGCCGGGCGCGCTCCTGGAGGACGCCCCGGCCACCGAGAGCACGGTCAAGACCGAGAACGGGCAGGGCACGCTGACCGTCGGCGCGCTGACCGTCGAGGTCACCGCCGAGGGCCTGATCCGCTTCCTGCGCACCGAGGACGGCGGCGAGATCCTCGCCGAGGAGCGCGCCCACTTCTGGTGGCCGGGCTCACGCCTCTACACCGCCGTCGGCAACGGCCACCACCGCCTGGAGCAGCGCTTCGCCGCCTACGACGACGAGAAGCTGTACGGCCTCGGCCAGCACCAGCACGGCCGGCTCGACCAGAAGGGCCTGGTCCTCGACCTGGTCCAGCGCAACGCCGAGGTCGGCATCCCGGTCCTCGCCTCCAGCCGCGGCTACACGCTGCTGTGGAACAACCCGGCGATCGGCCGCGTGGAGCTCGCGCACAACGGCACCCGGTGGGTCGCCGACTCGGCCCGCCAGATCGACTACTGGATCACCGCGGGCACCCCGGCCGACGGCCAGCGCCGCTACAGCGCGGTGACGGGCCGTACGCCGATGCTGCCCAAGTGGGCGGCGGGCTTCTGGCAGTGCAAGCTGCGCTACCGCACCCAGGACGAACTGCTCGCGGTGGCCCGGGAGTACAAGCGGCGCGGCCTGCCCATCTCCGCGATCGTCTGCGACTTCTTCCACTGGACCCATCTCGGCGAGTGGAAGTTCGACCCGAAGGAGTGGCCGGACCCGGCGGCGATGGTGCGCGAGCTGGACGAGCTCGGCATCAAGCTGGTGGTCAGCGTCTGGCCGTCCGTGTCCCCCCTCTCCGAGAACCACCCGGTCATGGAGCAGCGCGGCTACTTCATCGGCACCCAGTACGGCCCGATGGCGCACGCCGACTGGCCCGACAAGGAGGTGGCCTCGACGGTCCAGGTGGCCTTCTACGACGCCACGAACCCCGAGGCCCGGGAGTTCGTGTGGTCGAAGGTCAAGGAGAACTACCTCGACCCGTACGGCATCACCGCCTTCTGGCTGGACGCCTGCGAACCGGAGCTGAAGCCGGGCTTCCAGGAGAACCTGCGGTACTGGGCGGGTCCGGGCCTGGAGGTCGGCAACGCCTATCCGGCCGAGAACGCCCGCACCTTCTACGAGGGACTCCTCGACTCCGGCGAGGACGAGGTCATCACCCTCAACCGCTCGGCCTGGGCGGGCAGTCAGCGCTACGGCGCCGCCCTGTGGTCCGGCGACATCGGCACCGACTTCCCGACGCTGCGCCGCCAGATCGCGGCCGGCCTCAACACGGCGCTGTCCGGCATCCCGTGGTGGAACACCGACATCGGCGGCTTCCACGGCGGCGACCCGGACGACCCGGCGTACCGCGAGGTGATGGTCCGCTGGTTCCAGTTCGGCGCGCTGTCCCCGCTGATGCGTCTGCACGGCTTCCGCGACCCCGGCATGCCGCTCGGCCCGGACATGACCGGCGGCCCGAACGAGGTGTGGTCGTACGGCGAGGAGGCCGGCGTGATCCTGGAGAAGTACCTGCGGCTGCGGGAGCGCCTGAAGCCGTACGTCCTGAAGGTCATGCGGGAGGCGCACGAGGAGGGGCTGCCGGTGATGCGGCCGCTGTTCCTGGAGTTCCCGCGGGACCAGGCGGCCTGGTCGGTCGACGACGCCTACCTCTTCGGCCGGGACCTGCTGGTCGCGCCGGTGCTGACGGCGGGCGCCACGGCCCGCACGACGTATCTCCCGGCGGGCGCGAGCTGGACGGACGCGTGGACCGGTGAGACGTACCGGGGCGGTGCGACCGTGACGGTCGACGCCCCGCTGGACCGCATCCCGCTGTTCCTGCGGGACGGGGCGCGGCTGCCTGTAGCGGAGTAGCCGCGTCTGAGGGGTGGCCGGACGGTGGAGGTCTTCCGGCCACCCCTCGCATCTTCGGCCAACTTCGGTACGGCGCCGATCAGTTCGGGAAGGTAGGTTCCCTGCGTGTCCTCGTCTCAGCTCGCCCTCGCGCTCGCCGACCTGCTGCTGCGTCCCGGCTTCGGCTCCCGTCGCGATCCCGACCGGGTCTTCGACCGGATCGCCGCGGCAGCCGGGCAGGCGCCCGGTGACCGGCAGTTCGTCGACGACTTCCGGTCCCTGCTGCGCTGGTGGGCGAAGGCCGACCGGATCACCCCGGTCGGCTGGCAGTCGGCGCAGGCGCATGTGCGCCGGCATCTCACCAACCGGGCCCGTGTCCGACGGCTGATCGCCGAGCATCCGCAGATCGAGCGGGAGCCGATCGAGAACCCGGTGTTCGTCGTGGGACTGCCGCGCACCGCGACCACCGTCACGCACGCCGTCCTGTCCCTCTCGGCCGAGCACCGCTGCCCGCGGCTGTGGGAACTGCTCACGCCGGACCTTGAGTTGCCGCCCCGGCAGCGGCGGCAGGCGATCACGACCGGGCGCCGGCTGGTCCAGGGCACCAACCTCTTCACGCCGCGCTTCCGCGACATCCACGCGATGGTGGCCGAGGGCCCGGAGGAGTGCACGTTCGCGCTCCCGCACGCCCTGATGCCGTTCTCCCAGGCCCGCATCCCCGAGTACCGGGACTGGCACTGCGAGCGGGACTTCGTCCCCGACTACCGGTACCTCAAGCAGGTCTACCAGGTGCTCCAGTACGGCCGCCCGCGCCGCCGCTGGATGCTGAAGTCCCCGATGCACCTGGAGAACCTGGACGCCCTGCGCACCGTGTTCCCGGACGCCACGATCGTGTGGTGCCACCGGGATCCGGTCACCGCCGTCGCGTCCTTCTGCAGCCTGATCGAGCACGGCATGATGGTCAGCTCCCGCCCCCTCGACCTGCCCGGCATCGGCACCACCTGGCTCGAACTGCTGAGCCGTGCCATGACGCGCGGCCTCGCGGCCCGCGCCGCCATCCCCGCGCGGCACCTGGTGGACGTGCCGTACTCCTGGCTCGGCTCCGATCCGGCGACGGGCGCCCCCAAGCTGTACGACGCCGTCGGCGCCCGCTGGACCGGGTCCGACGCCGCCCGACTCCCCGGGGTCGTGGCCCGCCCGAAGGGCACCCGGCGGCACACCTATGACCTGGCCCGCTACGGGCTGAGCCGCGCCGACGTGGAGTCCGCCTTCGCGGACTACAACGCGCTGCGGGCCGAGGTCGACCGCGCCTGACGGCACGGACCGGCCCCGGCCCTGGCACGGGATCAGCTGCTGGTGATCGACATGCTGTTGGTCTGGAAGTTCAGCCCGCCCGCGGACGAGGTGACCTCGAAGCCGAACTGGACGTCACCGATGACCTCGTCGCCCCACCAGCGCTTGGTGTCCTTGATCCACTTCAGGATCGGCAGGATCTGCACGTTGCCGGAGGTGGAGTCCGAGGTGCGCAGGAACGAGAAGACGTCCCAGTAGGTGCCGTCCTCGCGGGTGATCCGGCCCTTGTAGACGTTCCAGTTGTGACCGCCGAGCGTGGCGTTGCCCTGGTAGCTGCCGAGCGCGCCGACGTCGCCGTTGTAGTTCATCCACAGCATGACCTCGTAGTCGTGGTCCGAGTCCCAGATGTCGTACGACGTGTTGTACGCACCCGAGGACGGGACGGTGACGTTGTAGCTGCTGTTGAGCGAGCCGAGCGAGGTGATGCGCTTGTTCACCACCTTCTTGGCGTTCGGGTAGGACTTGATGCCGCCGGTGTTGGGGTGGTCGGCCCAGACTCCCCAGTTGGTGCCGGAGTTGGCCCAGATGCACTGGCTGCCGGCGCCCTTGCCCCAGATGTTGTTGTAGAGCTGGTAGCCGTTCAGGCTGGTGTTGCCCCACTGGGCGCAGGAGTTCCAGACGGCGGCGGAGGCGGGGGCGGAGGCGAGGCCGATGGTGGCGCCGAGCGCCAGGGCGGGGGCCAGCAGGGCCTTGGTGAGTCTGCTCAGCGTGCGTGATGCCATGGTGTCCCTTCCATGGGGTGGGGGGATGGGGGAACTACCACGCCCTCAAGGTGAGGACGTGGTCTTCTCCGGCGACCAGGTGGAGGGATCGCGTGCCGGATGAAGTGCGGAGTTCGACGCGGTGGGTGCGGCTCGGTCGGATGACGGCGGTGACGCCGTCCCGCGTCCAGGTGAGGTCGATCCGGGCACCGAACCGGGTGCGCACACCGCGCAGTTCGCCGCTCGGGTACGCCGTCGGCAGCGCGGGCAGCAGGACCAGCCGGTCCGGTGTCGACTGCACGAGCATCTCGATCAGTACGGCGGGCAGGGTGTGCGCGGCGTCGGCGTTGTAGACGTCGCGGTTCGGGTAGTGGGCGCTCATCAGGGAGGCGTGGAAGAAGTCGCCGTCCAGGACCTGGCCGAGGGCGTGGGCGAGGCGTTCGCCGTCCCTGAGCCGGGCCGCGACGAGCGCGTGGTGGAGGTGGCCGTGCGCGGAGTCGTTCTCGGCGCCGCGCAGTTCGAGGGCGCGGTGGGCGGCGGCCGCGAGTTCGGGGGTGTCGTAGGCGGTGATCTCGTCGAGCGGCCAGACGCCGTAGAGGTGGCTGAGGTGGCGGTGGTCGTAGGAGTCCGCCAGGCCCGGCCAGGCCCATTCCGCCAGCGCCCCGTCCTCGTTGATCCGGTGCGGCGGGAGCCGGTCGGCCAGGGCGTGCCAGCGGTCGGCGTCCGGGGTGTCCGGGTGGTAGTCGGCCGCCGTGCGCAGGGCGTGGCGGGCCGCCGAGAGGTCCATGGCGGCGTTGATCGTGCCCCAGCTCGCGTTCGCGGGGCGGTTCTCCGGTGAGTAGGAGGGGACGACGACGAGGTGGCCGTCGTCGTCGGTGCGGGTGAGGAAGTCCTCGTAGAACAGGGCGACTTCGGCGAGGGCGGCCGCGGTGCGCGGGTCACGCGTGCCGTGGGTGTCGTCGTGGTCGACGAGCGGCTTGAGCAGCCAGTCGGCCCCCGCGGTCCACAGGTGCAGGGGGTACTCGCGGCGGAAGTGGTACGCGTGGCCCGACTCGCCGTCGGTGTGGGCGGGCGCGACCACGCCCCGGGTGCCGAAGATCGCGCGGGCGTTGTCGCGCCAGTCGGGCAGCTGGCGGTGGATCAGCGCGGCGTGGGCCTCGGTGACCTCGGGGAGGGCGGCGGCCGCGGCGCAGGCGGTCTGGAGGTTGAGGTTGGCGTCGTTGGTGAACGCCCCCGACCAGGCCGTGTTCCAGTCGCCGGTCCACAGGCCGGTCAGGCGGGGCGGGAAGAGGCCGCCGGAGGACAGCAGGTGGTAGCGGCCGGCCGCGAACAGCCGCTCCAGCAGGGCGGCGGCACGTGGCCGCTTCAGCAGCTCCGAGCCGGACAGGGCGCGTTCGGCCGGGGCGGCGGCGAGATCGAGGGTGACGCGCGCGTAGGCGGTGCGGTGGCGGGCGACGTGGCGTTCGAGGAGCTCGTCGTAGTCCATGGGCAGGTCGCGCAGGGCGCGGCCCTCCGCGATCACGTCGAGTTCGCCGGTGTGCCGCCGGACCCGGGTGAGGAGCAGCACGGACCGGGCTCCCTCGACGTGCGCGCACGGCGGGGCGAGGGTCGTCGTGCCGCCGGTGACGGCGACCAGGGTGACGCCGGTGAAGGCGCGGTCGCTCTCCGGATAGCGGGCGCGCAGGCTGAGCAGGGCGCCCTCGGGGGTGACGACGGCACCGTGACCGACGCCCAGTGCAGCCGGGGCGCCGGGGAGACGGTGGTCCAGGGAGACGTCGAGGGTGAGACCGGGGGACGTGATCTGCTGGACGATCACGTCGTCGGCGCGGGAGACGAAGACCCGGCCGGTCCAGCCGGCGCAGGTCGCGCGCACGACGCCCGTCGTGAAGTCGACGTCGCGGCGGTAGTCGTGGCAGTCGTCGGCGGGCCGGACCAGCCGGACCTGGAAGGCGGGGTGGAAGGGCTGCACCGACTGGTGCGGACGGCCGTCGGTGAAGCTCTCCGCGGCGGTGCGGTCGCCTGCCAGGAGGCGGTCCTGGAGTGCGGGCAGATCGGCGGCGAGCCGGGGCGGCCGGCGGTGCTCGGGGGCGTCACCGCTCGGCCGTACCAGGGTGTGATGCGTGACGACGACCCGCTCGTCGTTCGGGTCGCCGAACACAAGGGCGCCGTGATGGCCGTTGCCGCTCAGGAAGGCGTCCTCCCAGCGGGCGGCCGGGTGCGGCTCCCAGGTGCCGTGGACGGGACCGGTGATCGCGGTCATGGCCGGAGCACCGCCGCGCCGTAGCGGCCGAGGGTGACCCGGTCGGTGACGGACGTCCCCGTCAGCAGGTCGTGGTGGATGCCGGGCACCTCGACGGTCACCGGCTCACGGCCGTGGTTGAGCACGAACAGCGCCTCGCCCCGGCGTACGGCCTCGACCTGCTCCGGCAGGCCGTCGAGCACCGGCCGGACGCCCGCGCCGTCGGCGATCCGGGCCAGCAGCTCCCGCAGCGCCTCGGGCTCCGGGAGCGTGGAGACGTACCAGGCCCGGCCCTTGCGCAGCACGGCGGGCAGTCCGTCGAGCTCGCCGCCCTTGTACGGCACGGTCTCGGCGGCGGTGCCGTCGGCCTCCAGCTCCTCGGACCACAAGGACCCCTGGAAGCCCTCGCAGGAGACGCTCTCCCCCGCGTCCAGCGGCCACCACTCGTGCAGCGTGCGGATGCCGAACAGCTCGCGCAGCCGGGCGTCCATACCGCCGGGGCGCACGCGGTCGTCCTCGTCGGCGACGCCGGTCTGGAAGCCGCAGACGAGGGTGCCGCCCCGGCGGACGTGGGCGAGGAGGTTCTCGACGGCCGCGTCTGTGAGCAGGTAGAGCTGGGGTACGACGACGAGCCGGTAGCCGGACAGGTCGTGCTCGGGGTGGGCGAAGTCGGTGGTGAGGTGGGCCTGCCACAGAGCCCGGTGCCACGCCCGGAGCACGTCGGCGTAGTCGACCTGGTGGGACAGGCGGCCGTCCTGGGCGCCGGCCCACCAGGAGTGCCAGTCGTGCAGGACGGCGACGTCGGCGGTGCCGTGCCGGCCGGACACCTCCGGGGCGATCCGGGCGAGGTCCGCGCCGAGCTGCTTGACCTCCTGGTACGTACGGCCCTCCGCCCCCGCGTGGCTGACCATGCCGGAGTGGAACTTCTCCGCGCCCTGCCGGGACTGCCGCCACTGGAAGTAGCAGACGGCGTCGGCGCCCCGGGCCACGGCCTGGAGGGACCACAGCCGGTTGAGGCCCCGGGGTTTGGGGTGGTTGACGCCCCGCCAGTTGACCGGTCCGGCCGCCTGCTCCATGAGCATCCACGGCCCGCGTGCCTGGGAGCGGGTCATGTCCTGGACGAGCGCGCCGTTCTGGGCGCCGAGCGGGTCGCGCGGGTCCGGGTAGAGGTCGACGGAGACGACGTCCTCCTCCGCGGCCCAGCGCCACGCGTCCTGTCCGAACCACAGCGGCATGAAGTTGCTGGTGACCGGCAGGTGCGGGGTGTGCCGCCGGACGATGTCCCGCTCGGCGACGTAGCACTCCAGGAGCATGTCGGAGGTGAAGCGCCGGAAGTCCAGGACCTGGGTGGGGTTGCGCATGTAGTGCGGCAGGCGGGGCGGCAGGATGCCGTCCCAGGTGTCGTAGCCCTGGCTCCAGAAGGCGGTGCCCCAGGCGGTGTTGAGCGCGTCGAGCGTGCCGTACTTCTCGTGCAGCCAGCGGCGGAAGGCGGCCGCGGCCTCGTCGCCGTAGTCGAAGGTGCAGTACTCGTTGTTGATGTGCCACATCGTCAGGGCCGGGTGGCCGCCGTAGCGTGCGGCCAGGTCCTCGGTGATGGCGGCGGCGTAGCGCCGGTAGGTGGCGCTGGAGTGCGAGAAGTGCTGCCGGCCGCCCCACCACTCGGTGCGGCCCTCCTCGGTGACGGGCAGGGTGTCGGGGTGCAGCCGGCCCATCCAGGGCGGGGGTGCGGAGGTGGGGGTGGCGAGGACGACGCCGATGCCGTTGTCCCGCATCAGGTCCATCAGCGTGTCCAGCCAGCCGAACTCCCGGGCGCCCGGCTCCGGTTCCAGCTTCGACCAGGAGAAGACACCGAGGGTGACCGAGTTGACGCCGGCCGCCTTCATCAGCCGGACGTCCTCGTGCCAGGTCTCCTGCGGCCACTGCTCCGGGTTGTAGTCGCCGCCGAAGAGGAGACGGCCCCGGGTGGCGTCGCTCAGGTCAGGCCCTTTTCGTTCCGGCATCAGGCGGGCTCCCCGTACTGCACGCCGCGCCCGTTGGTGGCGATGTAGACCCGGCCGTACACGCGCGGGTCACCGGTGACGGCCGCGCCGATCCAGCCCCACTGGTGCTGGTCGTCGTTGATCCGCACCCAGGTCCTGGCCTCGTCGTCCGAGCGGTACACGGCGGTGATGGCCTCGGTGGAGCCGACCATGTAGATCGCCGGGTAGGAGGCGCCCTCGGCGGCCTTGCCGAAGCCGAGCGTGTACGACGCCCAGCAACTGGGGACCTTGGTGAAGGTCGCGCCGCCGTCGGTCGAGCGGTACAGCCCGTTCCACTTGGTGCTCAGCCACAGGTCGCCGGAGCGGCCCGGGGCTGCGGTGAGCTGGAACTCCTTGTCGCCCGACTTCAGTCCGGTGGCCCGGGCGGCGAAGGTCAGGCCGCCGTCGGTGCTGGCGTGCAGCGTGCCCGTGGCGGTGTCGAAGGCGTAGAACCGCTTCGGGTCGACCGGGTCCGCGACCAGGACGGCGCCCTTCGGCAGGGCGGTGACCTCGGACCAGGTGGCGCCGTTGTCCGCCGAGCGGTAGGCCGGGTACAGGGTGCCGTCCCAGTGCGCGAAGGACCACAGCAGCACGCTGCCGTCGGCGTTGGTGACGATCGGTCCGGGCGCGTCCTTGGCGAGGGCGGGCTGCGCCTTGAAGGGCGCCCAGGTCTTCCCGCCGTCGTTCGAGTAGGCGCCGTTGCCGTGGTCGCCCCAGCCGGTGCGCACGACGTAC
Organism: Streptomyces sp. NPDC006385; assembly: GCF_040612485.1. Taxonomy (NCBI): domain Bacteria; kingdom Bacillati; phylum Actinomycetota; class Actinomycetes; order Kitasatosporales; family Streptomycetaceae; genus Streptomyces; species Streptomyces sp. NPDC006385. Next base: position 15,638 of record NZ_JBEXQG010000074.1, read on the forward strand.
GACGGCTTGGCGGCGGCCTGCGCGAGACCGGTGGCCGATCCGAACACGGGGTTCGTGGCCATGCCGCGCGACGGGGACGCGGTGAGCCGTTCGTGGTACAGCACGCCGATGTCCCGGGAGCCGCTGATCAGGTGCGCCTCGCCGGCCGGCGGCGAGAGCAGCTGGACGACGGACGCCTCCTCCAGGCCGCGGATCTGCGGGGCCCAGTGCTTGAGGTCGCGGGTGCCGTAGAGGGTCGCGCCGGTGCCGTAGACGACGTGCTCGGAGTCGTACGGGTCGAGCGCGACGGCCTGGATCCACCAGCCGAACTTGGGCTTGTCGCCGCCCCACTTGAGGTAGGGGGTCTCGGAGACGTCGAAGACGGCCGTGTCCTTCAGGGAGGTCCAGGTGCGGCCGCCGTTCGTGGAGCGGAAGACGGTGTCGATGTCGGCCCAGCGGTTGTTCGTGGAGACGACGAGCGTGCCGGGGCGGCGGGCGTCGACGGCGACGCCGCCGTAGCCGAAGTTGTCGGCGGACCCGTCGGCCGTGGTGCCGCCGGGCTTCACGGGGGTGACGTCGCTCCACTTCCCGTTGGTGGTGCGCAGCTTGTGCACGCTGCCGTTCGACTGGCCGTTGGGTCCGGGCGCGTTGGCGTACGTCACGTACAGCTCGCGCGTGTGCCTGTCGTACGCGGCGCGGATCGGCACCTTGGCGGCGGTGCCGGTGGGCTGCCCGGGGACGGGCTCCCAGGTCGTTCCGTCGGACGTGCGGTACAGGTTGGGCTTGCCGGCCGTGCCGTCGGAGTCACCCCAGCCGGCGTAGACGGTGCGGCCGGCGGCGACGAGGAGGGTGATGCCCTGGCCGGTGGCGCCGGGCGTGGCCGGGAAGCTCGCTGCCCGCCAAGTGGCGCCCCGGTCGGTCGACTTGAGCAGTCCGTCGTGCCGGGTGCCGAGCCACAGGGTGTCGCTGTCCCGCGGGTCGACGAGCAGCCGCTCACCGCATCCGCGCCCGTCCTCGTTGGCGCCGAGCTTCACGGTGAGGTCGGTGCGCTTCCAGGTCGCCCCACGGTCCTCGGACCGCAGCACGGCCCCGTTGCCGGCCCAGGACTGCGCGTAGGTGCCGAGGGCCAGGTACAGCCGGTTCGGGTGGGCCGGGTCGACGGCCATGGCCTCGGCGCCGAGCAGGTTCCAGTCGTCCCAGCCGATGTGGTCGGTCAGCGGGATCCACCGGTCGGTCCGGTCGTCCCAGCGGTAGGCACCGCCGATGTCGGTCCGGGCGTAGGCGAGGCCGCGCACGGAGGGGTGGAAGAGAACCCCGGTGATGAATCCGGTGCCGCCCATGACGGCGTTGCGCCAGCGGTAGGCGGTCCCCGCGGCGGCGGCCGCCGGCGCGGCGGCGTGGGCGCGTCCCGTCAGGAGCGGAGCGGTGGTGAGCGCGGCGGCGGCCGCGGTACCGGCGAGAACGGCACGTCTGCTAAGGCGGGACGCGTGCATGACACATACCTCGTCGTTCTGAAAAGGAAGGGGGGGAAGCGCCCCGAAGGGGCGCGGAGCGGCTTCGATGGGCCGACCACGGTCACGCCGATGCTCGCGGGCGCCGATCAGCCCTTGACGGCCCCGGTGAGCATGCCCTTCTTGAAGTGCTTCTGGACGAAGGGGGAGAGGACGGCCACCGGCAGCAGGGCCATCACCATCACCGCCATCTGGATCGCGAGCGGCGAGAGCTGACCGGTGTTGATCTGTGCCTGGAGGCCCACCGGGCGCTGCTGCATCTGCACGAGCTGGATCATCACGTTCTGCAGCGGCATCATGTCCTGGTCGGTCAGGTAGATCGACGCGTTGAACCAGGCGCTCCAGTAGCCCACGGCGTAGAAGAGGGCGATCACCGCGAGGACCGCCCGGGACAGCGGCATCACGATCTTCCACAGGATCCGCCAGTCACCGGCGCCGTCGATGCGGGCGCTGTCGACCAGCTCCTGGGAGATGTTCATGAAGAACGCCCGCAGCACCAGGATGTTGAAGACGCTCACGGCGCTGGGCAGGATCAGCGCCAGATAGGTGTCCGTCAGGCCGAGGGCCTGCACCAGCAGGTAGGTGGGGATGAGGCCGACGCCGAAGAACATCGTCGCCAGCAGCGTCACCAGGATCCAGCGGTGGCCCAGCGAACCGCTGCGCGACAGGCCGTACGCGCACAGGACCGACACCGTCATGCTGAACAGGGTGCCGACCACGGTCACGCCGATGCTGACCAGGGCGGCCTTCTGGACCTGGCCGCCGCTGAGCAGTTCCTGGTAGGCGATGAAGGTGATGCCTTTGGGGATCACCACCAGGCCGCCCGCCTCGTCGATGGTCTTCTTCGACTGGAGGCTGGTGACGATGACGATCCACAGCGGGAAGAGGATGGACAGGCAGGCCAGGGACAGGGCGATCCCCTTGCCCGCGACTCCCGCCTTGGAGGGCGGCTCCTCCCAGACCGGGCGGGGCGGGGCCGCCCAGCGGCTCGGTTTCCTCACGCGCGGCACGTCGTCGGGCGGAGTGTCGAGGACTGCGGTCATTTCTTGTACACCCCCTGCTCACCCATGAGGTGTGCGACCTTGTTGGCGACCAGTACGAGCGCCAGTCCGACCACGCCCTTGACGAGCCCGGCGGCGGCGGCATAGCTGAAGTCCTGGTTGCGGATGCCGTTCCACCACACGTAGGTGTCGAGGACCTCGGAGGCGTGGACACCCACGGCTTGTCGTTGGAGGAGCAGTTGCTCGAATCCGACGGTGAGGGCGTCGCCGACGCGCAGCACCAGCAGGAGGGCGATGACCGGTCGCAGGGCGGGCAGCGTGATGTGCCACATGCGCCGCCAGCGTCCGGCGCCGTCCATGGCGGCGGCCTCGTACAGGTCGTTCGAGACCGAGGAGAGCGCGGCGAGGAAGACGATGATGCCCCAGCCCGCGTCCTTCCAGACGCTCTGGGCCGTGACCAGGTACTTGAAGACCTCCGGGTCGGTCATCAGGTCGAAGCCCTCGTAGCCGTGCTGGCGGAGGGTCTGCGCGATGATGCCGGCGCCGCCGAAGATCTGCATGAACACGGTGACGACGAGGACCCAGGAGAAGAAGTGCGGCAGATACATGACCGCCTGGGCGACCGCCCGCACCCGGGGCCTGACCACGCTGTTGATGAGCAGCGCGAGCAGGATCGGGATCGGGAAGTAGAGCACCAGCTGGAGGAAGAACAGGACCAGGGTGTTCTGCACCGCGTGCCAGAAGGCCGAGTCGGCGAAGATCCGCTCGAACTGCTCGAAGCCGATCCAGGGGCTCTGGAACATGGCGACGAAGCCGTTTTCGCTGAGGTACGGGTCGTAGTCCTGGAAGGCGACCACGTTGCCGAGGATCGGTATGTAGTTGAAGACCAGGATCAGCAGGACCGCCGGCACCGTCATGAGGATCAGCACGCGGTCACGCCTGAATCTGATCCTCAGGCTCAGCTTGCCCGAGTCCTTCCCGCCACGGGTCCGGCGTCCGGTGTCGCCACCGGATGCCGCCGGAGTCCTGGCAGGGGTCTTCGCCTCGGTCCTGGTCCGAGGCACCGTGCTGTGGGACACGGCCTTCTCCTTGCCTGGGCCGCCGGTCAGTTCGCCGAGCCGTTGTCGTCGAGCAGCTTCTTGTACCAGTCGCGCAGGTCGTCGCCGCCCTTCTTCTTCCAGTCGGACACGGCCCGCTGCACGTCACTGATCTTCTTGCGTCCCCGCACGACGTCGTCCTCCAACTGCTCGAAGTCGTCGGCGAGGTTGGCCCAGCGGGTGGGCTCGGTGACGGTCAGCCCGTAGAAGGAGGACTTCTTGGTGAAGGCGCCCATGCGCTGCTGCCACTCGACGATGCCCCGGGTGATGTCGGGGAAGTCGGGGTAGGCGACGTACGGTGCCGGGTTGCCCGTGAGGTCGTAGGTGCTGTTGACCTCGTTGATGCCCTGCTGCGTCTTGACCGGCAGGCCGTCCTTCACCGTGTAGTCGGTGCCCTCGACGCCGTAGGCGGTGAGCATGAACTCCTTGGTGCCGTAGGGGGCGGCGCAGAAGTTGCAGAGCGCGAGGAAGTCCTTGATCTGCTGCTTGCTCGCCTTCTTGCTGATGAAGGTGAACATGCCGCCCGGCTGACCCGCCCACAGCGTGGGGTCGCCGCCGTCGGGGCCGAAGACGTCGATCGCGCCCATGTCGAACTCGGGGTTCTGGGTCCGCTGTTCGGCCATCTTGCCCCACCAGTCGGAGATGTTGTTGTTGTAGACCAACACCTGCCCCGCGGTGAAGCGGTTGCCCGCGCTGCCGCCCGCCTTGCCCGAGACCGCGTCCGGGTGGACCACCCCCGCCGCGTAGAGCTTGCGCGTCCACTCCAGGGCTTCCAGGTACTGCTCGGTCTCGATGCGGTTGACGAGCTTGCCGCCTTCGAGGTTCCACCACAGCGCCTTGTCGCCGCCCGGCTGGACACCGAAGACCTGGAGGGCCGTCCACTTCATGTCGTCGCAGGCCCAGACCTTCGACTTGGCCCTGGTCGCCTCCTTGGCCCAGGACAGGAACTCGTCGGGGCTCTTGGGGACGGTGTAGCCCTCCTTCTCGAAGAGGTCCTTGCGGTACAGGGCCGCCATGCCGGTGACGTAGGAGTTCGGCATCGGGATCGCGCGGAGCTGGCCGCCGAAGATGCCCCGCTGCCAGGCGTCGCTGGGCACGGCCGCGAGGTTCGGGTACTCCTTGGCCTTGTCACCGGACAGGTACGGGCCGAGGTCGGCGAACTTGGCGTTGATGGCGGTGGGTATGCGGCCCGTGAGGTTCCAGTCGGGCACCACCACGACGTCGGGGATCTCGCTGGAGGCGAGGACGGCGCCGAGCTTCTGGTCGTAGGTGACGCCGTCCTGGTTCTGCCAGGTGATGTCCACGCCGATGGCCTTGTTCATGGCCGTGTAGTACGGGTTGTCGCCCTTCGGCGGGGTGCCCCAGAACGGGGCCATGATCTTCAGCTTGCCCCCGCTGCCCAGCTTCTGCGGCACCGAGGTCTTCAGCTCGGCCGCCGGGATCGCCTTGGTGAAGCCGGCCGGCGAGCCGTTCTTCGAGGGGATGTCCGGGGTCACGACGTTCGATGCGACGAAGGCCGGGAGGATCTTCGCGGCGTCCTTGCCCGACGTGGCGCCCTCCTTCCGGCCCTCTTGCCCACCGCCGCAGGCGGCGAGCAGCGGCATTCCACCGGCCACCGCTGCGGTGGCGACCGCCGTGGAGGCGAGGAAGCTTCTCCGGCTGGGTCCGGAGGAGGCGGAGGCGGCGTTCGGCGTCATTGCGTCAACCCTTCATGGCGCACCTGGACACCCGGCGGTGGGCCGTCGGCTGCGGTGTCGTAAGTGGAACTGGCTGAGCTGAAGCGGTCCTGCGACCACTGCCGAGGAGCACCCGTCCCGGAAGCGGGCGAGCCTCGTTGTCGGCGTAGTCGAAGCGCTTCGATGTTGCTGCGAGGTTAAGTGAAGGCATGGGGGCGCACAAGGGTCGATTCCAAGATTCCTCCGAGGTGTGGAGGATCCGACCGCACTCTTACGACGCTTGAAATAACGGTCAGGAGTCGGAGTTGTTGCGCCGGGGTGTCTTGACACCCGCCCCTCGGTCGAATGAGCATCGAAGCGCTTCGAAAGCGCCTCGCCGCACCATCGCAAGGGGATCCCCAAGTGACCGCACACACGACGCCTACGCCGCCTTTCCGCGATCAGCGACTGCCGTTCGCGAAGCGCATCGACGACCTTCTGTCGCGGCTCACCCTCGACGAGAAGATCGGGTTCCTGCACCAGTTCGCGCCCGCGGTCGAGCGGCTGGGCGTCGACGCGTTCCGCACCGGTCAGGAAGCCCTGCACGGCGTGGCGTGGATGGGTCCGGCCACCGTCTTCCCGCAGGCGGTGGGCCTCGGCGCGACCTGGAACACCGATCTCGTACGACGGGTCGGCGAGGCCGTCTCCAAGGAGACCCGCGCGATGCGCGCCCGCGACGACCGCGTGGGACTGAACGTCTGGTCCCCCACCGTCAACCTCCTGCGCCACCCCCTGTGGGGCCGCAACGAGGAGGGCTACTCGGAGGACCCGAAGCTCACCTCGGCCATCGCCACCGCCTACACCCGCGGCCTGCGCGGCGACCACCCGACCTACTGGCGCACCGCGCCCGTCCTCAAGCACTGGCTGGCCCACAACAACGAGACCGACCGGTCCACCTCGTCGAGCTCGGTCCGCCCGCGCGTCCTGCACGAGTACGACCTGCGCGCCTTCCGCGAGACGGTCGAGGCGGGCGCGACGGCCGGAGTCATGCCGGCGTACAACCTGGTCAACGGCCGCCCCAACCACGTCTCGCCGTATCTGCGCGAGCACCTGCGCGCCTGGACCGACGAGGACCTGCTGGTCTGCTCGGACGCGGGCGCGCCCTCCAACCTGGTCGACTCCGAGCACTACTTCGACACCCACGAGGAGGCGACGGCCGCCTCGCTGCTGGCCGGCGTCGACAGCTTCACCGACCACGGCACGGACAGCTCGGAGATCACGGCACGCGTGCGGGGCGCCCTGGAGCGGGGGCTGCTGACCGAGTCGGACCTCGACACGGCGATCCGCCGCCAGCTCTCGGTCCGCTTCCGGCTCGGCGAGTTCGACCCGGAGTACGACCCGCACGCGCTCACCAAGGACTTCGACACCCCGGCGCACCGCGCCCTCGCCCAGGAGGCCGCCGAGCAGGCCGTCGTACTGCTGAAGAACAGCGGCGACCTGCTCCCGCTCGCCCAGGACACCCGGCTCGCGGTGGTCGGCCTGCTCGCCGACGAGTGCAAGCTCGACTGGTACAGCGGCACGCTCATCCACCGCTCCACCCCGCTGGAGGGCCTGTACGAGCGGTTCGGCGCGGACCGCGTGGAGTTCGCCGAGGGCGTGGACCGCGTCCTGCTGAAGACCTCGGCCGGAACCTTCCTGCACGTCCCCGAGGCCGACGCCGCCGACGCGGTGCGCGGCGCGGAGGGCGCCCTCGACCCGGCCCTGCTCGCCGGCCGTACGGACCTGCCCCCGCTCACCGCCGCGCCGACCGGCACCGAACTCGCCCTCGTCGACTGGGGCGAGGGTGTGCTGACCCTGCGCGCCCCCGACGGCCGCTATCTGTCCGTCGCCGAGGACGGCTGTGTCCGCGCCTCCGCCGACCAGCCCGGAGGCTGGGTCGTCCAGGAGACGTTCCGCCTGGAACCGCACGAGAACGGACACCTCCTTCGGCACATCGGTACGGGTCTCCACGTCTCTGTCGCCGCCGACGGCGTCAAGGTTGCCGAAGCGGACGGGGAGATCTTCGAGCTCATCGTCGTCGAACGCGGCGAGGACGCGGTGGCCAGGGTCACCTCACAGGCGGACGTGGTCCTGGTGGTCGCCGGCAACGATCCGCACATCAACGGCCGTGAGACCGAGGACCGCACGACCCTCGCCCTCCCCGCCCACCAGGAGCGCCTGCTGCGCGCCGCCCGCGCGGCCAACCCCAACACGGTGCTGGCGCTGGTGTCGGCGTACCCGTACGCGGTCGACCACGCGGAGGTGCCGGCGATGCTGTGGACGGCGCACGGCGGCCAGGCGGCCGGCACCGCCCTGGCCCGGATCCTGGCCGGCGACGTCTCCCCCGCGGGCCGCCTCCCGCAGACCTGGTACGCCGACGACGCCGACCTGCCCGACCTCCTCGACTACGACGTGATCGGCGGCCGGCAGACGTACCTGTACTTCGAGGGGACCCCGCTGTTCCCGTTCGGGCACGGCCTGTCGTACGCGACCTTCGCCTACGGCGACCTGGACACCCGGGTGGCGGACGACGCGCTGCACGTCTCCTTCACGGTCACCAACACCGGCGACGTGACGGCCGACGAGGTCGCCCAGCTCTACACGCGCGCCGTGGAGCCGACGGTGCCGCGCCCGCGGCGGGAACTGGTGGCGCACAGCAGGGTGCGGCTGGAGCCCGGCGGGAAGGCGACGCTCACCTTCGAAGTCCCCTTGTCCGCCTTCGACTTCTGGGACGTCGCGCGGAGCGGATGGCGCCGCGAGCCCGGCCCGTACGAGGTGCTGGCCGGCGCCTCCAGCGAGGACATCCGGCTGCGCACGACGCTGATCCTGGACGGTGAGGCCGCCGCGCCGCGTCCCGTTCGGCAACGCGGCCTGGAGGCGGCCGACTTCGACACGCACAGCGGCATCGCGATCGTCGACCGTACGAAGACCTCGGGCGACGCGGTGACGCCGCTGCGGGGCGAGGCGGGAGAACTGGTCTACCGGGACTGCGACTTCGGGGACGGCGTCACGGAGGTGACGGCGACCGTGTCCGGAGACGGCGCGGTCGAGGTGTCGCTGGACGGCGGCCCGGTGCTCGCCGTACTGACGTCGGACGCGTCGGAGGCGGGCCCGTACGCCTACGCGTCGCTGAGCGCCGGGATCATCGCCGAGGGCGTCCACGACGTCCACCTCAGGCTGCGCGGCACGCTGCGGCTCGCGCACGTCGGCTTCTCCGGTTGAGGGTCCGGAAGAGGCCGGCCATGAGAAGGGGCCCGGCACCGGAAGGCATCGGTGCCGGGCCCCTTCGGGACGGCGATCTCGCGTCAGCCACGACCATACATGAAAATGGTTCCCATTAGCCAGGGAATTCCGGATCCTCGGGAAACCCGGCGAGAAAGACCGACGGCCGGAGCCCCCGCACAGCGGGCTCCGGCCGTCCGTTCACGGGGTGCTCACAGAGCGAGCCCGGTCAGGACCAGCACCCGCTCGTAGGTGTAGTCGTCCATCGCGAACCGCACGCCCTCACGACCCACACCGGACTGCTTGGCACCGCCGTACGGCATCTGGTCGGCGCGGTAGGAGGGGACGTCGCCGACGACCACGCCACCGACCTCCAGTGCCCGGTGGGCGCGGAAGGCGGCCTGCAGGTCGTGGGTGAACACGCCCGCCTGGAGGCCGTACTTGGAGTCGTTGACGGCGGCGAAGGCGGCGGCCTCCCCGTCGACCTTCTGCACGGTGAGGACGGGACCGAAGACCTCCTCGCAGGCGAGGGTGGCGCCGGCCGGTACGTCGGTGAGGACGGTCGGCGCGTAGGAGGCGCCGTCGCGCTTGCCACCGGTGAGGAGCTTCGCCCCGGCGTCGACGGCCTCGTCGACCCACGCCTCGACACGCTGGGCGGCCTCCTCGCTGACCAGCGGCCCGACATCGGTCGCGTCGTCGCTGGGGTCGCCGGTGACCTGGGCCTCGACGGCGGCGACGATGCGCGGCAGCAGGCGGTCGTACACGGAGGCGTCCGCGATCACCCGCTGCACGGAGATGCAGGACTGGCCGCCCTGGTAGTTGGAGAAGGTGGCGATGCGGCCGGCGGCCCGGTCCAGGTCCGCGTCGGAGGCGTAGTCGGCGAGCACGACCGCCGCGCCGTTGCCGCCCAGCTCCAGGGTGCAGTGCTTGCGGGGCACCGAGTCCATGATCGCGTAGCCGACCTTCTCCGAGCCGGTGAAGGAGATCACGGGCAGGCGCGGGTCCTGGACTAGCGCGGGCATACGGTCGTTGGGGACCGGGAGGATGCTCCAGGCGCCCGCCGGCAGGTCGGTCTCGGCCAGCAGCTCACCGATGACGAGCCCGGACAGCGGGGTGGCCGGCGCGGGCTTGAGGATGATCGGCGCGCCGGCGGCGATGGCCGGGGCGACCTTGTGGGCGCAGAGGTTGAGCGGGAAGTTGAACGGCGCGATCCCGAGCACGACACCCTTCGGGAAGCGGCGGGTGAGGGCGAGACGCCCCTGGCCGCCGGGGTCGGTGTCCAGCCGCTGGGCCTCACCGCCGTTGAACCGCCGGGCCTCCTCGGCCGCGAACCGGAACACGGACACGGCACGGCCGACCTCGCCGCGGGCCCACTTCATGGGCTTGCCGTTCTCGGCGGAGATGAGCCGGGCGATCTCCTCGGTCCGCTCGACGAGCCGCTTGCTGACGTGGTCGAGGGCGGCGGCACGCACATGGGCCGGCGTCGCGGCGAAGTCCTCGCGGACGGCGTACGCGGCGGCCACGGCCTCCTCGATCTGCGCGTCCGTCGGCACGCTCACCTTGCCGACGGTCCGCCCGTCCCACGGGGAGGTCACATCGAAGCTGTCCTCGCCGCCGACCTGGCGGCCGGCGAGCCAGAAGGCGTAAGTGGAAGTCATGTGATTTCCCGGCCCTTCCGCGTTGGGGGTGTCCTGGTGTGTCGGGGTCCACGGTAGGGGGGCGGGGGCGGAGGGGCGTTTGTCCGGGGTGGAGTGGTGGGGGTGGGGGGTGCGCCGGTTTGGCGGGGTGGGGGGTGCGAGCCGGGAGATCTCGCCCCCGCCGGGCGGGGGCGAAAACCGTCTACTCGGCCGACGTCGCCTTCAGCGCCAGCCACAGTTCCATCCGCACATCCGCGTCGTCCAGCGACCGCCCCAGGATCTCCTCCACCCGCCGCATCCGGTAGCGCAACGTATGCCGATGCACGCCCAGATCCGCGGCCGCCGCGTCCCACTGACCGTGCCGCGACAGCCACGCCCGCAGCGAGGCGACCAGATCCCCGCGCCCCGTCGCGTCGTGCTCGTGCAGCGCCCGCAGCAACCCGTCCGCGAACGCCTTCACCGCGTCGTCGGCGAGCAGCGGCAGCACCGACCCCGCGGCCAGTTGCTCGTGCTCCACGCACACCCGCCCTCGCCGCCGGGCCACCGACACGGCCTGCTCGGCCTGCTTGTAGGCCGCCGCCGCGGCGATGGGCCCGGCCGGCGCCGAGAGCCCCACGACCAGCTCGTCCTCGTCGGCGTGCCCCTCCGGTACGGCCCCCGCGCGTGCCGCCTCCAGCGCCGCCGCGTGCTCCGCGCACGCCGCCACCGCGGCACCCCCGTCCACGGCGAGCATCACCAGCCGCGCCGTCTCCCCTTCTCCTTCCGGCACCACGAGCACCGCCTCCCCGGCCCGGGCGGCCGCGGACTCCACGATCTCGGTGAGGGCACCGAGCGGATCACCGTTCGCACCCTCGGAGACGACGGCCAGCGCCGCGGCCGACGGCCGGCCGAGCGTCACCCGCGCCCCGGAGTCCACCACCCGCGCCGCCGACACCGACGCCGCCTCGGCGACGATCACCCGGAACGGCGCGTCCAGGAGGTCTCCGTACAGATCTCCCGCGACGGCCCGCGCGTGGTCCGGCTCCCCGGCGAGCAGCATGCGCAGCACCGCCGCCCCGACCCGCTGCTCGGCCGCGTGCAGCGACCGGGACCGCTCCGTCGTCAGCGTCAGCAGCGCGATCGCCGAGTGGACGGCGTACCGCTCCGCCGTGCCCGGTGCCGCCGCCGTGCCCACGGCGAGCGCCGCGCGCGGCCGGCGCCCCGTGCCCAGGGTGTGCAGCTCGACCCGGTCCTCGTGCTCCGGCCCGCCCACCACGGACGACGCCGGCGCGGGCCGCTCCCGCAGCCGCTCCACGTCCGCCGTGAGCCGTGCCGCCCGCCGCCCGGCCCACTCCGGCGCCGTCGCGACCACGGCACCGGAGGCGTCGTACAGCGCCGCCCAGCCGTTCACCTGCGACGCCAGTGCCGCCAGCAGCCCTTCCGGCCCCGCGGTCAGCGCCTGCTTGGTCAGCTCCCGCTGTGCCGCGAACCCCGCCGTGACCGCCCGGTACTGGTCCGCCGCGATCGCCGCCGACACCGCCTTGCTGATGGCGAGGAAGGGCGTACGGCGCGGCACCTCCAGCAGCGGCAGCCCCTCCTCCTCCGCCGCGTCGACCAGCGCCTTGGGAATCTCCTCGTAGTTGACGCCGATCGCGAAGCCGAGCCCGACCACGCCCGCGCCCACCAGCCGCCGCACATAGCGGCGCATCGCCTCGGGGTTCTCCGCGTCCAGCTTGAGCGCGGTGACGAGCAGCAGCTCCCCGCCCTCCATGTAGGGGACGGGGTCGGCGAGCTCGCTGACGTGCGCCCAGCGCACGGGCACGTCCAGGCGGTCCCCGCCCGCACGCACGGTCAGCTTGAGCGCGGAGTGGTGGACGAGCGAGGCGAGCGTGGGTGGCATGAGGCCTTCAGATCGGGTCCGTCTGTGTGGTCGTCGTGATCGTCTTGATCTTTTGGCCGCCATGTATGAACGACCTGTGACGATTCTGCCTCACCGTACGGTCGAGAAGTGCCCGGAAGTCCGGCACCTAGCCCCTCAGATCCACCAGCATGGGCGCCGCGTGTTCGCCCTTCACGGTGGTCAGTGAGAGCACCGCGTGCCCCGGTGGTAGCGCGTGTGCCAGTTCGGAAGCGGACCACCGCTCCCGCTCGACCTGGCGGACGGTGACGGCTTCCGTGGTCACCGCCTTGCCGGTCACCAGCTTGCGCAGGGCGTGCATCGCCCGGGTCATCGGCTGATCGGCGAACACCGTGTGCTGGGCGACGTCCTTGGTCTCCACCCACTCGGTGCCCCAGGCGTCGGCGAAGCGGCTGCCGTCCCAGGTCGTCACCCCGGACAGGGCCATCCGGCAGCCGACCGCCCCGTACAACGGTCCGTGGAGGACCTCGGGCACGTCGGAGACCGTGCGCAACGCGAGCACGACACCGGCGTTCTGCGAGCGCAGCCGCTGGATCCGGCGTACCGACTCGGGAGTGACCGTACCGGTGGCGTCGTCGAGGACCAGGCTGACGAAGTGGTCGCGTGCTCCTTCGCGCACGACCCCGGCGAACTGGGCCAGCACCAGCCGGGCGATCAGGCGGGAGACCTCCTCGTGACCGCGCTCGGGCAGGTCGATGCGGACCCGCAGGGGGTGGTGGGCGACAGCGCGCAGCGAGAACGGGCGGTTCGTCTCGCCGCCCGAGCCGAAGAACTCGGCGAAGGCGGGCCGGTCCAGCAGGGCGAGCCGGTCGGCGAGCACCGGTCCGAGGTCGCCGGGGGTGCCGGCCTGCCGGACGCGGGCCTCCAGTTCACGGCGCATCGCGGTGTGCCGGTCGTCGGCCAGCCGCTCGCGCAGCTCGGACAGGGGCGCTCGGCCCCCTTCCAGCAGCTCCCGCAGGACGGGCAGGGCGGGGAAGCGGCCGTGCGCCGCCCGGTAGGGGCCCAGAAGCTGGGCGAGGGTGGTGGTGGCGCGCTCGGCCCCGACGGTGTCGAGGTCCCCGGCCAGCGCCTCGGCGAGGAACCCGGCCGCCTCGTCGGGGTCCTCGGCATCCGCGTAGGGGTCGAGGTCGTACACGGACGTGGGGTCGCCGATGCGCACCACGACGTCGTACGACGAGTCCGCCCCGACCGCCGCGCCCGCGGCGCACACCACGACGACCGCGCAGCGGCCGGTGAGTGCCTGGAGCGCGAGGGACTCCACCACCGGGGCGATCACGTGCCGGGTCTTGCCGGCGCCCGACGGCCCGACGACCAGCAGCGACGTGGCGAGCGTGTCCCGATCGAGGGCCGCGCCCGCGCCGCCGTATGCCGGTGGGGTGCGCTCGGCGGGAGCCCACTGTCCGATGCGCACCTGCCCCGTGAGCAGGTCGTGCCGGGCGGCGCGGCCGGGCAGGTCCCGGGCGCCGGAGGGATGGGCGAACGCGGCGGCACCCTGACGCAGCACCACGTCCGTGAAGCCGGCCACCCGCCCCTGGCTCCGGGCCCGGCCCCAGCCGTGCTCGACGCGGGCGCAGTCCACGTCGTTCATCCGTCCCGCGAGCACTTCGGCGGTGAGCAGGTCCGCGGCCTGGTGCTGACCGGCCTCCCGCAGCTCGGGCCAGCGGGCCCGGGTCTGTTCGTCGACGGGCGCCGGGGCCTGGTCCCGCGCGGCACGGCCGCGTGCGGCGAGCAGGGTCCGGGCCAGGGGCCACCAGCCGCCGATCCGGGCGAAGGGCCACAGGACGAGGGCGGTGATGAGCGCGTAGAGGGCGTCCGTGGCCCATGGCGAGGTGTAGACCCCGTACCCGCCGCTGATCAGCGCGATGAGGGAGAACAACGGGTTCACCACCGGCAGCGCGTCCCATCCGACGAGGGGGAAGGCGTCCGGGAAGACGAAGCTGAGGGTGACGAGGGCGCCCAGGGCGGCCAGCAGCGCACGAGCCGGCTGAGGTCTGCCGCCGACGACATGGCGGACGACAGCGGGCCAGCTCCCCAGCCGGCCCACCGCGTACACGAGCACGGCGAAGAAGATCCCGCTGTACACCTCCAGGGCCTCCACCCCCGGATACTCAAGGGCCTGGCCCTCCAACCGCTTGGGGGAAGCCAGCGTGCCGCCCCACCACCAGTCGTCCGGGGTGAAGATCCGCAGGATCACGAACTGGTACGGGATCGCGCCGCGCCGCCAGAAAGACCACACCACGAGCGCCAGAGCAAGCGGGATCAGCATGCCGGCGACGGTCATCGGATTGACCCGCTCCGCGAGCGCGGCCTTCGGCGCCCGGTATCCGAAGCGCCAGATGCCGGGTCCGGCGTCGGCCCGGGTCTCGTTGAGCCAGTCGGCCACGGACGCACCCGGTGCATGCGTCGGCCGCGGCGGCACCGCGGGGACCTCCGGCGGCACCGCCGGGCGCGGCACAGGCGTCGCGTGCGTGCCCCGCGCGTCCTGCGTCCCGTCGCTGTCCATCGCCCTTGCCCCCTGACCAGCCGTTCCATCCACCATCAGCGAGCCAATCTAACGCCCTCGCCTGGGGAGTTCACCGCTTACGCGGCCGGGCGTCCTCACGAACGCCATGTCCACTACGGACAACCCGTCCGGCCGACAACGCCCACATGGAGCATGCCCACCCCCCACGTGCCGCCCTAGCCTGCGAGAAAAGACAAGACAAGCGTCCGCAAGACCCCAGGAGCCCCTCATGAGCGCACTTCCGCAGGAGCGCCGCGTCGTCACCGCCATCCCCGGCCCGAAGTCGCAGGAGCTGCAGGCCCGCCGCACCGCCGCGGTCGCGCAGGGCGTGGGCTCCGTGCTGCCCGTGTTCACCGCGCGCGCCGGCGGCGGCATCATCGAGGACGTCGACGGCAACCGGCTCATCGACTTCGGCTCGGGCATCGCGGTGACGTCCGTCGGCGCGTCCGCCGAGGCCGTCGTACGCAAGGCGACCGCGCAGCTCGCCGACTTCACCCACACCTGTTTCATGGTCACGCCCTACGAGGGGTACGTCGCCGTCGCCGAGGCGCTGGCCGAGCTGACCCCCGGTGACCACGCCAAGAAGTCGGCGCTGTTCAACTCCGGCGCCGAGGCCGTCGAGAACGCCGTCAAGATCGCCCGTGCGTACACCAAGCGCCAGGCGGTCGTCGTCTTCGACCACGGCTACCACGGCCGCACCAACCTCACGATGGCGCTGACCGCGAAGAACATGCCGTACAAGCACGGCTTCGGCCCGTTCGCGCCCGAGGTCTACCGGGTGCCGGTGGCGTACGGCTACCGCTGGCCGACCGGTCCGGAGAACGCCGGCCCGGAGGCCGCCGCGCAGGCCATCGACCAGATCACCAAGCAGGTCGGCCCGGACAACGTCGCCGCGATCATCATCGAGCCGGTCCTCGGCGAGGGCGGCTTCATCGAGCCGGCCAAGGGCTTCCTCCCGGCGATCCGGCAGTTCGCCGCCGACAACGGCATCGTCTTCGTCGCCGACGAGATCCAGTCCGGGTTCTGCCGTACGGGTCAGTGGTTCGCGTGCGAGGACGAGGGCATCGTCCCGGACCTGATCACGACCGCCAAGGGCATCGCGGGCGGTCTGCCGCTCGCCGCCGTGACCGGCCGCGCCGAGATCATGGACGCCGCGCACGCGGGCGGCCTGGGCGGCACCTACGGCGGCAACCCGGTCGCGTGTGCCGGCGCCCTGGGCTCGATCGAGACGATGAAGGAGCTGGACCTCAACGCCAGGGCGAAGCACATCGAGGCGATCATGAAGGCCCGCCTCGGGGCCATGGCCGAGAAGTTCGACATCATCGGCGACGTCCGCGGCCGTGGCGCGATGATCGCCATCGAGCTGGTCAAGGACCGCGCGACCAAGGAGCCGAACCCGGAGGCGACGGGCGCGCTCGCCAAGGCCTGCCACGCCGAGGGCCTGCTGGTCCTGACCTGTGGCACCTACGGCAACGTGCTGCGCTTCCTGCCTCCGCTGGTCATCGGTGAGGACCTGCTGAACGAGGGCCTCGACATCATCGAGCAGACCTTCGCCCGCATCTGAGGCCCCAGCGAAACCACTGGTGAGCGGCGCGAGCCCGTCCCGGTGGCCTCATCCGCCCCAGCTCTGGAACCGTCCGCGGTTCCGGGGCTGGGGCGGCTGTCGTCAGAGCGTGTGAAGAAGGTGTGCGAGGTGGATGGCAGGATGCGATTCCGTCTGTCTAACGCCCTCCCGCTGTCGTAGGTTCTAACCAGATGAGAGATACACCCCGCCCGGAGGGGACTCTGGGTGACATCGGGCCGAGGCCTCCCCAGCTTCGACCTGGTCGTGCCCTCGCGCACACAACCGGGGCCTCCGGCTCCGGATCTCCTCACCGATCGGACAGTCGCCCGCCCCAAACCCCCCGGGGCGCGCGACCATCCGATCCGGACGGCCGCCTCGGAACCACCCCCCCTGTTCCGGGGCGGCCGACCTCCCTCTTCCTCCTTCTCGGGCTTCCCGCCCTCCTCTTCGCGCTCATCACCTGGCAGGTCGTGGCCGACGGCCCACTGCTGGACGTCGACGCGGCGGTCAGCCGGGCCTTGGTGCATCCGGACCGCTTCTCCGAACTCCTCGCCGATCTGGGCAACGTGCAGGTCGCGGTCCCGGTCCTGGCCGTCGCGCTGGCGTACGTCACCTGGCGGCATCGCCGCACTGGTACACACCTCTGGTGGCGCCCGGCCTCCTCCGCGGCCCTGCTCATGGCGGTGGTCCCGGCGCTGGTGGTCCCCGTCAAGCTGCTGACCGACCGTCCCGGCACCCCGGCCGTACCGCCCGCCACCGGCTACTACCCCTCCGGCCACACGGCCACGGCCGCCGTCGCCTATGGCGCCGCGGCCCTGCTGCTCCTCCCGTGCCTGCGCTCCGCCCCGGCCCGCCGCGCCCTGCTCGTCGTCTGCGCCGGCCTCAATCTCGGCGTCGGCTTCGGCCTGGTCCGGCGTGGCTACCACTGGCCGCTGGACGTCGTGGCCAGTTGGTGCCTGTGCACGGTGCTGCTCACCTCGCTGTGGCTGTTCCTCGGCCGAAGAGGCCGTCCTCAGCGGAAGTAGCCGTCGAACGTCCGCCGGAACTCCCAGCCGCCGTACCGGTCCCAGTTGATCGACCACGTCATCAGACCGCGCAGCGCCGGCCAGGTGCCGTGCGTGGTGTACGAGCCGCAGTTCGTCCTCTTCGTCAGGCAGTCGAGGGTCTTGGTGACCTCGGCCGGGGGGACGTGGCCGTTGCCCGCGTCGGTCGAGGCGGGCATGCCGATCGCCACCTGGTCGGGGCGCAGGGGCGGGAAGACGTTCTCCGGGTCGCCCGCCACCGGGAAGCCGGTGAGCAGCATGTCGGTCATGGCGATGTGGAAGTCGGCACCGCCCATCGAGTGGTACTGGTTGTCCAGGCCCATGATCGGGCCCGAGTTGTAGTCCTGGACGTGCAGGAGTGTCAGGTCCTCGCGCAGGGCGTGGATGACCGGGAGGTACGCCCCGGCCCTCGGGTCCTGGCCGCCCCACTCGCCGGTGCCGTAGTACTGGTAGCCGAGTTGGACGAAGAACGTCTCCGGCGCCGTCGTCAGGACGAAGTCGTCGCCGTACCTCGCCTTCAGGGTCTTCAGGGCCGAGATGAGGTTGACGATCACCGGTGTCTTCGGGTTCTTGAAGTCGGTGTCGTCGGCGTTCAGGGAGAGCGAGTGGCCCTCGAAGTCGATGTCGAGGCCGTCGAGGCCGTACTCATCGATGATCTTCGAGACGGAGGTCACGAAGGTGTCCCGCGCCTCCGTGGTCGTCAGCCGCACCTGGCCGTTCTGGCCGCCGATGGAGATCAGCACCTTCTTGCCGGCCGCCTGCTTGGCCCGGATCGCGGCCTTGAAGTCGGCGTCGCTCTCGACGTTCGGGCACTCGGTGGCGGGGCAGCGCGCGAAGCGGATGTCGCCCGAGGTGACCGAGGTCGGTTCGCCGAAGGCCAGGTCGATGACGTCCCAGCTGTCGGGGACGTCGGCCAGGCGGGTGTAGCCGGAGCCGTTGGCGAAGCTCGCGTGGAGGTAGCCGACCAGGGCATGGGCCGGGAGGTCCGCGCCCCCGCCGCCCGGCCGGGCGGTGGTCGTGGCGGTCACCGTGGCCGACCGTGCGGACTCACCCGCCTCGTTCACGGCGGTGACCTGGAAGCCGTACGCCGTCGAGGGCGAGAGTCCGCCGATCGTCGCCGCAGGGCCGCTCACCGTCTGGACCTTGGCGCCGTCGCGGTGGACGGCGTAGCTCGTCGCGCCCGGCACCGGCGTCCAGGACAGGGCGACACTGGAGGAGGTGACCGCGCCGGTCTTCAGGCCGGTCGGGGCTGCGGGCGGCTGTCCGGCCTCCCCGCCCGGTCCGACGAGCGAGATGTCGTCGGCGTGGTAGGCGCCCGTCCCGTACCAGCCGTGGGTGTAGACGGTGACCCGGGTCGTGGCGGGGCCGGTGCGGAAGGTCGTCGTGAGCTGGTTCCAGACGGGGCCCGACTGCGTCCAGGCGGAGACGTCGGTGGTGCCGGTGCCGCTCGCGCCGAGGTGGACGTAGGAGCCGCGGACGTATCCGGACAGCGTGTACCGGGAGTCCGGCTTCACGGTCACCGTCTGGGCGCACCGGGCGTTGTCGGCGCCGGCCGGGGTCGCCTGGAGCGCGGAACCGCCGCTGCGCACCGGTGAGTTCACGGTCGTACCGGTCGTGCAGGTCCAGCCGTCGAGGCCGGACTCGAAACCGCCGTTGCGGACGAGGTCCGCGTCGGCCGCACGGGCGGCCGACGAGAGCGCGGTGACGCCGGGCAGGACCAAGGCCGCGGCGGTGAGGAAGGCGAGGGGTCTGGAGCGATCCACAAGTGCCTCCGGGTGTGGGGGAATGGGAGGGTGGAGCCGCCCACAACTTGGTCCAGACCAATCTGCCTGTCAAGGGTTCGCGCAGGCTACCCCTCCCCCTCCGCCGCCAGTCCCGCCGCCGCCTCGTGCATGGCCAGTTCGAGGAGTGCCGGGTCGGTGAGGGTGCCGGTGCCGTCCGGCGGGACCAGCCAGCGCACGCCGCCCGTGGAGCGGCCCGGGTACGGGACGACGATCCAGGTGCCGGCTCCGGCCGTACGGATCCCGGTGCCGAGCCAGCGGGCGGCCGTGCCCGGCGGCACGAAGAAGCCCATGCGCGAGTCGCCGAAGTCGACCAGCACCGGGCCCAGTTGGTCGAGGACGCGGGTGAGGACGTCGAGCGTGGGATAGCCGAGCTCGGCCGGCAGGATGAGTACGTCCCAGGCCTTGCCGGCCGGCAGCAGGGCGACCCCGAGGGGGTTGCGTTCCCACTCCCAGCGGCAGGCATCGGGATCCGGAGCGGCGGATACCAGCCACTCCACCGCTGTCTTCGCCCCTGTCATGACGGTGATCTCCCTTTCTGTGGTGGACGCCGATCGCGTCACGAGGGAGAGGGAGGTCACCCGGCGGCCATTACGCGGGTTCTCTCCCACAGTTCCAAGTGAGTTGGATCACACTGGATTTGGCAGTGGCCGGCCCTGGGCCGTACGGCTTCCCCGGGTCGGGAACTCGACGTGCCGTTCCACGCGTCTTGTCGGGTTGGCCGAACAAAGGAGGTACGGGCATGCCGGTGACCCTGGCCGAGGAAGTCATGCTGCTCTCGCTGGATGACGAGTCCGGGGCGGTGAAGGAACGGCAGGCCGTCGGATGGGCAGTGGCCGGCGGTGTGGTTCTCGAACTCGTCATGGCGGGCCGGCTGTCCGTGGACGGGGGGCGGATGACCGTGGCCGACACAGCACCGACCGGAGTCCCGCTGCTGGACGAGCGGCTGCCGCTCATCGCGTCGTGGACGGCGCGCAGGAGGAGGCCGCCCAAGGTGACGGAGTGGCTGACCAAGGACCACGACAAGGCTGTGGCCGCCACCGTGGCCAGTCTCCGCGCGCGCGGCCTCGTGAGCGAGGAGCAGCGCAGAGTTCTGGGCGTGGTGCCCGTCCGCCGGTTCCCGCAGGTGGACGACGCTCCTGAGCGCGAGTTGCGCGCACGGCTCGCGGCCCTCGTCCTGCGGGGTGCCGAGCCCGACGACCGCACGGCCGGCCTGGTGGCCCTGCTGCACGGGGCGCGTCTGCATGGCCTGGCCTTCCCCGGCCTGCCCCGCAAGGAGGTCTCCGCGCGGATGAAGGAGATCGCGCAGGGGCAGTGGGCCGGTGAGAGTGTCCGTACCGCGGTCAAGGAGATGCAGGCGGCGATGGTGGCCGTGATCATGGTGACGACGCACAGTTGATGCGCGTCGTCACCTGAACGGCGTCGAGCAAGGTCTCGCGGCCGTACGGCCGCTAGCTGTCGAAGCCGAGACCCAGTCGGTCCATCGCCTTCAGCCACAGGTTCCGGCGCCCGCCGTGCGCGTCGGCGCGGGCCAGCGACCACTTGGTGAGCGCGATGCCGGTCCACGCGAAGGGCTCCGGCGGGAAGGGGAGCGGCTTCTTGCGGACCATTTCGAGCTGGGTGCGTTCCGTGCGCTCCCCCGCCAGCAGGTCCAGCATCACGTCCGCGCCGAACCGGGTCGCGCCGACACCGAGGCCCGTGAAGCCCGCCGCGTACGCCACCTTGCCCTGGTGGGCCGTCCCGAAGAACGCCGAGAAACGCGAGCAGGTGTCGATCGCGCCGCCCCAGGCGTGCGTGAAGCGGATGCCCTCCAGCTGCGGGAAGCAGGTGAAGAAGTGCCCGGCGAGCTTGGCGTACGTCTCCGGGCGGTCGTCGTACTCGGCGCGCACCCGGCCGCCGTACGGGTAGATCGCGTCGTAGCCGCCCCAGAGGATGCGGTTGTCGGCGGAGAGGCGGAAGTAGTGGAACTGGTTGGCACTGTCCCCGAGTCCCTGTCTGTTCTTCCAGCCGATCGACGCCAGTTGCTCCGCGCTCAGCGGCTCGGTCATCAGGGCGTAGTCGTAGACCGGGACCGTGTAGGCGCGGACGCGCTTGATCAGGCTGGGGAAGATGTTCGTGCCGAGCGCGACCTCGCGGGCGCGGACCCGGCCGTAGGGGGTGCGTACGGCCATGCCGGCGCCGTACGGCTTCAGGGTGAGGGCGGGGGTGTGCTCGTAGACGCGGACGCCGAGGTCCAGGCAGGCCCGCTTCAGGCCCCAGACCAGCTTGGCGGGGTTGAGCATGGCCACGCCCCGGCGGTCGAAGAGGCCCGCCTGGAACGTCGGTGAGTCGACTTGTTCCCGCACCGCTTCGGCGTCCAGGAACTCCACGCCGCCGGCGAGGCCCCGGCGCTCCATCTCCTCGTACCAGTCGCGCAGTTCCCACGCCTGGTACGTCTCCGTGGCGACATCGATCCCGCCGGTGCGCTCGAAGTCGCAGTCGAGGGAGTAGCGGGCGACCGTCTCCTCGATCTCGTCGAGGTTGCGGGCGCCCAGCTCCTGGAGCTTGTGGATCTCGTCCGGCCAGCGGGTGAGCCCGTTGGGCAGACCGTGGGTGAGGGAGGCGGCGCAGAAGCCGCCGTTGCGGCCCGAGGCGGCCCAGCCCACCTCGCGGCCTTCGAGCAGCACCACGTCCCGCTGCGGATCGCGCTCCTTGGCGAGGAGCGCGGTCCACAGTCCGCTGTAGCCGCCGCCGACGACCAGCAGGTCGCAGGTCTCGAAAGTGGTCAGGGCGGGTTCGGGGTGGGGCCTGCCGGGGTCGTCCAGCCAGTACGGGACCGGCTGGGCTTCGGAAAGGGATTTCGTCCAGTTGTTGCCACGACTCATGGCGCCTGGGGCCATGATTTCAACTCCCTACAAAGGTTTTATGCCTTTTGCTTGGTGCGGCGATTGCTGATGACCATGGAGGCCAGGACGAGCAGTACGGCGACGATGAACATGGCCGTACCGATGACATTGATCTGAACGGGAGTTCCGCGCTGGGCCGAGCCCCAGACGAACATCGGGAAGGTGACGGTCGAGCCCGCGTTGAAATTGGTGATGATGAAATCGTCGAAGGAGAGCGCGAAGGCGAGCAGCGCGCCGGCCGCGATTCCGGGTGCGGCGATCGGCAGGGTGACGCGGACGAACGTCTGGAACGGTCCGGCGTACAGGTCCTGCGCGGCCTGTTCCAGCCTCGGGTCCATCGACATCACGCGCGCCTTGACGGCGACCACCACGAAGCTGAGGCAGAACATGATGTGGGAGATCAGGATCGTCCAGAAGCCGAGCTGGGCGCCCATGTTGAGGAACAGGGTGAGCAGCGAGGCCGCCATGACGACCTCGGGCATCGCCATCGGCAGGAAGATCAGCGAGTTCACGGCGCCCCGCGCGCGGAAGCGGTAGCGCACCAGCGCGAACGCGATCAGCGTGCCGAGAAGCGTGGCGCCGAGCGTCGCCCAGAACGCGATCTGGAGGCTGACCGACAGCGAGCCGCACAGGTCGGATACGCCGCAGGGGTCCTGCCAGGCGGCCGTGGAGAACTCCTGCCACTCGTAATTGAAGCGCCCCTTCGGCCGGTTGAAGGAGAAGACCGTCACGACGATGTTCGGCAGGAGGAGATAAGCGAGCGTCAGCAGTCCCGCGATGACGACGAGATTGCGCTTGAGCCAGTTGACGAAGGTCATTTAAACCAGATCCTCCGTGCCGGACCTGCGGATGTAGACGGTCACCATGACGAGGATGGCGGCCATCAGGATGAAGGAGAGGGCAGCGGCCGTCGGATAGTCCAGAATCCGCAGGAACTGCGTCTGGATGACGTTGCCGACCATGCGGGTGTCGGTGGAGCCGAGCAGATCGGCGTTGACGTAGTCGCCGGCCGCCGGGATGAAGGTCAGCAGCGTGCCGGAGACGACACCCGGCATCGACAGCGGGAAGGTGACCTTGCGGAAGGTGGTGATGGGCTTGGCGTACAGGTCGTGCGCCGCCTCGTGCAGCCGTGGGTCGATGCGCTCCAGCGAGGTGTAGAGCGGCAGGATCATGAACGGCAGGAAGTTGTACGTCAGACCGCACACCACCGCGAGCGGCGTGGCCAGCACGCGGTCGCCGGAGGTCATGCCGAGCCAGCTGGTGACGTCCAGGACGTGCAGGGTGTTGAGGGCGCCGACGACCGGGCCGCCGTCCGCGAGGATCGTCTTCCAGGCCAGGGTGCGGATCAGGAAGCTGGTGAAGAACGGCGCGATCACCAGGATCATGATCAGGTTCCGCCAGCGGCCCGCGCGGAAGGCGATGAGGTAGGCGAGCGGGTAGCCGAGGATCAGGCACAGGACGGTCGCCGAGCCGGCGTAGAGCACCGAGCGCAGGAACTGCGGGTAGTACGCGGACAGGGCGTCCCAGTAGGTGGCGAAGTGCCAGGTGACCTTGTAGCCCTCCTCCAGGGAGCCCGTCTGCACGGACGTGGAGGCCTGGTAGATCATCGGCAGCGCGAAGAAGACCAGCAGCCACAGGACGCCGGGCAGCAGGAGCCAGTACGGCACCAGGCGGCCGCGTCGGCGGGGCGGCTTCTTCGCCGGGGCGGTCGGGGTGAGAGGCGGGGGCGCCTCGGTGAGCGTCGGCATCAGGCGGCCGCTCCTTCATCGACGCCGGCGGAGCCCGCTGTCCCAGCGAGCAGGGACTGCGTCGCGTCGAGTCCGAAGGTGTGCGCCGGGCTCCAGTGCAGGACGACGTCGGCGCCCGGGACCAGGCGGGTGTCGCGGTCGACGTTCTGGACGTAGACCTCGAAGTCCGGGCAGACGGCGCTGTCGACGACGTACTGCGTGGAGACGCCGATGAACGACGTGGCGGCGATCTTGCCGGTGATGCGGTTGCGGCCCTCCGGTATCTCCCCCGCGTCGTCGGCGTGGCTGAGGGAGATCTTCTCCGGGCGGACGCCGGCCAGCACCTTGCCGCCGGTCGTCGTGGGCGCGGAGCAGCGCGCCCCGGGCAGGACGAGCTTGCCGCCGCCCGCCTTCAGCACGATGTCGTCGCCGCTCATGGAGTCGACCTCGGCCTCGATGAAGTTGGAGGTGCCGAGGAAGTTGGCGACGAACGTCGTGCGCGGGTTCTCGTAGAGGTCGGTGGGCGAGCCGAGCTGTTCGACGCGGCCCGCGTTCATCACGGCGACCGTGTCGGCCATCGTCATGGCCTCCTCCTGGTCGTGCGTGACGTGGACGAAGGTGATGCCGACCTCGGTCTGGATGCGCTTGAGCTCCAACTGCATCTGGCGGCGCAGCTTGAGGTCGAGGGCGCCGAGGGGCTCGTCGAGGAGGAGCACCTTGGGGTGATTGATGAGCGCGCGGGCGACGGCCACCCGCTGCTGCTGTCCACCCGACAGCTGGTGCGGCTTCTTGCGCGCCTGCTCGCCGAGCTGGACGAGGTCGAGCATCTCCTCGACCTGCTTCTTCACGCTCTTGATGCCGCGGCGGCGCAGGCCGAAGGCGACGTTCTCGAAGACGTCCAGGTGCGGGAAGAGGGCGTACGACTGGAAGACCGTGTTCACCGGCCGCTTGTACGGCGGGAGCGCCGTCACGTCCTGGTCGCCGAGGTGGACGGTGCCGGCGGTGGGCTCCTCAAGTCCCGCGATCATGCGCAGAGTCGTGGTCTTGCCGCAGCCGGAGGCGCCGAGCAGGGCGAAGAAGGAGCCCTGCGGCACGGTCAGGTCGAGCGGGTGTACGGCGGTGAAGGAGCCGTAGGTCTTGCTGATGCCGGAGAGGCGGACGTCGCCGCTGGTGTCGTTCGTCATGGTGGTCACGCCCCTGTCAGCTTCGCGAACTTCTCTTCGTAGGCCGTCTCTTCCTTCGAGCTCAGTGAGCGGAAGGCGACGGACTTGGCCTGCATGGCCTTGTCGGGGAGGATCAGCGGGTTGTTCGCCGCGTCCTCGTCGATCTTCGCGAGCTCGTCCTTCACGCCCTCCACGGGACAGACGTAGTTGATGTAGGCGGCGAGCTCGGCGGCGGCCTTCGGTTCGAAGTAGTAGTCGATGAGCCGCTCGGCGTTCGTCTTGTGACGGGCCTTGTTGGGGATCAGCAGGTTGTCGCTGGACGTCATGTAGCCGCTGTCCGGGATGAGGAAGTCGATGTCAGGGCTGTCGGCCTTGAGCTGGACGACGTCACCGGCCCAGGCGAGGCAGGCCGCGAAGTCGCCGCTGGTGAGGTCGGAGGTGTAGTCGTTGCCGGTGAACCGGCGGATCTGCTTCCTGTCGACGGCCTTTTGAAGGCGGGCGATCGCCGCGTCGTAGTCGTCGTCGCTGAACCTGGCCGGGTCCTTGCCCATGTCGAGCAGAGTCATCCCGACGGTGTCGCGCATCTCGGTGAGGAAGCCGACACGGCCCTTGAGCCTGGGGTTGTCGAGCAGGTCGGAGACCGTCTTCACCTCGACGCCGTCGAGCGCCTTCTTGTTGTAGGCGATGACCGTCGAGATGCCCTGCCAGGGGTACGAGTACGCCCGTCCCGGGTCCCAGTCGGGGTTGCGGAACTGCTGCGACAGGTTGGTGAAGGCGTGCGGCAGGTTGGAGGCGTCCAGTTTCTGGACCCAGCCGAGGCGGATGAGCCGGCCGGCCAGCCAGTCCGTGAGGACGACGATGTCGCGGCCGGTGTCCTGGCCGGCCGCGAGCTGCGGCTTGATCTTCCCGAAGAACTCGTTGTTGTCGTTGATGTCCTCGGTGTACTTGACCTTGATCCCGGTCCGCTCGGTGAACGTCTCCAGCGTCGGATGACGCTTTCCGCTCTCGTCGACGTCCATGTACTCGGTCCAGTTGGAGAAGGTGACGACCTTCTCCTTCGCCGAGTGGTCCTCGGCGGACGTACCGCCCTCGGTCTTGCCGGCCGCGGGGATCCCGCAGGCACTGAGCGTGCCCAGTCCGCCCGCCGCGAGCGCGCCACCCGCGGAGGCGCGCAGCAGGGAACGGCGGGTCATGGCGGCCCGCCCGTTGCGCAGGCTGCGCCGCATGGCGGCCACTTGGGCCGGGGACAGGCGGTCGGGCTCGTACTGCTCCATGCGCGTGGTGCCCTTTCGGGAGAGATCGGAAAGGTGGGGGAGGCCGGCCGCGGGTCGGGCGGCCGGCTGCTCCCGCCTGATCTGACTATCGGTCCCCGAAGATCGTGCGGTGCC
The DNA here is from genome assembly GCF_040612485.1 of Streptomyces sp. NPDC006385. NCBI lineage: Bacteria > Bacillati > Actinomycetota > Actinomycetes > Kitasatosporales > Streptomycetaceae > Streptomyces > Streptomyces sp. NPDC006385. Next base: position 41,730 of record NZ_JBEXQG010000074.1, read on the forward strand.
AGTCCTTCCTGGCCACCGCCGTGTTGTCGAACATGACGTGCTTGATCTGGGTGTACTCATCGAAGGAGTACGCTGACATGTCCTTGCCGAAGCCGGACGCCTTGTAGCCGCCGTGCGGCATCTCGCTGATGATCGGGATGTGGTCGTTGACCCACACGCAGCCCGCCTTGATCTCGCGGGTGGCGCGGTTCGCCCGGTAGACGTCGCGGCTCCAGGCGGAGGCGGCGAGCCCGTAGGGGGTGTCGTTGGCCAGCCGGATCCCGTCGTCGTCGCTGTCGAACGGGAGCACGACGAGAACCGGCCCGAAGATCTCGGACTGGACGATCTCGCTGTCCTGGGGCGCGTCGGCGACGAGGGTGGGCAGGTAGTACGCGCCGTTCTCCAGCTCCCCCTTCGGCGCCGCACCGCCGGTCACCACGCGCGCGTAGGCACGCGCCCGGTCGACGAACCCGGCGACCCGGTCCCGCTGCGGGCGGGAGATCAGCGGCCCGAGATCGGTGCCCGGCGCGAACGGATCACCGAGCCGGACGCTCTCCATCAGGGCCGCGGTCCGCTCGACGAACTCCTCGTACAGCGGTCGCTGTACGTACGCGCGCGTGGCGGCCGTGCAGTCCTGCCCGGTGTTGATGAGGGCGCCCGCGACGGCGCCGTGGACGGCCGCTTCGAGGTCGGCGTCGTCGAAGACGACGAAGGGCGCCTTGCCGCCCAGCTCCAGGTGGATCCGCTTCACGGTGCCGGTGGCGATCTCGGCGACGCGCTTGCCGACGGCGGTGGAGCCGGTGAAGGAGGTCATGGCGACATCGGGATGCCCGACGAGATGCTCACCGGCGTCCTTCCCGGTCCCCGTGACGATGTTGACGACACCGTCGGGGATCCCGGCGTCGGTGGCGGCCTGCGCGAAGAGGAGTGAGGTGAGCGGGGTGAGCTCGGCGGGCTTGAGCACGATCGTGTTGCCCGCGGCGATCGCCGGGAGGATCTTCCAGGCGGCCATCTGGAGGGGGTAGTTCCAGGGCGCGACGGACCCGACGACGCCGATGGGTTCGCGGCGGACGTAGGAGGTGTGGTCGCCGGAGTACTCCCCCGCGGACTGCCCCTGAAGATGCCGGGCGGCACCCGCGAAGAACGCGGTGTTGTCGATGGTCCCCGGCACGTCGAACTCGCGGGTCAGCTTCAGGGGCTTCCCGCACTGGAGGGACTCGGCGCGGGCGAAGTCCTCGGCGCGGTCGGCGAGGACGGCGGCGAAGCGGTGCAGCGCGTCCGAGCGCTCGCCCGGGGTGGCGGCGGCCCAGTCCGGGAATGCCTCGCGCGCGGCGGCGACGGCGGCGTCCACGTCGTCGGCGCCGGCCAGCTCGTACCTGTACACCTCCTCGCCGGTGGCAGGGTCGACGACGGCGTGCGCACGTCCCGAGGTCCCCTTCGCCGGTCGGCCCGCGATGTACTGCGCGCCGTCCGCGAAGCGGTCCTGGGCCGGGAATCGTTCCGGGGTGGCGGTGCCCGGGTTCTGCATGTCGCTCTCCTCCGTGTCCCCGAGGTGGGGCCGGCGTGGCTCAGGCTCGATTTGAGTGCCGATCCTGACAGAGCAGGGCGGCTCCAACAAGTGATTCCGTTGTTTCCATTTGATTACGCGACGGAATCTGTCGACCGGGTGTCGAGTGAGGCGGAAAAACGCGGGACGGATTGTCAGTGGTGCGTGCCAGACTCGGCGGCATGGCGAAGATCGATTCTTGGGATGTCCTGATCAGGGAGGTCCGTGCGGGGGCGAGAGTCAGGTATCTGCACTTCTGGGGCCACCGGCCGCTGCCGGACGGCCGGGTGGGCGCGAGCTGTCTCAGCCAGTGGTGGCCGTCGCCTTTCACGGTCGACGGGGTGGAGTACGCGACGGCCGAGCACTGGATGATGGCCGAGAAGGCCCGGCTGTTCGGCGACGCGGAGGCGGAGCGGCGGGTGCTGGACGCCGGCCATCCGTCGGTGGCGAAGAAGGCCGGGCGGCTGGTGCGGGGATTCGACGAGGTGGTGTGGGACCGGGAGCGGTTCCGGATCGTCGTCGAGGGCTCGGTCCACAAGTTCGCGGCACATGCGGATCTGCGCGGGTTTCTGCTGGGCACGGGAGATCGGGTACTGGTCGAGGCGAGTCCGGTCGACCGGGTGTGGGGAATCGGGCTGGCGGCGCGTGACGAGGGGGCGGGGGATCCTGAGCGGTGGCGGGGGCCGAATCTGCTGGGCTTCGCGTTGATGGAGGCGCGGGAGCGGCTGCGGGGGTAGGACTGCTGGCCCGCACCCGCCCGGAGGGGGCATCCGCGCTTCCAGCCCGTCCGGCGTTTGAGGACGAGGCCCGTTCAGGGCCGAAAGCGGGGGTCTGGGGGCCGCGGGCCCCCAGGGAGCGGCGGGGTCGAAGGGGCAGCGCCCCTTCAGGATGGGACGGGTGGGGGCGGCGGGGGCGAGAAACCCGGCCGCGGTTTCGCGGGGTGGGGGGTGTGCTGTGCGTGGGGGGCGGTGTGGTG
>NZ_JBEXQG010000075.1:0-37972 GCF_040612485.1 Streptomyces sp. NPDC006385
GTCGTTCTCCAGGTCCCGCACGAACTCGCCGATGTGGACAGGGCGGTCGAAGCCGGGAGACCCGGCCACCCGGAGCAGATCGCCCAGGGTGGTCGCCGGCATACAGCGCCCCGCAGGCGACCGAACCATCCAACGCCCGGTCAGCCCACCACGGCCGACCGGGCGGGAGCACGTTCCGGCCTGCGCAGATCCACCCGCGCCCCGACCTCCGCGAACCGCCGGGCGGGCTGCTCCACGGCCGTCCGCTGTGGCGGCCGCGCGCCCGCGCCCCGCACCACGGTCGCCGCGGGCGTAGGCAGCGTGAACCACACGACCTTGCCGGCGTCGCCGTCCGGCCGCACGCCCCAGCTCTCGCTGACGGCGGCCACCATGGCCAGCCCGCGCCCACAGGTGGCGAGCGCGTCGGCGTCGCCGGTGTCCGCCACGACCGGCAGACGCGGGTCGCTGTCGCGCACCGAGACGGTGAGCCGGTCGAGCAGCAGCTCGATCTCGACGGTGCACGTCTTGTCCGGCTGGGCGTGCAGGTGGACGTTGGTCAACAGCTCGGTCACACAGAGCGCGGCGCGGTCTATCAACGGATCCAGATGCCAGTAGCGCAACTGCGCCGATACGATTCTGCGGACCTGTCCGATCCGCGACGGCAGGGCTTGGAGCTCCACCGTGCAGTGCCTGCTTGGGTACTTGATCACGGCTGCGACTCCCCGACTGAAGAGGTCCGGAAGAACACGGAGTACGGATCCAGCAGGGTGCTTGAAGGAAACGGCCGCCTGCTGTCGTGGCCGGCGGGCTGGTTCGCAGCGTTATCGCCGGTAAACCCAGAGTGACGTGAGACCAGAGTGACGCAAAAGTCGCAATATCGCAACTCTTAGTGACTTATCCCTTACGCCCCGCTGCCTTCCGTACGGCCTCGATGAACCGGCGTGCCGCGGGAGGACCGGGTTCGCCCGGGGCGGGGTCGTGATCGCCCAGCGTCAGCGAGTAGCGCTTGCCGTTCAGGTCCGCCAGCGCCCGGTCGTCCGGGGCGAACCAGGGCTTGGAGGCCCGCACCGCCTGCACCGGCGCGCTGTCGATCTCGCTGCCGTAGCTGGTGAGCAACTGCAGCCTGCCGTCGCTGATCCGCACCTGTCCGGCCCGGGTCAGCGAGCGCAGCCGCTTTCCGATCCGCACGCCCGTGGCCGTGAACTCCGGCTCCGCCATGCCCCGCCCCCTCGTGTGCGTCGGTGTGCCGGCGTGTCCTCGCGTGGATGTGGCCGGCTCCGCTCGTGATCCAGTGTGTCCCCCCGTTCGGGATCGCCGTCCCGTCCCGTGCAGTCTGCCCCCGTCCCGCGTCCAGCACCAGTACGCACGTCATCGCCGGGCGGGGGCGCACGGAAGCACTCGCGCGCATGCGCCCCCAGCGACGGGAGGCCGGCGACCCAGGGGCGCCTTTGAGACTCTCAAAGGTGTGTTTATGCAGGTGAGAAGCGTGCGAAAGATGTTTATGCTCGAAGCGACGGCCGCGCGAGTCGCCGTTGCAGCCCAGCATGAGGAGCACCGCCGTGAGCACCGTCCAGCAGACCCCGTCCGGCGTGACCCTCGACGTCGACCGCAGCGACGCCGCCTACCGCGTCTGGCTGAAAGAAGCCGTGCGCAAGGTCCAGGCCGACGCCAACCGTTCGGCCGACACCCACCTGCTGCGCTTCCCGCTGCCGGAGCAGTGGGGAATCGACCTCTACCTGAAGGACGAGTCGACCCACCCGACCGGCAGCCTCAAGCACCGGCTCGCCCGCTCGCTCTTCCTCTACGGCCTGTGCAACGGATGGATCCGGCCGGGCCGCCCGGTGATCGAGGCGTCCAGCGGTTCGACGGCCGTCTCCGAGGCGTACTTCGCGAAGCTGATCGGCGTGCCCTTCATCGCGGTCATGCCACGCACGACGAGCGCCGAGAAGTGCCGTCTGATCGAGTTCCACGGCGGGCAGTGCCACTTCGTGGACGACTCGCGGAAGATGTACGAGGAGTCCGCACGCCTCGCGGTGGAGACCGGCGGCCACTACATGGACCAGTTCACCTACGCCGAACGGGCCACGGACTGGCGCGGCAACAACAACATCGCCGAATCCATCTTCCGCCAGCTCAGGCTGGAGCGGTTCCCGGAGCCCACCTGGATCGTCGCCACGGCCGGCACCGGAGGGACCTCCGCGACGCTCGCGCGGTACGTCCACTACATGCAGTACGACACCCGCGTCTGCGTCGCCGACCCGGAGAACTCCTGTTTCTTCGAGGGCTGGATCACCGGCGATCCGGACGTCACCTACGACTGCGGCTCCCGGATCGAGGGCATCGGCCGGCCCCGCATGGAACCCAGCTTCGTGCCCGGCGCCGTCGATCGGATGATGAAGGTGCCGGACGCGGCGAGCGTCGCCGCCGTCCGGGCTTTGGAGCAGGCGATCGGACGCAAGGTGGGCGGCTCGACGGGCACCGGGCTGTGGAGCGCGCTGAAGATCGTCGCCGAGATGGTGGCCGAGGGGCGGCAAGGGAGCGTGGTGACGCTGCTGTGCGACCCCGGGGACCGGTACCTCGACAAGTACTACTCGGACGCGTGGCTGGCCGCGCAGGGCCTGGACATCACACCGTACTCGGTGGCCATCGAGCAGATGCTGGACACGGGCGTGTGGCCCGAGTGACCTGCGAAAGCCAGGCCGGAGGGGCGCTGGCGCAGGACCTGGCGCTAGGACGCCGCGGACGTCAGCCGCCGGTCCAGCGCGTTCACCGCGTCCCGGAACGCCCGGCCCAGGCCGGGCCGCGCGAGGCCGCAGGCGAACCGGAAGGGTGCGGTGCCGTCCACCGCGAACGTCCACCGCACCCGCGTGCCCGTCCCCGCCGGGGCGAGCCCCCACTCCTCGACCATGGCCCGCGCCCCCGGTGCGTTGGTGACGTCGACGCGGTAGGCGTACACCTCGGGACTCTTGGCCACGAGGATCGTCTCCTCGAAGCGGGTGCCGCCCCTGAGCCGGACCTCACGCCGGGCCCCACCGTCGAGCGGCCGGGCGAGCGTCACCGCGGAGAACCACTGCGACCAGCCCGGCACGTCGTCGGCGAGCGCGTGGAACACCGCCTCCGGCGTGGCGGAGACCTCCCGTGCGAAGACGTGCCGTACGGGCGCGCGCTCGATGAAGTCGAGCCCCACCTCACGCAGCAGGTGAGCCATGGACGAAACCCCCTATGCCGACGCCGCACCGGGCAGCGCCACCATAACTGGCGTCTCGTCAGATGTCTGCACCGTCAGACGTCGGCGTCCTCGTCGGGCTCGCCCGCCACCACCAGTCGGCGCAGATGCTCCGAGATCTCCGAACGCGCCTCGGTCGCCAGGCCGGAGTCCGTCACCAGCGTGTCGACCTGCTCCAGCGTCGCGAACGAACTCAGCCCCACGACACCCCACTTGGTGTGGTCGGCGACCACCACGACCCGCCGTGCCGACTGCACCAGCCGCCGGTTGGTCTCGGCCTCCGCGAGGTTCGGCGTGGACAGGCCGGCCTCGACCGATATCCCGTGCACCCCGAGGAACAGCACGTCGAAGTGGAGCGTCCCGATCGCCTGATCGGCCACCGGGCCCACCAGCGAGTCGGACGGGGTGCGCACCCCACCGGTCAGCACGACCGTGGCCGCGCCCTGCCGTGGCCCCGACGTGCGCTGGGCCGCGTGGAAGACGTCGGCCACACGCACCGAGTTGGTGACCACGGTGAGGTCGGGCACGTCGACCAGCTGGTGCGCGAGCGCATACGTCGTCGTACCCCCCGACAGCGCGATCGCGGAGCCCGGCGCGACCAGCTCGGCCGCGGCCCGCGCGATGTCCTCCTTGGCCGTCAGCTCCAGACCGGACTTGGCCTCGAAGCCCGGCTCGTGCGTGCTCGCCTCGACCACCGGGACCGCACCGCCGTGCACCTTCTCCAGCACGCCCTGCCGGGCGAGCGCGTCGAGATCGCGGCGCACCGTCATGTCCGACACGCCGAGCTTGCGGGTCAGCTCATTGACGCGAACCCCGCCTCGGCGCCGCACCTCGTCCAGGATCAGGGCGCGCCGCTGCTCCGCGAGGAGGTTCTGATTCTCGCTCACGTACGCTCCGGTCCTTTCGCCTCAAGCCGTCCGACACACCCTGCGCAACCCCTCCGACAAGGACATTCTCGCCCTTGCCCCGTGCGCGGGCGTCCCATCCTCGCACGGGTCGGTACCGGTCGCGCCACTGGCTGTCACGACGCGCGCATGTCACTTCGGCATCGCGCGTTCCGCTGTTCGTCCCACGGATCGGGGAGATTCCGTGACGAGAGGTGTAAGGGGCACCGTTCGGGGAGATCCTTGTGCCCGCACAGACTGAAGCCGACGGCTCGTCACGGGGGAAGTGCGACCGATGGAACATGCGCGGGAAAGCGCCGAATTGAACGGAGCGGACGGGCCCGACGGCCCGGTCCCGGGACCCGAGGGTGCCAGGATCGCCCTGGAACTCCTGGTCCACGGTGTCGGCGGCACCACGCCGCAGGACATGCTCGACGATCCGCGCACCGTGCGGATCACCGGCGACGACACGGCCGCCGTGTTCCGGCGCGCCGAGGACGTCGACGCGGAGAACAGACCGGACGGCCACCGGAGCGGACCGGTGCCCGAGGCGTACGTCTGGTGCAACCTGACCTCGGGAAACAGCGCACGCGCCCTGTGGCTGCTGTTACTGCCGTTCATGGTGGTCAACCTCGCGCACTGGATGCGCCCCACCACCCGGGACCGCGAGCGGACCGTGCGGCTGTACGGCCTGCTCGTACGGCTCGCGGGGCTGACGCTGACGGTGCTGCTCGTCGCGGCCGCCTGCGAGGTCGCCCTGGACCTCACGGCCTGGCAGTGCGCGGGCACGCGCGCGTGCGCCGAGCGGCACAGCTGGCTGGGCTTCCTGTCGCCCGTGGTCTCCGAGGGCGGCTGGTGGAGCCGCCCCGGCCGCCGGCTCGCCCTCGCCGCCGTGGTGCCCACCGCGCTGACCGGCCTGCTCTGGTATCTCTCCCGCCGCACGTGGAGCGCCTACGAGTCCCAGCAGCCGATGTCCCACGAGCCCGAGCCCGACGAGGAGTCCGGCCGCACCTCCCTGGGCCGCCCCGGCTTCTGGTACGGCCGCCGCCTGGTCGCCCGGCTGCGCGCCGCGCACACCGCCGCCGGCCTGCTGACGGTCGCCGCGGCGGTCGGCTCGGCCGCGGCCCGCTTCGACCGCCGGTCCGGGGGACCGGCGCTCCTCGACGCGCTGGGCCGGCTCCTGGAGGCGGCGATCGTCGTCGGGGCCGCCGTCGTGGTCTGGGTGGTCTGCCGCCGTGGCCGCAGCGAGAACCGCCTCGACCAGGAACTCGACGAGCGCCTCGTGAGACGCCTGCCGCTCGCCGCCCTCGTCCTGCTGGCGCTCGCCGTGGTGTACGCCGGCTGGGACCGGCCCGGCTGGCAGTCCCAGGGCCGCCTCCCGGGCGACGCCACCTTCGGCGCCATCGCCTTCCTCCAGGGCCTGCTCGTGATCGTCCTCGCCGTCGTCGCCCACATCCTCCACCGCACCGATCCCGACCCGCGCGCCGCCATGCGGGGCCTGGGCGGACCGGCCGTGGCGATGCTGGCCTGCGCCCTCGGCGGCGTGATGTCCGGCGGAGTGTCCCAGCGGGTCTCCGACTGGCTGGACGGCACCGGCACGTCCATCGACGGACCGCCGGTCCTGCTGACCTGGCAGGCATCCGTCATCCCACCGCTGCTGGTCCTCCTGCTGCTGCTCTGCGGCTGGCTGGGGTGGCGGGCCTGGCTGCTGCGCCGCACCGAGCTGGGCACGGTCGAGCTCGACTACACCGGTGAGCCCCGGGACACGGCACGCACCCGCCGTATCGCGAGCACGCGCGCGATGGCCACGCTCACCGACCGCGCCCCGCTCGTCGTCGCCGTCACCTCCACCGCGACCCTGCTGCTGGGCGCCGGAGCCCTGGTCGGCGCCCTGACGACCGACGAGACACCGAGCAAGGCCGCCGACGGGGCCTTCGTGAACGGGGCCGCCGAGACCGCGCAGGCGCTGGGCTCCTGGCTGATCGGCTTCGGCTTCATCCTGTTCGTCACCTGGGGCAGACGCGCCTACAAGGACGCCTCCGCGCGCCGCACCATCGGCATCCTGTGGGACGTCGGCACGTTCTGGCCGCGTGCCGCGCACCCCTTCGCGCCGCCCTGCTACGCCGAGCGCGCGGTGCCCGACCTGACCTGGCGGATGGCGACGTGGACCCGCGCCAAGGAGGGCCGTCGCCTCGTCATCTCCGGCCACTCCCAGGGCAGTGTGCTCGCGGCCGCGGCGGTCTGGCAGCTGCGGCCCTCCGACCGCAAGCGGGTCGCGCTCCTGACCTACGGCTCCCCGCTGGAACGCCTCTACGGCCGCTGGTTCCCGGCCCACTTCGGCCCGACCGCGCTCGCCTCCCTGCACGCCGAGGTCGACTGCTGGCGCAACCTCCACCGGCGCACCGACCCCATCGGCGGCCCGGTCCGCCTGCCCGGCGACTGCGGTCCCGCGGTGGACCGCGAGGCCCTCAAGGATCCGCTGGCGTACGGCCGTACACCCGAGCATCCCCTGCCGGCACCGATTCTCGGCCACGGCGAGTACCAGGCGGACCCGGCCTTCGCGGAGGAGCGGGAAAGGCTGCTGGCACGGCTGCGACCGGAGGTGCCGGCGCAGCGACCGGAGACCGAGTGCTGATCCGAAGGCTCGGGAGGGCACGCGACCAAGGGCCGACGCGTGCCCTGCCCGGCCTGAGCGGCGGTCTCAGGGCAGCTCCGGCAGGTCCTCCGCGTACAGCAGGGTCAGGTCGTCCGTGCTCGGCTCGTCGACCTGGGCGACCCGGCTCGCGTGCCGTTCCACCATCGCCTCGAAGGTCTGGCGTGCCGTGCGGCCGTTGCCGAACGCCGGGCCCTTGGGGATCGCCGTGAAGTACTTCAGCAGGGCCTCGGCGACGCCCGGACCGAGCCGGTACTCGTGCTCCTCGGCCTGCTGCTCCACGATCCGCAGCAACTCGTCGGGGCCGTAGTCGGAGAAGGTGATGGTCCGTGAGAAGCGGGACGCCACACCGGGGTTGACCGAGAGGAACCGCTCCATCTCCGCCGTATAGCCCGCGACGATCACCACGACCGCGTCCCGGTGGTCCTCCATCAGCTTCACCAGCGTGTCGATGGCCTCCTTGCCGAAGTCCCGGCCCGAGTCCTCCGGCGACAGCGCGTACGCCTCGTCGATGAACAGCACACCGCCGCGCGCCTTGTCGAAGGCCTCCTGCGTGCGGATCGCCGTGGAGCCGATGTGCTCGCCGACCAGGTCGACACGGGACACCTCGACCAGGTGGCCCTTCTCCAGGACGCCGAGGGACGCGAGGATCTCGCCGTAGAGGCGCGCGACCGTCGTCTTGCCGGTGCCGGGGGAGCCGGTGAAGACCAGGTGGCGCTTGACCGACGCCGCCTTCAGGCCCGCCTGTTGGCGGCGCCGGCCCACCTCGATCATGTCGGTGAGGGCGCGCACCTCGCGCTTGACGCTCTCCAGGCCCACCAGCGCGTCCAGCTCGCCGAGGACGTCCTTGGAGGTCCGCGCCGGCTTCTCGGGCTCGGCGGCGGCGAGGAGCGGCTCCTGCTCGGTGCTGCGCTGGCCGGGGATCGCGCCCAGCAGGCCGGGGGACTGGCGCACGGTCTGTACGGCGGGCTCCGGCGCCGGCGACGGCTGCCTCAGGCCCGCGCTCTCGTCGCTGGTGCAGTCCTCCACCTCGGGACCGGCCCCGGCGGCCGCGTCCGGGCCGCCGTCCGCGAACTCGTACCCGCCGCGCGCGCACCGCTCCGTCCGGCACTTCCGCAGCGTCGTACGGCAGCCGTCGATCACATGGAAGCCGTAGCCGGCGCTGCCCCTCACCCGGCAGTTCTGGAAGGTGCCGCGGCCGCCCGCCGAGACGTAGAAGCCGGCCTCCGCCGGGGAGTCGACCGTGCAGCGCTCGATGGTGGGGTCGGCGCCCTTGGTGACGATCACGCCGGTCTGGTTGCCGTCCAGAGTGCAGTTGCTGAGGGTGCCGCCGCTGCCGTGGTCCCGGAACCAGGCGCCCGTCGCCGCGTCCCGGATCCGGCAGTCGTCGAGCTGCGCGGTGGCCCCGTCGCTCACCGACACGGCGGTGTTGCGCACCTGGGACAGGTCGCTGTCGACGACGTCCGCGCGCGAGCCGCGGTCGAGGACGAACAGGGCGTCCGGCACGTCGTGCACCCGGCAGGAGTCCAGCACCGCGGTGGCCCCGTCGCTCACCCACACCGCCGGGTAGTCGCCCGTGCTGTCGAAGATCTCGCACTGGTTGGCGTCCACGCGCGTGCCCGGATCCCACACCGACAGGCCGTTGCGCCCGAACTGACGCACCGTCGTGCGGGTCAGGGTGAGCACGGAGCGGGAGCGCAGATCGACCGCGTTCTCCGGGATGTCGTGGATACGGCAGTCGGCCAGGGTCAGCACGGCGTCGGTGTCGAGCGTGACGCCGTCGGCGGTGGTGCGGTGCACATCGCAGTCGGTGAGATGGGCGGTGGCCCGGCCGGTGACCTGGACACCGGAGCCGCGGACCTCGTAGATCTCGCAACCGACCGCTTCCAGCGAGGAGTTCTCACCGGTCGCCGTCAGCCCCGAGCCGGAGGCGTGGTGGATCCGGCAGCGCTCCAGACGGGGGTGGGCGCCGCCGCGTACGGCGATGCCCGCCTGGCCGGCCGCGACGACCTCGCACTCCTCGAACACCCCGCCCCCGCCGTCGACCACGGCGATGCCGATGCCCGCGGGGTTGTCGACCGTGCAGCGCCGCATGGTCGGCCGGGCGCCGCCGCGGACCTCGATCCCGGCCGCGGACCGCGTGACGACCCGGACGTCCGACAGCTCCGGGGCGCCCTCCTCGACGAGCAGCGCGGGCGCCGCCGCGTCCTGGCCCTCCACATGCAGGTCCTGGACCACCGCGGAGGCGCGCACCGTCAGCGGCACGCCGTCCAGGGGCGCGATACGCACCGAGCCCGGGGAGCCCTCGGGGCCGCGCAGGGTCACCGCCCGCTGGACGACGAGGTTCTCCCGGTAGGTGCCGGGTGCGACGGTGAGGACGTCACCGTCGGCCGCGGCCTCCAGGGCGGCGGCGAGCGATGCGTACTCACCCGTGCGGCGCCGCCACCGCGATGTGCCGGTGTGCGTCACCTGGACCGTGCCCTGTGCCATGGCGTTGATGTGCCCCCACCTCGTAGTACGCGGGTTGTGCTGCCGAAGAGTTCGGCCGGTCCACCGTAGCGTGCGCGCGGACGGTGGGTTGACCAGAGCCGGAAGGCCGTCAGCTGCCGGTGCCGGTACGGCCCCAGTCGGGACCCGCCTTGTCCCAGGCATGGTCCCAACGCGCGTACCGGCGACGGACCATGCGCCACAGGAGCAGCCGTCTGCCGCCCTCGACGAGACCGGCGGCTATCAGGGCCGCGCCGAACCCGGCGAGCACGGCGTGCGTCGACGCCGTCGCGGAGTCCAGGGGACGTGCCACGGGGTGGCCCTTGCGGTCCGTCCATATCGTGAAGCGGTCGCCGGGCCGGGGGGTGTCGAGGCTCGCCATGACCTGTGCCCGGTGGACGCTGCCGTCCGGTGCGGTCCAGTCCGCCACGACCCGGGTGCGCGCGCTCCGCCCGCTGGAGGCCTCGGGGTCGGTGTCCAGCGGGGAGCCGTCCAGCTCGCGGAGCACGGTCGCCGTCACCAGGTGCCGAGAAGCGCGCTGTTCACGGACGGACTTCTGCAGGGCGTCCTGTGCGAGGCCGCCGACCACGGAGCCGGCCCAGGGCGCGACGACCAGGATCAGCGACAGCGCCGCGAGGGCGACCCAGGCCTCGACCAGATCGGTCGTACGGCGCAGCGGATTGTGCCGCCAGCGCCAGAGTCCGCTGATCGCCCGCATGGTCCGGCCATCCCCCTTTCCGCTCCGTGATAACCCCCGCCAGAGCCGTTCACCCACGGGCCCGGCGAAGAGAGAGCGAAATCACCTCCGTCCTGGGCCTCTCATGAACTTCTCATGAATGCTCAACGCACGGGTTCCCGGGCCCGGTTCCCGAACCTCGCGGCTCGGCGAGATCTTTTGTCAGCCGAGGATCGTGACCGGGTCACCGACCTGGATCGTGCCGCGGGACAGGGGCACCAGGTTCTGGCCGAACACCAGCTTGCCGCCGATGCGTCGGTGCCTGCCCAGGGTGTGCAGGGGCTCCCTGCCGCGCTCGGCGGTGCCCTGGTCGGTCGTGGTCACCACGCAGCGCCCGCACTTCTTGGGGACACGGAAGGCGACCTCTCCGATGGCGATGCGCGACCAGTCGTCCTCGGCCCAGGCGGCGGTGCCCGAGACGACCACGTTGGGCCGGAAGCGGTTCATCGGCAGGGGGCCCTCGTGCGCGTGCTCGCCTTGGGCGATGAGGGAGTTGAGGGCGTCGAGCGAGGCCGACGAGGTGAGCAGCAGCGGGTAGCCGTCGGCGAAGCCGACCGTCTCGCCCGGCAGCGCGTACTCAGGGTCGACGGGGCGGCGCGTGCCGGGATCGTCCATGTGAGCGAGGCGTACCTGCGCGCCGAGATACGCGCTGCACCAGGCGTGCGCGGCGTCGTCCTCGGCGAGGACCGCCTCGATCTTGTCCCGGAAGATCTCCACAGGGACCATGCCGACCGGCCGGGGCACGGGCACGGTCAGCGGTTCCATGCCGGGCGCGGACAGTCGCACACCGCCGCCGGGCGGCAAGTCGGCGGCGATCAGCGCGAGGCGTGGTCGCTGGCGCTGTGTCACGACCTTTCCCCCGTCGTCGATCAGCGCCCAGCGTCGGTCTCCGGACAGCCCCCAGGGCTCCACGACGGCCTCCCGGGGCGCGATGCCCCGGCACGCCTTGACCGGATGGAGGTGGATCGACTGCAGCTGCGCGTGCCCCATGGGGCCATCGTGCCAGGTGGGGACGACAGCCCGGGGGACGGGTCAGTAGCCGCGGTACTGCTGGTTGTTGTACGGCTCCTGGTAGGGAGCCGCGGCCGGGCGGGGAGCCGCGGGGCGCATCGCCTCGTAGCCCGTGCCGCCGGGTGCCGCCGGTCGAGGCTGCTGCGTCTGCGGACCCGGGTAGGCACGCGGCGCGGCCGCCTGCTGCGGGATGTAGGCCGCCGGCGCCTGTTGCAGCGGGGCGGGCTGCTGCGCCTGCGGGTAACCGTAGGAGGGCTGGGACGGGGCCGCCGGGAGGGCGGGCAGCGCGGACGGCAGCGCGGGCAGACCGCTGCCCGGCGTGTCGTACGCCGCGGGGACCCGGATCGGGGCGATCTGCGGGGTGCCCCGCTCGGCCACGAGCGAGTCGTAGATCGGAGTGTCCGGGAAGGAGGCGGAGTAGTAGCCGCCGCCATAGGTGGAGCGGGGGGAGGTCATGGCGCATACGTTAAGCCCACGATGTGCTGGTTGGGGAGACCGATAAGAGGGTTGTTTTATGTGTCCGCAGTGACGCCGGATCCCCAATGCGAGCGAACTTGCCAAAAAGGGACGCCAGTCCGGGTTCAGATCGTGTAAAGGCCGAGTTCCGGGCGGGTTACCGTCGGTTGACCTCCGGGTTCCAGTGCCCGTCGTAGGACTCCGCCGTCGCGGAGAATAGGTTTGTCCGGGAGAGAGCCCGATGAGATGCCGGGGCACGCCTGGCGCGGTGACACGTGATGGGGGCGGACATGTCAATGCCGAAAGGATCGAATGCTCCGGTGCCGACGACGGCATTGCGAGTCGAATTGGGCTGGCGCTCCGGGCCGGGCGTGCCCGACGCCGACGCCTCGGCGCTGTTGCTGGTCGGTGGAAAAGTCCGTTCCGACGGGGACTTCGTCTTCTACAACCAGCCCGAGCACTCCTCCGGAGCCGTCCGGCACGAGGGCAAGCGGGACACCGGCGGCAGGGTGACCGACAGCCTGCTCGTCGACCTCGCGCGCGTGGAGCCCGCGATCGAGACCGTCATCCTCGCCGCCTCCGCGGACGGCGGCGCGTTCGGCCAGGTCCCGGACCTCTGTATCGAGGTCAAGGACGCCGCCCAGGGCACCGTCGTCGCCCGGTTCGACAGCACTGGCGCCACCGTTGAAACCGCTTTCGTCCTCGGTGAGTTCTACCGCCGCCAGGGCGCGTGGAAGTTCCGCGCCGTCGGCCAGGGCTACAGCAGCGGCCTGGAGGGGCTCGCCACCGACTACGGCATCACGGTCGACGATCCCCAGCCCGCGGCGCCCGCGACGCCGCCGGTCGCACCCCCGGTGACCGCGCCCCCGCCCGTGGCGCCCCCGGTGACCATGCCGCCGCCCGCCATGCCGCCGGTTCCCCCGCCCGTGCCCCAGGCACCGCCGGTCAGCTTGAGCAAGGTGACGCTCACCAAGGCCGCCCCGTCGGTCTCGCTGACCAAGCAGGGCGGCACCTCGGGCGCCATGCGCGTGAACCTCAACTGGCAGGTGCGCAAGCAGTTCTCGGGCTGGGCGAGCAAACTGGGCCGCGCGGTCGCTACGCACAACGACCTCGACCTCGACCTGTGCGCCCTGTACGAGCTGACCGACGGCAGCAAGGGAGTCGTCCAGTCCCTCGGCAACGCCTTCGGCGCCCTGCACCAGCCGCCGTACATCCACCTCGACGGCGACGACCGCACCGGCGCTGTGGCGAGCGGCGAGAACCTCACCATCAACCTCGACCACCAGCGGTCCTTCCGGCGCATCCTGATCTTCGTGACCATTTACGAAGGGGCGCGTTCCTTCGCCGACCTGAACGCCACGGTCACCCTCACACCGCAGCACGGCGCACCGGTCGACTTCTCACTCGACGAGTGCACGGTTCCCTCGACGGTGTGCGCGCTCGCCCTGATCACCCACACCGGCAGCGACCTGATCGTCCAGCGCGAGGCCCGCTACCTGATCCCCGAGCGCGGGGTCAGTCCGCAGCGGACCGTCGACCACGCCTACGGGTGGGGCATGAACTGGACGCCCGGCCGCAAGTAGTCAGCTCTCGTCGGGCACGGCGCCCGGACGTGCGTAGGTGCGCCCCTTCCATGCCGCGCCGCGCCCCCGGTAGTGCTGCACCGCGGAATCGACCGTCATGAGGAGATAGAGGAACGCGGTGAACGGCAGCAGCGGAGCGAGCCACAGCGGCTGGCGGTAGTAGCGGAGCATCGGCACGTACGTCCCCGTCATCACCAGCCAGGCGAGCCAACCGCCGACCGCCGTCGCCGTATCCGCGCCGAGCAGACCTGCGACCGCGGCCACGGGCGGCACCAGATACACCAGCGCGAGTCCGGCGACCGTCCCGGCCAGCACCAGCGGGCTGTGCCGCAACTGCGCGTACGCGCTGCGCGAGACCATCCGCCACAGGTCGCGCAGCCGCGGATACGGGCGCACGCTGTCCACCCGCTCGGCCAGTCCCAGCCAGATGCCGCCGCCGCTGCCCTTGACGGCCCGCGCGAGCGCCACGTCGTCGATGACGGCGTGCCGGATCGCGTCCGGAATCCGCGCCCGCTCGGCCGCCTCGGTGCGCAGCAGGACACAGCCGCCCGCCGCGGCCGCCGTCCGGGCCCCCTTCTTCCCGATCCGGCGGAATGGGTACAACTGCGCGAAGAAGTAGACGAACGCCGGCACGACCAGCCGCTCCCACACGCTCTCCACCCGCAGCCGGGCCATCTGCGAGACGACGTCGAAGCCCCCGGTGCGCGCCGCCGCCACCAGCTCCCGCAGGCTGTCGGGCGCATGCGCGATGTCGGCGTCCGTCAGCAGCAGGTACTCGGGGGCACGCGCGCGTGCCAGAGCGATGCCGTGCCGCACCGCCCAGAGCTTGCCGGTCCAGCCCGCGGGCGGATCGCCGGGGGAGTCCACCGTCAGCGGCAGCCCGCCGTGCCGCCGCGCGAGTCCGCGCGCCAGCTCTCCGGTGCCGTCCGAACTGCCGTCGTCGATGAGGAAGACCTCCGCGCGCCCCGGATAGTTCTGGGCGAGGAGCGACGGCAGACTCGCGGGAAGCACCGCGGCCTCGTCGCGCGCCGGCACGACGACGCAGACCGACGGCCATGCGTCCGGGTCCCGCCGAGGCGGGAGCCTGATGTCCGTACGCCAGAACAGGCCCTGGCACAGCAGCAGCCACAGCCAGGCGGCGAGTGATACGGCGGCGGTCCACGCGATCGCGCTCACGCGCGTGAGTCTGCCCCACCGGGCTGGTCCGCAAGGGCTCATCGACTATCGTGGCCGGGTGAAGATCGCGCTGATGGACTCCGGAATCGGCTTGCTGGCGGCCACCGCCGCGATACGGCGGTTGCGACCCGACGCACATCTCGTGCTCTCCCTCGACCCCGACGGCATGCCCTGGGGGCGCAGGACGCCCGAGGAGCTCACGCAGCGCGCACTGGCCGTAGCCGAGGCCGCAGCCGAGTATCGCCCCGAGGCCCTGATCGTCGGCTGCAACACCGCGACCGTGCACGCCCTGCCCGCCTTGCGCGCCCGCTTCGAACCCGGCATTCCGGTCATCGGCACGGTCCCGGCGATCAAGCCTGCCGCGGCCGGCGGCGGCCACGTGGCGATCTGGGCCACCCCCGCCACCACCGGCAGTACCTACCAGCGGAACCTCATCAAGGACTTCGCCGACGGCGTGGCGGTCACTGAAGTGCCGTGCTTCGGCCTGGCCGAGGCGGTCGAACACGCGGACGAGACGGCGATCGAGGTAGCCGTCGCCGCGGCCGCCGCGCTGACCCCCAAGGATGTGACGACCGTCGTCCTGGGCTGCACGCACTACGAACTCGTCGCCGAGCGCATCCGCGCCGCCGTCCAGCGCCCCGGCTTCCCGCCGCTCGTCCTGCACGGCTCCGCCGGAGCGGTCGCCGCACAGGCGCTGCGCCGCCTCGGCGAGCAGCCGACGCCCGAGGCCGCGGCGGACGGCACCCTGACGGTGATCCTCAGCGGTCGCGAGGGCGCTCTGCCGGAACCCGCCCTCGCCTACGACGAAGGCCGCCTCCTCCAGGCGATCAGCCCCGCCCGGTGACATGGGGGCAGGCAACGGAATTCCTCGGTCCGCAGCGGCCCGGTCGGCCCAGTCACTCTCCGCAGCGCGGTACCAGCGGGACGAAACCTGAGTAACCTCATAGACATGAGGGACCACCCCCACGGCAGGGAACCGCTCCCCGATGTCTGGACCGGGCGGGCCACCAACCGGGTCCAGTGGCTGCTGGCGCTCGTGGGCGCCGCATGCATGGCGCTCGGTATCGAGCTAGCCGTCGACTCGCCGTGGACGGACGGCGTCGCACCGCTCGTCATGGCCGTCGTCGGCTGCATCGCCGCCGGACTGCTGGTCCTCTTCGGCACCCTGGCGTTCGTGCATGTCGCCCTGCGGGTCGACCAGGAGTGCCTTGAGGTGCGCTGCGGCCACATCGGTGTGCCGCGCCGCCGCATTCCGCTGTCCGAGGTCGCGGGCGCCGACTTCGTCGCGCACGTCACTCCGCGCCACTGGGGCGGCTGGGGCTACCGGTGGCGGCCCGAGAAGGGCACCGCTGTGGTCGTAAGGCGTGGCGAGGGCCTGGTGCTGCGGCTGTGGGACGGCCACACGTTCACGATCACCGTGGACGACGCGGAGGCGGCCGTAAGGGTGATCAGGGACCGTCTGCGGACACGAGCGCCCGGCCCGGCGCACTGACGTCCGGGGCGTCCGGCGCCCGCTGGTCGCTGCGGGGGAGCGGGATCAGGGGTTCGCGGACCGCGACCGTGGGGATCGGCGCACCGGCTCCTTGTGCCCTGCGCCGGGTCATGGGGCCGATCGGTCGCCACGCGCGCGTGTGTCGGTCTCGCGCTCCGATGACTCGTCGGCGATCGGGCGAGCCGTGGCCAGTCCCGCCAGCAGGCCCGCGCCCACCGACACCGCCGTGAAGCTGAGCGCGTTGCCGACCGCGGCGATCGCCGCCAGTGCCGTCAGTGCCGCGCCCGCGGTGAGAGCTACGGGGGTGGGGTGGGCGGTGCGCCACAGCGCGAACAGCATCCAGCAGAACGCCCCCGCCAACAGCAGCACACCGACGACTCCCTGTTCCGCCGCCTGCTGAAAGGGCGCCGAATGCGGTTTGCCGTCGGAGAGCAGCGTCCCGGTCGCGGTCGTACTGAGCTCCCCGAAGCGTCCCGGGCCCGCGCCCAGGGCGAGGTCCTCGCTCGCCAGGTGCAGTGCGTCCTGCCACAGCTGGATCCGGTGCGGTGTCAGCTGGTTCTCCAGCCAGGGGGCGAATCCGCCCGGCACCGCACTCGCGGCGACCGCCCACGTCAGGGCGGTGATCGAGATCGCCGTCAGGGCCAGTGCGGCGATGCCCGCGCCGCGATTGCGGACGTGACCGGCCGCGAGCGAGCACAGCACGACGGCCGTACAGGTGACGAAGCCGATGGTGGAGCCGAGCGCGGCAGCGGTCACCGCGATCGCGACCGCCAGCGCGCGCAGCCCCAGCCGCAGGGCCGGCGCCGAGGCGGCCCAGGCGGCGCAGCACGCAGCGCCGGCGGCGAGGGCCAGTACGGCGGCGGTGGCCCCGGCGTGTCCCAGCGGGGCGACGATCTGGGGCCCGGGAGACAGATGCGGAACGCTCAGCGTCAGGGCCACGCCGGCCAGAGCTCCCGCACAGGGCGCGGCGACCGGCAGCAGCGCCCCGCTGATCCGCCCCGCGGCGTATCCGGCGGCCACGGCGAGGATCGCGAGCAGCACACCCTCGGGGCGGCCGTCATGCACGGCAGCCGAGATCAGCGACCACGCGGCGCAGGCCCCCAGTACCACCACGCCCGCGGCATCAGAAACGTTTCGTCTGTCGCCGTCCGCATCCGGACCTGACGCAGACGTCATCTTCGTGAGACCCACCCCGCCCCCCGAACCCCGGTCCCCCGACCTGTGACGGACCCCGCCGCCCGGACCTGACCCGCCGGTACGACTGGGGCTCCGGCATACCGTAACCGCTGATGGACGGTTTGTGGACGTGTCGTGCAGGAACGATGCGTCGGGTGAGTGCCGCAGGGTCGATGCGCGCCGAGGCGGTGCCGGGGGGCTGGATCGCTCGCCGAAGGCTTCGCACCGACGTGGGCCCGCTGGACCGCACGCGCCCACGTGGGAGCCTCGCTGCCGCTGGACCGCGCTGTCGGCGTCGAGGTCCACCGCCGTACACTCCCGGAGTGACCGTCACCGCAACTTCCGTGGACGAGTCGGACCAGGTGCAGCCGCAGATCGCGCCCGCTTCGCGCGCGGCCCGGCTCGTGCGCCTGGTTCCGGCCCTCGCCGCGGCGCTCTCCGGAGTGCTGCTCTACGTCAGCTTCCCGCCGCGCACCCTGTGGTGGCTGGCCGTGCCGGCCTTCGCCGTATTCGGCTGGGTGTTGCGCGGACGTGGCTGGAAGGCGGGCCTCGGCCTCGGTTATCTGTTCGGCCTCGGCTTCCTGCTGCCGCTGCTGGTGTGGACGGGAGTGGAGGTCGGTCCCGGCCCCTGGCTGGCGCTGGTCGCGATCGAGGCCCTCTTCGTCGCGCTGGTGGGCGCGGGGGTCGCAGCTGTGTCGAAGCTGCCGGGGTGGCCCGTGTGGGCGGCGGCGCTGTGGATCGCCGGAGAGGCGGCACGCGCGCGTGCCCCGTTCAACGGCTTCCCCTGGGGCAAGATCGCCTTCGGTCAGGCCGACGGAATCTTCCTGCCGCTCGCCGCGGTGGGCGGCACACCGGTGCTCGGCTTCGCGGTCGTCCTGTGCGGCTTCGGTCTCTACGAGGTCGTACGCCTGGCCATGGAGGGACGGCGTACCCGGGCCGTACAGCGGTCCGCCGCGACGGTGGCCCTGCTGAGCGTGGCCGCACCGGTCGTGGGTGCCGTCGCCGCACGGCCACTGGTCAGCGACAAGGCGGAGGACGGCACAGCGACCGTCGCGGTCATCCAGGGCAACGTGCCGCGCGCCGGGCTGGACTTCAACGCCCAGCGGCGAGCCGTGCTGGACTACCACGCGCGTGAGACCGAGCGCCTTGCCGCCGAGGTCAAGGCGGGCAAGGTCGCCAAGCCCGACTTCGTGCTGTGGCCCGAGAACTCCTCCGACATCGACCCCTTCGCCAACGCCGACGCCCGCGACGTCATCGACGCGGCCGCCAAGGCCATCGGCGTTCCCATCTCCGTCGGCGGCGTCGTCGAGCGGGACGGCAAGCTGCTCAACGAGCAGATCCTGTGGGACCCGGTGAAGGGGCCCGTCGACACGTACGACAAGCGGCAGATCCAGCCGTTCGGCGAGTACCTGCCGCTGCGCTGGCTCGTCGGGGCGATCAACGAGAACTGGACGTCGATGGTCCGCCAGGACTTCAGCCGGGGCAGCGAGCCGGGTGTGTTCACCATGGACGGCGCCAAGGTCGGCCTCGTCACCTGCTACGAGGCGGCCTTCGACTGGACGGTGCGCTCCGAGGTCACCGACGGGGCGCAGATGATCTCGGTGCCCAGCAACAACGCCACCTTCGACCGCAGCGAGATGACCTACCAGCAGCTCGCCATGTCCCGCGTCCGTGCCGTCGAGCACAGCCGGACCGTCACCGTTCCGGTGACCAGCGGCGTCAGCGCGATCATCATGCCGGACGGGACCATCACGCAGAAGACGGGCATGTTCGTGGCGGACTCGCTGGTCCAGAAGGTGCCGCTGCGCTCCACCGAGACGCCCGCGACGCGGCTCGGCATCCTGCCCGAGATCGCCCTGGTGCTGGTCGCCGCGGGCGGTCTCGGCTGGGCGATCGGAGCCGGCGTCCGCGCACGCCGCGCCGGTCACGCCTAGCCCGCGCACGCCGCGCCGGTCACGCCTGGCCCGCGCGCCGCGCCGGTCACGGCACCGTCCTCGTCAATGGCGCCGCACGACCCGCCGGCCAGGGACGGCCCGCCACCCATCGATGACATCATCTGGCCCTACGACGTTCCAGGCCCCCGGAAGTGGCTAGGGGCGCTGCCTCCGGCCGGTTAGGGTCGGGGCCATGGCTACTCCTGACTTCATTCGTACGATCCGGGCCTCCGCCGGTCACCAACTGCTGTGGCTTCCCGGGGTCAGCGCCGTCGTCTTCGACGACGAGGGGCGGGTCCTGCTGGGGCAGCGCGCGGACAACCGTAAGTGGACGGTGGTCAACGGCATCCCGGACCCGGGCGAGCAGCCCGCGGCCTGCGCCGTGCGCGAGGTGTACGAGGAGACGGGTGTCCGATGCGTCGCCGAGCGGGTGGTCCTGGTCAGGTCCGGCCGTGAGGTCACCTATCCCAACGGCGACATGTGCCAGTTCATGGACATCACCTTCCGCTGCCGGGCCGTCGGCGGCGAGGCGCGTGTGAACGACGACGAGTCCCTGCAGGTCGGCTGGTTCGAGGTGGACGCGTTGCCCGTGATGGACGAACGTCAGCTGTTCCGGATCAAGCAGGCGCTGTCCGATGAACCCACGTGGTTCGAGCCCATGAGTTCTGACTGAAGTATGGGCTGTGACCATATGTGGCCTCGCGAGGGTGCTGCCTAGGGTCGAGCCATGACCCCGCCCAGCATGCGCCCGGCTCCAGGCGCGTCCTCGCTCTCCTCGCTCGACCTCGGCGGCCGCACCGCCCTCGTCACCGGTGCGGCCGGTGGCATCGGCCGCTCCTGTGTGCTGCGGCTCGCGGCCGCGGGGGCCAAGGTGAGAGCGGTCGACCGGGACGCCGAGGGCCTGCAGGCGGTCTCCGAGACGGCGCGGACCCTCGCGGGCACCGTCGAACCGCACGTCCTCGACCTCACCGACCTGGACGCCGCCGAACTCGTCGCCGCCGGCACCGACATCCTCGTCAACAACGCGGGGCTGCAACTGGTGCGCCCCATCGAGGAGTTCCCGCCGGATGTCTTCCACACAGTGCTGACCGTGATGCTGGAGGCGCCCTTCCGGCTCATCCGCGGTGCCCTACCCCATATGTACGGGCAGGGCTGGGGCCGGATCGTCAATGTGTCCTCGGTCCATGGGCTGCGGGCCTCGGCCTTCAAGTCGGCGTATGTGGCCGCCAAACATGGTCTGGAGGGACTCTCCAAGACCGCCGCCCTGGAGGGTGCATCCCATGGGGTCACCTCGAACTGTGTGAACCCCGCCTATGTGCGCACACCACTGGTCGAGAAGCAGCTCGCCGACCAGGCTCGGGCGCACGGCATCCCCGAGGAGCGGGTGCTGAGCGAGGTGCTGCTTCAGGACAGCGCGGTCAAGCGGCTCATCGAACCGGAGGAGGTCGCCGAGGCCGTGG
Organism: Streptomyces sp. NPDC006385; assembly: GCF_040612485.1. Classification (NCBI taxonomy): domain Bacteria; kingdom Bacillati; phylum Actinomycetota; class Actinomycetes; order Kitasatosporales; family Streptomycetaceae; genus Streptomyces; species Streptomyces sp. NPDC006385. Next base: position 20,254 of record NZ_JBEXQG010000075.1, read on the forward strand.
CCTACCTGTGCACTCCGCACGCGTCCTTCGTGACCGGCACGTCACTCGTGCTCGACGGTGGCTGGACAGCGCACTGACACGCCTGATCATCGAACATCCTGCCGACTTCCGAGTTGTCCACAGGGCTGACGGGGTGACGGTGCGATGAGCAATCCTGTGAGCATGTCCCGCGATCACGTGCACCCCGCCGAGCGTTCCGCCACCACCGCAGGAGCGCCCCTGAGCAGCGTCGAGACACCGTTCCTCGAACTGCTGGCCCGGGGCGCGTCCGCCGACGCCTACGAGCAGCCGGTGCTGCTCGCCCGCGCCGAGGGCAGACCGACCGAGCGGATCGTCGCCCTCGAACAGGCCAAGCTGCTCGCGCTGCGCGTGCGCTCCGAGCTGGAAGGGCGGCGCAGGCGGGAGGCCGAGCTGTCGGCCCTCTTCGAGACGGCCCACGACCTGGCCGGCCTTCGGGACCTGGACTCCGTACTGCAGGCGATCGTGCAGCGCGCCCGCTCACTGCTGGGCACGGACGTCGCCTATCTCAGCCTGAACGACCCGGCCAGGGGCGACACCTACATGCGGGTGACCGAGGGCTCGGTCGCCGCCCGGTTCCAGCAACTGCGGCTCGGGATGGGCGAGGGCCTCGGCGGCCTCGTCGCGCAGACGGCCCGCCCCTATGTCACCGACGACTACTTCAGGGACGACCGCTTCCAGCACACCCTCGCCATCGACGCCGGCGTGCGCGACGAGGGGCTCGTCGCCATCCTGGGAGTGCCCCTGACGCTGGGACACCACGTGATCGGGGTCCTGTTCGCCGCGGACCGGCGTGCCCGGGTCTTCGAGCGGGAGCAGATCGCGCTGCTCGGCTCCTTCGCCGCCCTCGCCGCGGCCGCCATCGACACCGCGAACCTGCTCACGGAGACCCGCTCGGCTCTCGCCGACCTGGAGCGCGCCAACGAGATCATCCAGGACCGCAGCGGAGTCATCGAACGAGCCTCGGAGGTGCACGACCGGCTCGCCGAACTCGTGCTGCGCGGCGGAGGAGTGCACGACGTGGCCGCCGCGGTCTCCGAAGTCCTCGGCGGCCAGGTCGAGTTCGCCGATGCCGCCGTCGCACCGGCTCAGGCACTGGACGCCTCGCGTGCCGAGGGCCACGCGGTACGGCACGACGACGACTGGATCGCCGCGGTGTCCGCGGGCGGCGAACTGCTCGGAGCACTCGTGCTGCGCGGTCACCCCGGCCTCGACCCCGTCGACCAGCGCACCCTGGAGCGGGCGGCGATGGTCACGTCCCTCCTGCTCCTCGCCCGACGCTCCGCCGCCGAGGCGGAACAGCGCGTCCGGGGCGAGCTGTTGGACGACCTGCTCGACGCCCGCGACCGCGACCCGCGGCTGCTGCGCGAGCGTGCCGCACGGCTGGACGCCGACCTCGACGCCACCCACGTCGTGCTCGCCGCCCGTCTCGACGCCGCGGCGGCCGACGCCGAACAGGAGGCGGACGCCCGCCGGCGCCTGTGGTCCGCCGCGTCCCACCTCGCCGCGACCAGACACGGCCTGGCCGCCGCCCGCGACGGCGGCACGGTGCTGCTCCTGCCTCTCGAACCGGGCGACACCGCCACCGCCCTGGCGCGCCGCACCGCCCGTCACCTCGGCACGGCCGTCCACGAGGCCGTCACCGTCGGCTCCTCCGCGCCGGTCGAGCACCTGTCCGCCCACCCGGACGCCGTGGCCGCCGCCTACGAGGAAGGCCGGCGCTGCCTCGAGGCCCTGCGGCTGCTGGGCCGCTGCGGAGACGGCGCCGCTGCCGAGGACTTCGGCTTCCTGGGGCTACTGCTGGCGGGCGACCGGGACATCGCGGGCTTCGTCGACCGTACGATCGGCCAGGTCGTCGCGTACGACGAACGGCGCGGCACCGACCTGCTGCGCACCCTCGACGCCTACTTCGCCTGTGGGATGAGCCCCGCCCGCACCAAGGACGAACTGCACGTCCACGTGAACACGGTCGCCCAGCGCCTGGAGCGCGTCGGCCGCCTCCTCGGCGACGACTGGCAGAGCCCCGCGCGGGTCCTGGAGATCCAACTGGCCCTGCGGCTCCACCGGTTGTCGGCCTCGGGGCAGCGCTGACCCCTGTACGCGGGGCGTACAGGGGCCGGTTGCACAGGACCTGGAGGGACCGGAGGTCAGACGTTGTGCGCGTCCGCCGCTCGGGCTGCCGCGAGCTCCATCCCCGCCGAGGGCTCGATGTCGGCCAAGTCCCGGTGGCGGGTCTCCTTGGCTGCGCCCACCGCGATCACCGTGAGGAGTGCCGCGGCGATGACGTACAAGGCGATCGGGGTGGAGCTGCCGTAGTCGGACAGCAGTGCCGTGGCGATGAGTGGCGCGGGGGCGCCTGCCGCGACCGAGGCGAACTGGGCGCCGATCGAGGCGCCGGAGTAGCGCATCCGGGTCGCGAACATCTCGGAGAAGAAGGCGGCTTGGGGTGCGTACATGGCGCCGTGCAGCACCAGGCCGACGGTGACGGCGAGGATCAGGTTGCCGAAGCCGCCGGTGTCGACGAGCCAGAAGAACGGGAACATCCACAGCCCGACGCCGACAGCGCCCAGCAGGTAGACGGGGCGGCGGCCGATGCGGTCGGACAACGCGCCCCAGACCGGAATGACCGCGAAGTGCACGGCGGAGGCGATCAGTACGGCGTTGAGGGCGGTCTGCTTGGAGACGCCGGCGGAGGTGGTGGCGTAGACGAGGATGAACGCGGTGATGACGTAGTAACTGATGTTCTCCGCCATGCGCGCGCCCATGGCCACCAGGACGTCACGCCAGTGGTGTCGCAGCACGGAGACCAACGGCATCCGCTCGGCGTCGGTCGTGTGCGCCGCCTTGCGGGCCTCGGCCTGCGCCAACGCCTGCCGGAAGACGGGCGATTCATCGACAGAGAGACGAATCCACAGACCGACGATCACGAGCACGCCGGAGAGCAGGAACGGGATCCGCCAGCCCCAGGTGCCGAAGGCGCTCTCCGACAGGAGCGCCGTCAGCAGGGACAGTACGCCGGTCGCCAACAGCTGCCCCGCGGGCGCACCGGTTTGTGGCCACGACGCCCAGAAGCCGCGCCGCCGCGCGTCCCCGTGCTCGGACACCAGCAGCACGGCGCCGCCCCACTCACCGCCGAGCGCGAAGCCCTGCACCAGACGCAGCACGGTCAACAGCACGGGCGCGGCGGATCCGATGGTCGCGTGCGTCGGCAGCAACCCGATCGCGAAGGTCGCCCCGCCCATCAGCAACAGGCTCAGCACCAGCAGCTTCTTGCGTCCGAGCCGGTCACCGTAATGCCCGAAGACGAGGGCGCCCAGCGGCCGGGCGGCGAATCCGACGGCATACGTCAGGAACGACAAGAGGGTGCCGACGAGCGGGTCCGAGTCAGGGAAGAACAGCTTGTTGAAGACGAGGGCGGCGGCGGAGCCGTAGAGGAAGAAGTCGTACCACTCGATGGTGGTGCCGATGAGGGACGCGGCGACGATGCGCTTGAGGTTGTTCGGGGCCGGTGGAGCGGTTGCGGGCGACGACATCGGCACCACTTCCTGGGGTGTGACGGGGACGTTTGCGTGTCGCCACACCGTAGGAATCCGCAGGTCAGGCGCACATGTGGCGGGGCAACATAGTTCGAGGGTTGGCTATGCGTGCGGCCACCATGCTGGCTCGTGGAAAGGCGGTTCAGGGGATCGATGGTGGTCGAAACGAGTGCCGTCCGGGACGTGTAGTTCAGGGTGATTTGACGGTGCGGTGCTGACTCCCGTGCTGGTTAGGTGCTGACTACGCTCCGTTGAAATCGGGCATCTGGGATTGATCCACTCAGAGTCGTTGCGTGGCAGGTGACCGGACTGAGAGACCGAGTCCGGCCTTGCTGCTCAGCCGCCGTCGGCACGGGCAAGGCGCTGCGTCTGGGTGCGGCAGGAGGTTCTTCGTCTGCTGGTGGTACACGCTCACCGTCCCCTCTGACCTGCAGAAAAGGGTGCAATCGTCTGCTGCTGAGCCGAGTTGTCCGCACCTGGTCCGGATCTTGGTCCGTGATCTGTGGTGGTGCAGTCGAGGACGTACGCTCGGACGTTCAGGTTCCTACTCTCGTTGAGGTGAGCGGCCTGGGCATCGTAGGCCTCCCGCAGGCCGGCAGGTGTCTGCCCTGCAGCCGGCCGCTTGCGTGCCTTCGCCGTCTATTGGTCGTTGGGGAAAACACACCATCAGGCGACAGCAGATCCACTCAAAGACTCACGAACCACCCACTCACTGCTGTCTTGGCCTGTCAGCCCAGCCAGATAGCATCGCGCCGTCCGCCCGGGCCAACACCCGAGCCGGCTCGATGTCCGAGCCGCGTGAGCGGTGGAGGGCCCGGTTATCGAGTCCGGCGGCGAGACGTGGGGTAGTTCTCGGAGATGGTGAAGACCGTCCGCGTTCTCGATCTCCTGCATGACGGCGGGGTCGGCGACGGGCTCCAGGGAGCGGACGATCGTGCCGCTCAGCTCCCGGATCCGCTCGTGGTCGGTGGTCGGGGCGCCCAGCATGTCCGCGATCACCGTGAACGGCAGCGGCGATGTGAGCGCGGGCACCAGGTCCGCGCCGCCCTCCTCGGCGATCCGGTCGAGCATGCCGTCGACGAGCTCGCCGATGCGCGGTGCGAGCGCCTGGATCGACTTCGCCGTGAACGCCTTTTTGCACCAGGCGCCGCAGCCGGGTGTGGTCCGGGGCGTCCCGGTCGATCATCGAGAAGCCGTCGATGAGCGGCGTCTTGCGCGACTCGTCCTTCTGGCGCAGGCTCTCCAACCCGCTGGAGTCGACATTGCGCAGTTCGACCGATGCGCCCGAGCGCAGCAGGCCGAACACGTCCTCGTACCGGGTGACCACCCAGAACCCCAAGGGGTGCGGATAGCGATGGAACCACCGCCTCTGCCATCGGCCCCGGCTGGATAAGAGTTCGCAGATCACAGTAGTGCGGCCGGGTACCAGCGGCACCGGCCGGACGAGGATGGAAGCAGGGGAGTACCTGGCGGGGCCGGGCGGGGGACAGACACCTGAGGCTAAGAAATTACCGGCACTTGGCGAACGTGCAGGTCATCATCGGCACCGACACCAAACCGGTGATCTCTGCGGCGCGTCCGGTCTCCGGCACCACCGCGGACGCGGAGGCCCGGCGGAACTCCGGCCTGACTGCGCATCGCGAGGACGTCAGTCCCCGGATGGCCCCTGTTGCCGGCGAGGGACGATGTCGGACACCGCGAGATCAGGGCCCGTGTGGGGCATGCCTTCCGCGTGAAACACCACAAGATCCTCCGCGACTGACGACAGAGCGGCACCGGCCCTCACCGTGCCGTCCAAACCGTCGCCCACACGCGCGACCTTGCTCTCGCCGCGTGACCGGACCGGCTCCAGAACCCGCCCAGACGCCGCGGCCTTCTGCAACGCGCTTCAGGCCGCCCAGTGTGACGGGCGCTTCAAGGGGTGGGGGACCTTCGTGCGGGCGTCGCCCCGCGCGGCGTTCAGCTGAGGCTGGGTGAGGAACATCGCGCCGCGCAGGTCTGCCCCGCACAGGTTGGTGTCCCTCATGTCCGCGCCGATCAGGTCGGCGTCGCGCAGGTCGGCGTCGGACAGGTCGGCCGCGATGAGGAGGGCGCCGCGCATGCTGGCGCCGCGCAGCTTCGCGCCGCGAAGCCGCGAGCCGATGAGGTTGGCGCCCCGGTGGTTCTTCTTACGCCCCGGGACCGCCGCGCGGGCCAGTTCGCTGGCGCGCAGGAGCAGTGGGTTCACTTCGCCGCGCAGCGCGTCCACGTCGACAGCGAGCAAGGTCTGGGCCGTGTCCCGGGTGAGCGCGTCGATCTGTTCGTACGCGCGGCGGAGGTCCCGGTGGACGGGCCGGGCCGAGGGCAGGTCCAAGGCCTGCGCGGTGTACTTCAGGAGCTCCTGGAGCTGGCGCATGACGGGGAAGACTTCGTACATCGCGCGGGCCGAGTCCGGCTCCTCGCGCCAGCTGACGCCCTTGAAGGTGACCTGGGAGACCTTCTGGCCCGCGCCGAAGCAGTCGAATACCGTGCAGCCGCTGTAGCCCTTGTCGCGCAGCCGCTCGTGGATTCCGCAGCGGAAGTCCTCCTGGAGGTTTCCGCAGGGCGTGCCGGCGGACTTGTTCACCGGGAAGTCCGACGAACGTGAGAAGGGCAGCGCCACGCAGCACAAACCGAAGCAGCCGCCGCAGTCGGCTTGCAGGTCGGGGTGGGCGGCGTACGAGGTGCGCTCGGGCAAGACGGTCGACTCCTGGTCGGCGTGCGGCGAGGGCGGCGTGTGCGCGGCCCCACGCTTCCATTGTCCCTCATAAGCAGATTCTGCTCGTATGCGGATCGCGACAGGCGGTCCGTGGACGGCGGAAATGAGAAGAGGTGGCGGCTGACCTGGGAGCATCTCGTGGGTGAGAGCTTCCCACGGCCCGGCGACGCTGTTCGCCGCGTTCGACCACCGGACCGGATCGCACTGCCGGGCTGGTCCTGTCCCCGAGCGGTGGGCACCTCCGAGCCCGGGCGGCAACGGCCGCTCAGTTCTTCCCGGAGGCGGCCGGTGAATCTGCCGACCGCCGTCACGCTGCGTAACTCGGGGACTGGTTTGTGCTGGTCAAGGGTTGCCGGGAGGATCGCGTCTGCGATCTCCGGGGGATCCGCTCGGCGTGGTGATCGCACAGGCGTCCGCCCCGCCGCGGCCGTGTCGTCAGCCGGTGCCGAGTCCGATGCGTGCGGCTGCCGTCCCGGCTGCGACTGCTGCAACCGACCCGCCTGTGGACGCGGAGCGGCTCTACCGGTCTCGCGGGCCGTTCTGCGCGTTCAACCGGAAGGGCTGCACAGGATCGGGCAGGGAGCCTCCTGGCCGACCTCGCCGGTCAGCCGACCAGGTTGTGCAGTCCTACCGTGCAGTCCCAGTGGCGAGGGCGAGTCGCTGGTTGCAGATGAGGGCTGGGGTTATGCCGACGAAGGCGAGGAAGCGTTCCGATCGAGGGATATCTGGACCACCGCCGCGAGTCAGAGTGCCACCGTGCGAAGACGCGCACGCGTGAGTGCCACGTACAGGGCTCGATGGTCGGAGCCGTCAGGATCATGTCATGCCTGACGCTCCCGAGCGCCTGAGGTCACTGATGGATGCCGTCTTCGCAATGCAGACCGAGCTCAACTTGCCCCTCGAGTTCGTGGCGGTGGTCGAGGTGGCCTGACGCCATATCCGCGCATGCGTGGGGCATCCGCCAGACAACTGGTTGATGCCCCCACGGCGGGGGAGCGGTGGTTCCGGAGGTCATGTGCGCCACTTCCTCGTGTGCGGTGGGGACGGACGGGTACGTGTCGGGGTACGTAGAAACGTGCCAGGTCAGGCGCACATGTGGCGGGACAACATAGTTCGGGGTGCGGCTATGCGCGCGCCCACCATGTGCGCCGGTTGGACCGTGACTGACGGGCCCGCAGGGGGGACGAAGGGAGCGCTGTCCGGGACGCGAAATCAGGGGTCATTTGACGGTGCTGTGCTTGGTCCGGTGCTGATTACGCTCCGTTGAACTCGGATTTCAGTGGTTTCCTTCCCCATGGAGAAGTCAAGCGTGTGGCGGCAGTCATAAACCCCGTTGAGACTGCTCGTGCTCTCTCCTAGGTTGGCCCGCGTGACGATCGAGGTGCCCTACCAGCCGCTTTCGATTCACCAGTCGGACGTGCGTTACGCCCATGGCCCCGACTCCGCCGTGCAGTCTGGCGTACGGGCTGGCGAGACGATCGAGTTCGACTGGAGCGACAGCACGATCTACCCAGGAACGTCACGGAAGTTCTGGGTGCATGTGCCCGCGAGGTACGACCCCTCGGAGCCGGCGTCGCTGATGGTGTTCCAGGACGGATGGTGGTACCTGGACCCTGAAGGGGAGGTCCGCGGCGCGATCGTTCTGGACAATCTCGTCGACCGCGGTGACATCCCGGTCACCATCGGCGTGTTCGTCGACCCAGGTGTCTTCCCGGATGCTGAGGATTCGAAGAACCGCAATACCGAGTACGACGCCTACGACGATCGGTACGTCAGCTTTCTCCTGACGGAGATCATCCCTGAGGTCATGAAGCACTACTCGATCGCCGAGGAGCCCGACCGGTGGGGCATCTGTGGTGGCAGTAGCGGCGGGAACTGCGCCTTTACCGCAGCCTGGCTACGCCCGGACAAATTCCGTCGGGTGATCGGGTACTTGTCCAGCTTCACGCAGATGCCAGGCGGCAACCCATACCCCGAACTCATTCCGCGTGTCCCTCGCAAGCCGCTGCGCATCTTCATGCAAGCGGGCCATCGTGACCTGCGCTGGAACGAGCCCGAGGCGAACTGGCTCGCCAACAACCTGCGCGTCGCGGCCGCGCTGGCTGAAGCCCGCTACGACTTCCGCCTTGTCCTGGGCGATGGCGGCCACAGCCCCAACCACGGCGGTGTCCTGCTTCCCGATGCCCTTCGCTGGCTGTGGCGGTCGGACGATCACCCGGACTGACCGGTGGGCTGAGGCGCGGCGACTTCGTAGGGGCGACCGTCCCGGATCAGGGCCCACAAGACATTCACTCTGCGCCGGGCGAGGGCGATTACGGCCTGGGAATGGCGTTCGCCCTCGGCGCGCTTGCGGTCGCCATACGTCCGGGAGTTGGGGTCGTAGCGCACGCTCGTCAGGGCGGACATGTTGTGGACCTGCAGGCGCGCCGAACCGACGCCGGCCTCGCGGGCTGTGTGCTGGCGAAGATGGGTCATCGAGCGGACCAATTCCTGGCTCTCCGGCTACCGCCGACTCATTCCCCGCTACGAGCGCAATCCCCGCAACTATCTGGCCTTTCTCGGACTCGCTGCCGCCCTGTGCTGCTACAGGTGCCTCGTCCGCTTCACCACATAGGACAACGTCTTAGTGATCACTGACGCGATGTGGAGCAGGATCGAGCCGCTGATGCCGGCCGACGCAATTCGCTAGCTGGATGACATAGTCCGTCCCTGGCCTGCTTTTCAGAAAATTGCTTGTCCGCACCGGTCGGTCGTGGAACAGTGTGACGCGTTCTGCAACCTTGCAGGCATATTCACGGTGAGGAACGAAGCCAATGTTCTCGGCGTCCCCCAGCGGCCGCCGTCGGCGCTGAGCGCCCGCTCTACAGCAGCCTCAGCCTGCCACGCTGTCCCCTACGGCGGCCCCACGACGCGGTGCCTTGCGCATCGCAACTCTCCCGTGCCCCGAACTCCCCGAGTTCGCCAGTGGCTCCCACTGAGATTTCGTGAGGTCAACACCCACCATGGACATCCAGGTCCAGAGCTTTACTGTTACCAACCTCCGCCGCCGCCCCGTGGTCGTCGAGACCGGCGGCTTTGTCGCGGGCCTCAGCCCCGATACCGACAACCCGTACCTCAATTACGCGACTCCGCTGCCCGGCTCCGAGCCGACCGAGCAAGACGTCGCGGCATTGATCGGGATCTTCCGGGAGCGTGGCCTGCTGCCCCGGGTGGAGTTCGCACCGCAGGCCGCACCCAGCGTGGCACCGGCGCTGCGGGCGGCGGGCTTCGCCATCGAGGCGGTGCACGAATACCTCCTCTGCACTCCCCACACGCTGACAATCCCTCAGCCCGACGATGCCCTGCGAGTGGAGACCCCGACCACCGACGAAGAGTACGCCGCACTCGATGCCGCACTGGCCGAGGCATTCGGTGGCGCCTTCGTCGCCTCCGCGCAGGGTGCGGCCCGTCTGCGCCGCACCCAACAGCGCGGCGGAGCAGTGCGCTTCGTCCGCCACCCGCAGGGCGGCTGCGCCGGCGGCGCGTCGTGCTCCCCGCCAGCCGAAGACACCGCAGAGCTGTCCGGCGTCGGTACCCGCCCCGCCCACCGTGGCCGCGGCATCGCCACCGCGGTGACCGCCGCGCTGACCGGAGCGATGTTTGCCCGCGGAGCCGGGTCGGTCTGGCTGGAGTACTCCGGAGAGGGATCCAGGCGCGTCTACGAACGGGCTGGCTACCGCCCCCAAGGCACCCGCCTCTACCTCTCCTTGCCCCCGGCGCAGCAGCTCTGACGGCACCAACCCGCTCGGGGGTGGCCGCCTGCCTCCCCCGCGGGCCCGGACGTCTCGGCCGCCTCCGCTTCGGCCCCGCTGTGCGGCGATGCGCTCCAGCACGTCATCCACGGCCGTCACTTCAGGGGGATCATGAGAGCGTATGAATCCTCCGCACACTCCAGCAGCGGAAACACGGAATCCCCACGCCGACTGTCGGGCGATCACCCTGCTCAGCAACCGCCGACGACCTGCGCGAGCGCCGACGGGGCGGCTTGTTCAGACGCGTCCGCAGGGCCCTGGACGCGTGTCGTGTCGTGTCACTGACCGCTCTGTGGGCTGTAGGGCTGGAGGAGCTGGTCGACGGGTGCGTAGTCGTCGGTGAGCAGTTGGGCATCGCCGGTCCAGGAAGTGATGTCGTCACCGGTGGCGATCTTCCAGCCGGTTTGCCGGGCGTCCAGCGCTTCCTGGGTCGCGCGTAGGTCGACTGGTCGGTTGGAGGCGAGCACCACCAGATTGCCGCCCTCAGAGGCGGCGGTCGGATCGAGGCCGATATCAGCAGGTTCGCCGACGACGGCGACGTGCTCGAAGGTCTCGCTGAGCGTGGCTACTTCGGCACGTGCGAAGGCCATACCGCCGTGATCGATGAGGTTGGCGACGTACAGGCCGTCCTCGTTGAGCACCCGCCGTATGTCGGTCATCGCTTCCACCGTAGTGAGGTGCCACGGCACGCTGACGCCCCCGAAGGCGTCGCCGACGACGAGGTCACGACTGCCGGCGTCCAGTCGCCGCAGGCCCAGCCTGCCGTCCTCGGCGCGCACATCGACACCGGCTACTGATCTCAGACCGAGTCGGTCGCGGTTGATGCGCACGACCCCGCTGTCGATCTCGGACACAACGCTGCGCGTGCCGGGCCGCGTGGCCGCGAGGTAACGGGGAAAGGTGAGCCCGCCGCCGCCCAGGTGGTGGGCGACAAGTGGCTCACCTTCGGGAAAGGCGGCATCGACCACCGACGCGATGGCACGCACGTACTCGAACTCCAGGTACGTCGGGTCGTCCATGTCGACGTAGGAGTGCCGCAAGCCGTCCAGAACGAGTGTGCGGCCGCTGCCCCGGTCGGGATCTGCGACGACCCGTGCGCAGTGGTACTTGGTCTCCGTGTCGCAGCCACCGGGCGCGACCGTGGTGGCGAGGCCGCCGGCAACGACCACGAGTGTCAGGGCAGGAGTGCCGCTCCACCCGCGCGTTCGCCACTCGACCAGCGCCGAGGCGACCACCAGCAGTGATCCGAGGCCGATCAGTATGCCGCTGACCGGCAAGCGCGATACGAGGACGAAGCCGGTGAGGACGGTGCCGACGATGGCGCCGACGGTGCCTACGCCGGACAGTCGGCCGACGACCGTTCCGGTCTCGGCGAGGCTGGTGAGACGCAACTTGGTCACGATCGGCGTCACCGCGGAGAGCAGCGCGCCCGGCACGAGGATGGTCAGCGACGCGATCAACAAGAGCATCACCGGCGCCCACTCAGCGGTGGTGCGCAGCACCGCGGGGGTGAGCGCCACGACCGCTCCCGATACCCCGAGCGACGGGCCGATGAGCCGGCGTGGATTGACCTGGTCGGCGATGCGCCCACCCAGCCAGGAGCCGACGGCGATCGCCGTGAGGGCGATGCCGATCACCATGGTGCTGGTCTCGAGGGTGAGGCCGAGGTAGGGAGCCAGCAGCCGCAAAGCGACGATCTCGACCACCAGGACCGCGGCCGAGGATCCGAACACAAGCAGGGCGGCGGCACGGGGACCCAGGCCGTGGTCGCGAGGCGTGCTTTCGGCGACGAGTGAGGAAGACGATCCGGTCACGGGCGACATCCTTGCACGCGCTCATCGAGGTGGGGGGTATGCGAGTTGGGTTCACGGCCGAGTCGCCGGGGTGGCAACGTCGTGGCTCTGGACTCCGGTACAGGGTTGTCGAAAGCGACGCTCCAACGATGTCTGGTGTCGGCGAGGTTCGTCCACGACTTCCTGGCAACTTCCTGCAGCGGGACCGGTGCGGAGGCTGCTGAAGCTTCCTGGATCCCCAGCGGCGAGCAGTGGAATGCCGTTCTGGCCATAGCCGGTGCCGAGCCGGTGCGCACTCGGCTCGTGCCGGCCGGGCTCGGAATTCTCATGCGTCCTGCGGATACCAGCGCAGTTCCACGGTGTTGCCGTCCGGATCCTGCACATAGAGGGAGACAGCGGTGCCCTGGGCGCCAAAGCGTTCGCCGGGGCCGTCCAGCACCGTGAAGACGCCGGAATCGATGACCTGTTGCCAGTCGAGCGGCTCGACCACCAGGCAGATGTGGTCCACGTTGGAGCCCGCCGGCTGCTCGGTGGGCGCCTTGACGAGGTCGATGATGGTGGTGGGACTCACCCGCACGGACGGGAAGGGGGCCTTGCCGGCCCGCCACTCCTCCACCCGCACCGGCTGCAGGCCCAGTGGGCCGGTGTAGAAGGCGAGCGAACGCTCGATGTCGGCGACGTTGAGGACGAGGTGGTCGAAGGCGATCACGCGCATGGGTTTCTCCGCGGGGTCGGGGCGCTCGGGGCGCGGGTGGCGGTACGAAGGGGCCGGTGGCTCCGGACCTCGCCGGTCCGCGGCGCGGCGGCTGGTCGCCGGCTGCCGTGGCCTGCCCCCGGTAGGAGCATCGCCGAGCGGACACTCATTGGTCCAACGCATGTTGGTCATCTGATCCATCGTGTTTCACGATGGATCAGTGGATCTTCAGCAGATGCGTTACGTCCTCGCGGTGGCGGAGACCGCCAGCTTCACCCGCGCCGCCGAGCGGTGCCACATCGTCCAGTCGGCACTCAGTCACCAAGTGGCCCGGTTGGAGAAGGAGTTGGGCGCCCGCCTGTTCGATCGGACCAGCCGCCGGGTGCGGCTGACCGCCGCTGGGGAAGCGTTCCTGCCCGCCGCCCGCCAGGCCCTGGAGGCCGCCGAGCGGGCCCGGGCGGAAGTGGCGGCGGCCACCGGCGAGATACGGGGCAAACTGACCGTCGGATCGATCCCCACCGTGGCGGCTGTCGACCTTCCCGCCATGCTCCGGGACTACCGCCGGCGCTACCCGCACGTACGGATCAGTCTCCGGGCGGGCTCCAGCGAGCGGCTCGTCGAGCACGTGCGCGAGGGCAGACTGGACGCGGCATTCCTGGGCGTGCCGCCCGGATTCCGGCCGCAGGGCGTCCGTGACAAGGAGCTTGCCCACGGGCGGCATGTCGCGGTGGTCGCCCCGGACCACCCGCTGGCCACCGAGGACGAGGTGGACCTCCGCTCCCTCGCCGACGAGGTGTTCGTGGACTTCGCCGACGGCAGCGCCGCCCGCGCCCAGTCGGACCAGGCGTTCGCGGCGGTCGGCCTGCGCCGCGAAGTCGCCTTCGAGGTGTCCGGCGTTGAGCTCATGGTCCAGATGGTCCGCCATGGATTGGGCATCGCCCTGCTGCCCGCGACGTTCACCGCCGAACTGCGCGGACTGCGGTGTGTGCCGATCACCAACGGGCCGATACGGGTGGAGCGCCTCATATGGAGCCGGCTCACCCCGTCACCCGCGGCCGCCGCCTTCCTCTCACCGCTGGGCGTCTGCCTACCACCCCGACGGTCCGACCACCTTGGGGCGTCCGGCGGGTCATGAACACAGCCATAGCCGGATCGCGGCGAGGGTGCCTGGAAAAGCGTACGCTCTCTTGTCCTGCTTGCCGGCCACGACTCCGGATCCCCTGAGCGCGCCCACTCAGGGGTCAGTGCCCGCGTGGCTCCGGCATCACGAGTCGCTCGGTCTGGTGCGTCCTTCGGGTCGCGCCGGCTCCGGCTGTCGGGAGTATCCCGGGAAGGACGACATCCAGCGCATCTTCCATAGCGAGAGCCTGCCGCCCGCGCCGACCGGCTGACCTGGTGCCGCGCGCCCATAAGACAGAGCTTCAATACGGCCACGCTGTGCCGTTGCCGTTGCCGTTGCCGTTGCCGTTGCCGTTTGCGGCCGGGGCCGACTTCCCACCGTCACAGTGCCGTGGGTTCGGGCGCAGGGCCGTCACGTTCACGGACCTTTCCGCGCAGCCGGTCCTGGCACTCGGCGATCAGATCGTGCTCGCGGCGGCGGCGGAAGAGGGCGCAGTCCGACGTGGCGGCCGGATGTCAGCTCAGGCCTCCGCCGCTTCGTCGCTCAGGCCGACGTACATCGTCCGGTGCAGTTCGCCGACGTGCGCGCTCAGCAAGCGGGCCGCCAGGGCGGCGTCCCGTGCGCCGAGCGCCGATCTGATCTGCTCGTGCTGCTGGTTGCTGATACGCAGGTAGCTCATGGAGTACGGCAGGAAGTAGCAGTACAGCTCACCGGTGACCTGTTCGTACAGCGCCGTGGCGCTCGGCAGGCCGGCACTGTGCGCGATCGTCGCGTGGAACCGGATGTCCGCCTCGTGGAAGTCGGCCCACGTGGTTGCGGTGTCCATGTCCCTGATCGCGGTGTCGAGGTGGTCGAGTGCGGTGTCGTCGATCCGATTGGCGGCGAGGTGCGCGAAGCCCGCCTCCAACACGACCCGCTCGTCGATCAGCCGGTGCACGCGATCGCTGTCCTCGTGGTAGGCGGCGGCCTCGGCCACGGCGCCCCGCGGCGGCTGCGCGGCGATGAAGGTGCCCCCGTTGCGCCCGGGCCGGCGCTCGACGACGCCCTCGCGTTCCAGTGCACCGAAGGCGCGGCGGACGGTGATCTCCGCGACGCCCAGCGCGGCGGCGGTGGCCGGGACGTTGGGCAGCCGCTCTCCCGGAGCGAGTAGGCCCAGGTCGACGGCCAGGGAGATCCGTGCCCGCACCGTGTCGATCGCACTGGTGCGGCGGATCGCCGCCAGCGGTCCACGGCTCAGCGCACGCGCGGCGCTGTCACGGGTCTGGATTGCCATACGGGCAGCCTAGCCGCGCCTTACGACAGCCCGGTTCGGCGGCTGCGACCTGGCACGGTGCGCGGATCCGTTACACCCACACCCCTTTACATGCTCAAAGTGAGCATGTTTCCATGGCTGAAATTCCCCCCGTACTGTCCGGAACAAGCCTCTTCCGCATGGACAGTACCGATTCGAGGGCACTGATGAGGATCTCTGGACTGCAGACCGCAGGAACACCGGGCGACGTCGAGGCCAACCTGCGAGAGCTGGACGCGGCCTGCGCGCGGGCCCGCGCCTCGGGCACCGAACTGCTCATCACCTCAGAGCTGTTTCTCACCGGCTACGACATCGGTGACCGCGTGATCGAGCTGGCGCGCACCGACCTGCTGTCGCCCGTCAGGGACCTCGCCCGGCGCCACGGCCTCGCCCTCGTCGCCGGACTCCCGGAACACGAGGACGGCGCCTGCTACAACAGCGCCTTTTTCGTCGATCCCACCGGCACGGTCCTCGGGCGCCATCGCAAGACGCACCTCTTCGGCGAACTGGACCGCCGGTACTTCACCGCCGGCGACCGGCTGACCACCGTGGTCGACTTCGGCGGGATCCGTATCGCCCTGCTCATCTGCTACGACGTCGAGTTCCCGGAGAACGTGCGCGCGGCGGCCCTGGCGGGCGCCGACCTCATCGCCGTACCGACCGCCCAGATGGAGCCGTACGCCTTCGTCGCCGACCACCTGCTGCGGGTGCGGGCCTGGGAGAACCAGGTCTACATCGCCTACGTCAACCACGACGGCACCGAGGGCTCCCTGACCTACGTCGGCCGCAGCTCCCTCACCGCTCCGTCCGGCGAGGTCCTGGACTCGGTCCGGCACGGCAACCGGCTTCTCTCCGCCACCGTCGACCCGGCCGTCGTCGCCCGGGCCCGCAAGGACAACCCCTACCTGCTCGACCGCCGCCCAGACCTGTACGCCTCCGTCCCCGAGGACCGCGCATGCTGACCAACTCCACGCCCCAGAGCTCCACCGCACAGAGAACGCCGAGCAATCTCGACGGTCGGCTCGGCACCGGTTCCATCGTGTTCATGGTGATCGCGGCCGCCGCTCCGCTGACCGTCGTCGGCGGCAACGTGCCCCTCGCCATCGCCGGCGGACCGGGGGCGGGGGCCCCCGTCGGCTTCGCCCTCGCTTCCCTCATCCTGCTCGTCTTCGCCGTCGGCTTCGTCACCATGACGCCTCACGTCCCGCAGGCCGGCGCCTTCTACGCCTACGCCACCCGTGGACTGGGCGGCCGCATGGGCGTGGGCACGGCGGCCGTGGCGCTCGTCGCCTACACCGCCATCCAGGTCGGCGTGTACGGGTACCTGGGCTGGGCCGTCAACGAGGCGCTGCACGGCTTCGGCATCGGCTTCTCGCTGCCGTGGTGGGCCTGGGCACTCGCCACGGCCGGCGTCGTGGCGTACCTCGGCTACCGCCACATCGAACTGAGCTCCAAGGTGCTCGGCGTCGCCCTCGTCCTGGAGATCGCCGTGGTGGTCGTCCTGGACGCCGTCATCTTCGCCCACGGCGGGGCCCACGGCATCACCGGGGAATCGTTCACCCCGCACGCCGCCCTGTCCGGGCCTTTGGGTATCGCCGTGCTCTTCGCCCTCACCGGTTTCATCGGCTTCGAGGCCACCGCGGTCTTCCGCGACGAGGCACGCAACCCCGACCGGACGATCCCCCGGGCCACTTACCTGGCCGTGCTGATCATCGGCGGCTTCTACACCCTCTCCTGCTGGGCCCTGGTGCTCGCCGCGGGAACCGGCGACGCCGCGGCCGTGGCACAGCGGACGGTCGACGGACAGGGCAACATGCTCATGGACACCGCCCAGGCGTACGTCGGCACCGCCCTGCGCGACGTCATGCAGGTGCTGCTGCTCAGCAGCCTCTTCGCCTGCGTCCTGTCCTTCCACAACGTCATCGCCCGCTACACCTTCACCCTCGCCCGCCAGAACCTCCTGCCCGCCCGCCTGGGGACGGTCCACCCCCGCCACCACTCGCCGGCCACGTCCTCGGTGGTGCAGAGCGTCACCGCACTGGTCCTGGTGGCAGGCTGCGCCCTGCTCCAACTCGACCCACTCATCGGGGTGTTCGGCTCCATGGCCGGCGTCTCCACCGTGGGCATGGTCATCCTGATGCTCACCACCTCCGTCGCGGTCCTGGTCTTCTTCGCCCGCAACCCCGGCCTCGCCCCGGGCAAGACCTGGCAGACGCGCATCGCGCCCGCGCTCGCCGTCCTCGGCCTGCTGGCCGGCCTGTGGCTCGTGCTGGCCAACTTCACCCTCGTCACCGGCGGAAGCGCGACCGTCAGTATCGTCCTCGCGGCCGTCCCCTTCCTCGCCCTCGTGGCCGGCACCCTGCATGGACCGCGAACCGCACGCTCCAGCACGGCAGCGCCCGCCACGCCGAACGACTGATCTGACTGATCTGACTGATCCGACCGATCTGACTGACGCCGAGTGGCGCTGCCGCAGCGTGGGCGGCCTACAAGGCCGTCGTCACCTGTGCGGGGACGCACCGCTGCTGTGTCGGGTCATCGGCCGCGAAGCGATGTCTGGTGAACAGCACGCGCCACTATGGTGGCCCGATGGCGTCGATCAAGCAGTTCCAAGTCACCTTCGACTGCGCAGAGCCCGGGCGCGTCGCTCGTTTCTGGTGCGAGGTGTTGGGGTACGTCGTATCGCCGCCGCCGGAGGGGTTTGCCACCTGGGACGATTTCGATCGCTCGCGGCCGCCT
>NZ_JBEXQG010000076.1:0-37733 GCF_040612485.1 Streptomyces sp. NPDC006385
ACCACCGCGTCGGCCGGGAGCTGCGGCCCCGACGCGGTCCACCACGCGCCCGCCGACTCCTGCTCCGTCACCCCGGCGTTCGAGGACCTGGTGCGCCGCCTGGCCGGCCGGGCCCGCACCTGGCTGGACCGCACGCCACTGCCGCCGGTGCTGCACCCGGCGGTCGCCATCGCGCTCGGCGCCTACACCGACCTGTACCGGCTGCGCCTGAAGGCCGCGGCCGACGCCCCCGCCTCCCTGCTGCACCGCCGCCCCGCCCTGCCACGAGGCGCCCGGCTGCGCCTGCTGCTGCCCGCCCGGGCGAAGGCCGCGCTGGCCTGGGGCCTGTTCCCCTTCCCCATCCAGCCCTGCCCGCCACAACTCGCACCGGCCGAGATGCCCGAACGGCCCGGCGGGGCCGAAGAGACGCGCTCACCCGCCGCTCAGCGCCGCCCGACCGTCGCTCCGCCTCCCCACCCTTCGGGCGCCCGCCCACCCCAACTGTCCGGCGAAGCCATGCCCCGGCACGTCGCGATCGTGATAGACGGCAACGGCCGCTGGGCCACCGCCCGCGGCCTGCCCCGCACCGACGGCCACCGGCAAGGCGTCGAGGCACTGGTCGACGTCGTCCACGGTGCCCTGGAGATCGGCCTGAAATACCTGACCCTGTACGCGTTCTCCACCGAGAACTGGAAACGCCCGGCCGACGAACTGCAGACCCTGATGTACGAAATCCCCCAGGTCGTGCGTCGCATGGTGGACGACAAACTGGACCTCCGCGTGCGCTGGGCCGGCGCGCGCTCCCGCCTCCCGGCCGACGTCATCGAAAAACTCCTCGAGGCCGAGCGGACCACCCGCGACCACACCGGACTGACCCTGACCATGTGCGTGAACTACGGCGGCCGCGCCGAGATCACGGCAGCCGCAGCGAAACTCGCCCAGGAAGCGGCCGCCGGGCGGATCGACCCCGGCTCGGTTTCCGAGCACGCCTTCGCCCGCTACCTACAGGTCCCCGAACTGCCTGACGTCGACCTGCTCCTGCGCACCGGCGGCGACCAGCGCACCTCCAACTTCCTTCCCTGGCAGGCCACCTACGCCGAGCTGCTGTTCCTCGACACCCCCTGGCCCGCAGTGGACCGCCGCGACCTGTGGCACGCGATCGAACAGTACGCCCGCCGCACCCGCCGCTACGGCGCCGTCCCCCGCATCCCTGCCCCCGTCCAGCATGTCCCCCTGAGTGAACAAGGCGCACCGGCGAAGTGAGCCACCCGGTGGTCCTGGGAACGGCCGCTCGCAGCAAGTAAAGCTCAAGAGTGCGACCGCGTTGCGCCCTTCACCGGCGGCCACGAAGCCCAACACAGAGTCGAGGCAAACAGGGACGCAAGGATGAATCGGCACCTGGTGAAGACAACGGCGCATCAGCAGGCGACGGCGGCCGTACGGGCACCACGCGCTGTGGTGATCGGGTCCGGCATCGGCGGGTCCGCACTGACCCTCCTGCTGGCACACGCCGGACTCCCGGTGACCCTGCTGGAAAGAACAAGCATCTGGGCGGCAGTTGCGGGCTACGACCAGCTCGGCTTTCCGCATCGACTTCGGCACCCACCTGTTCACCCGGGGACCCCACGGCCCACTCGGGCAGGTACTGCAGCGGGCAGGCCACCCTGGCGCACTGCGGTTCCGGCGCACCCGCGACCTCGCTGAACTGCGCTACACCGCCCAGGCAAGCACGCAGGAGATCACAAGGCTCCGTCTGCCCTGGCGACCGCATCGGGTGCCCGCCTTCTCACTTCGACTGGTGCGCCAACTGGGCCTCAGTTCGATGCGTCTTCCATGATCGGGAGTTACACCGAACGGTTTACAGTCCCGATGCAGGCCGCGGTTGATGCGGCGGCTGTGCGCTCCGGCGCGCTCACCTGGCACGGCCGTGATGGGCGGGCTGGGTCCCGGGGTGGAGTCCGGTGTGGACAGCGCAGAAGGCCAGGGCGTCTGCTTCCAGGTCGATCCAGCGGGAGAGGGCACGCGGGCCGTGGCCGACGCCGTCCTCGCAGCGCAGCAGGACGGGCTTTGCGCTGGTGGTGGCGTGCTGGAGAGCCGCGGTGAACTTCCGTGTGTGCGCGGCACCGACACGGGCATCGGTGCGGGCGGTGATCAGCAGTACCGCGGGATACGGGGTGCCGGGCCTGACCTGGTGGTAGGGGGAGTAACTCAGCAGGACGTCCAGGTGGTCCGGGTTCTGCGGGTCGCCGAACTCGTTGATCCACCACTGGCCCATGCCCAGCAGGGGGTAACGGACCATGTCGGTGAGCGCGCCGGAGCACACGGCCGCGGCGTACAGGTGCGGTTCGCGGGTGATCGCGGCGGCGGCCATGAGGCCGCTGTGCGAGGCGCCTTTGACCGCCAGTCGCCCAGGGGCGGTCCAGCCCTGGTCGATCAGCCACCGTGTGGCCGCGGCGTAGTCGGCGAAGGCTGCGGGCTTGTTGACTCCCCGGCCGGCCGCATGCCAGGTGGCGCCCTGTTCCCCTCCGCCGCGCACTCCGGCGATGGCATAGACGCCGCCGGCCGTGACCCAGGCCAGGATGGTGGGGGAATACGCGGGGGCGGCGGTGGCTCCGAAACCACCGTAGGCGGTCAGCAGGGTGGGGTGCGGGCCCGGGCCGCATCCCTCCGGGGCGATGAGGAGCAGCGGTACGTCGGTGCCGTCCTCGGACGTGCAGGTCGTCTGCCGCACCACGGGCGTGACGGGCCCCGCCACGGACGGTGGTGCGGCGGCCCGGTGATCAGCCGGCGTGTCCGGTCGGCAACGCCGGTCCCGCAGACTGAAACGGTAGACCGCCGGGGGGTTGAGGAAGTCGGTGTAGGTGAACCACGCCTGGTCCGCCTCGCCGGGGGGCGCGGTGAGGTTCATGACCGTGCCGCAGCCGGTTCCCGGGGTGCCGATCTCGGCCAGCAGGTGGCCGGTGTCGTCGTGCAGCGACAGACGGGCCACGCCACGCCGCGCGGATGCGACCAGGAACCGAAGGGCCGCGGTGTCCGGGTCGACCAGGGCGACACACGCCGAGAGGACATCGTCCCGGTCCGGTGTGATCAGCGCGGTCCACGCCGTGGAGTGGGGACGGGCGAGGTCGATCCGGCAGACCCGCCCGCCGGGCGCCCCGTCGGTGGTGATCGCGTACAGCAGGCCGTGGGGACCGAACCGGACCAGCGCCTGTACGCCCGTGTCCGTGCCGTCGTGCACCAGCCGCAGATCGGGAGCACGGGCCGGGGAAGCGGGCAGGTCGGCCAGGTGGACCTGGTTGCCGCACTGCGGGCCCGGGGCACAGCTGACCGCGAGCAGGCGGCCGTCCGCGCTGGTGGACACCGACAGCTGCCGTGCGGCGGTGGCGAAGACCACTGGGTCCTCGGCCGGATCCCGCGCGGTTTCGAGCAGACGCAGCCGTACCTGCCGGTCACCGCCCGCTGGGCAGGTCACGTAATAGAAGCCGGTGTCGTCCGGCAGCCAGGCCACGGCACTCGCCCTGCCCGGTTCCACGGGAGGGCCGACCTGCCGCCCGTCCGCCACATCCATAACGCGCAGCACCGGTCTCTCACTGCCCTGCGAGGAAACCTGATAGGCCAGCAGCCTGCCCGACCAGGAGGGCCGCCAACTGTCCAGGGTCGTGCGTCCGGTGGGGTCGAGGCCGACCGGGTCGACCAGCACGCGCTCGTCGTGGCCGCTCGCCGCGGTCACCAGTACCGGATGCTCCTGACCGGCGCCGCAGCGCAGGTGGAACCGGCGCTCGTGCCGCCACACCGGCGGCGACACCGCGGGAGCCAGCGCGCTGCCCGCGTCCATGAACCGGCGCAACAAAGCCTGGAACACCGGACGTTCATCCCACCCGCCCGCGTGCGCCGCCAGCCACTGCTCCTGCCCGGCCAGCCACTCCTGGCAGGCGTCGTCGTCGGCCTCCAGCCACCGGTAGGGATCTTCGATCCGGCGGCCGTGCAACTCCTCCAGGACCACATCGCGCCGGGACGTGGGCTGCGCAGCCATGCAGTCACTCCTCGCAACGTCAGCGGCGGCCCCTTCCGGGACCGCCGCTCTGGTGGTACGGGTCAGTCGCTGTCGCCTGCCGCGAGGGCAAACTGCCAGTCGGCCAGCAGGGCCACCTCGTCAGCCAGAAGGCCGAGAAGGATGGAGAGTCCGGGAAGCTCGTTCAATGTCCTCCTCCTTTCCGCTCGTTCTGGACCCACCCTGCACTCGTCCCTGGCTCCCGGCCCGGCGGGCTGCTCCATTCGGGTGAATTGATTGCCCCGGCAGCCCTTCACAAGGGCGCAATCTTTCAGCGCATGCTCGCTGTCAGCGGCGAAATGGCCTTCCGCTGCCACCGTGCGCCCGATCTCCTGAAGGTACGCGCCGCCTGTAGCTGAGCTACGGCGCGTCTTGCGAGAGGAGGTGGGTGATGGTGACGGCCCTGCCGGACAGCTTGTCACCGCTGTTGGAGCGGGCGGCCGGCCCGGGCGTACTGCGCACGCTGCCTGCGGACCAATTGCCCCAGTTAGCCGGTGAGATTCGCCGGTTCCTGGTGGAGAAGGTGAGCGTATCGGGCGGGCACTTGGGCCCGAATCTGGGGGTGGTCGAGCTCACGCTCGCCCTGCACCGGGTCTTCGACTCCCCGCGCGATGCGCTTCTCTTCGATACCGGCCACCAGGCTTACGTGCACAAGTTGCTGACTACTCGTCAGGGCGAATTCGACACCCTGCGGCAGCGAGGCGGGCTGTCGGGGTATCCGTCGCGGGCCGAATCGATACACGACCTCGTGGAGAACTCCCATGCCTCCACCGCCCTGTCGTATGCCGACGGCCTGGCCAAGGCCCGTCAACTGTCCGGCGAGCAGGACCGGGCCGTAGTCGCGGTCGTGGGGGACGGCGCTTTGACGGGTGGCATGGCGTTCGAGGCGCTCAACAATCTCGGCGCGGCGAAGGACCGTCCAGTGATCGTGGTCCTCAACGACAACGGCCGCTCCTACGCCCCCACCACCGGCGCCCTCGCCGAGCACCTGGGCGTCCTCAAGTACGGCGGCGGGGCGGAGGCGTGCCGGAATCTGTTCACCGACCTCGGGTTCGTCTACTTCGGTCCCGTCGACGGCCACAACACCACCGAGGTGGAGCACCTGCTGCTCCGGGCCCGGACGATCAGGCGGCCAACGGTGGTGCACGTGATGACCGTCAAGGGGAAAGGCTACGCGCCGGCCGAGACGGACACGGCGGACTGCCTGCACGCTGTCGGCGCCATCGACCCGGACACCGCGCAACCCGTCACCGCTCCGGCGCGATCGTGGACGAGTGTGTTCGGACAAGTTCTCGCCGAGGTTGCCGCCGCCCATCCGCAGGTGGTCGCGGTGAGTGCGGCGATGCTGCTGCCCACCGGACTCGGGGAGATGAAGGAACGCTTCCCGCAGCGGGTCTTCGATGTCGGCATCGCCGAACAGCACGCGGTGACCTCCGCGGCCGGCCTGGCCATGGGCGGCCTGCACCCGGTCGTCGCGATCTACGCGACATTCATGAACCGTGCCTTCGACCAGGTGCTCCTCGATGTCGCCCTGCACCGGCTGCCGGTCACGTTCGCGCTGGACCGGGCCGGCATCACCGGCCCCGACGGGCCCTCGCATCACGGCATGTGGGACCTGAACCTGTTGTCCATGGTCCCCGGGCTGCGCCTCGCCGCCCCCCGGGATGCCACACAGCTGCGCACACTGCTCACTGAGGCGGTCGCCTGGGGTGAGGGGCCGACCGCTCTGCGCATTCCCAAGGCCACCGCAGGCGCACCGATCGAGGCCCTGGCATCGATGGACGGTGTCGACATCCTGCATCGCGGCAAGCACCGGCCGCTGGACGTCCTGCTGGTGCCGGTCGGGCCCCTGGCCTCGGCGGCAGTGGCGGCCGCCCGAGTCCTGGAGGCCGAGCACGGCCTCGGGTGCACGGTCGCCGACCCGGGCTGGGTGCTGCCCGTCAATCCCGCGCTGGTCTCCCTGGCGGCCCGCCACCAGCTGGTCGTGAGCCTCGAAGACGGCGTACGCACCGGTGGTGTCGGCACGGCCCTCGTCCAGCTGTGCCAAGACCACGGAGTCACCACCCCCGTCCACGTGCTCGGCCTGCCACCGGCTTTCGTCCCGCACGGCCCCCGCTCCGAGCTGTTGGCCCAGGCCAGGCTGGATGCCCCCGGCGTCGTCTGCACGGTGCTGAACGCCACCACTGGCCGGAACGGTGACCGGGCCGTGCCCCATCGGACACAGGGAGAGTCACGGTGACCGCCATCGACCTCGGCCTGCCCGCCCTGCCCTCCGCCCAGGTTCCGGTGCGCCGCCGCACCCGTCAACTCCGCATCGGGACGGTGCCCGTCGGCGGCGGCGCACCGGTCAGCGTGCAGACCATGACCACCACCAACACCGCCGATGTGGACGCCACGCTGCGGCAGATCGCTGCCGTCACGGCCGCAGGCTGCGACATCGTGCGCGTCGCCGTCCCCTCCCAGGATGACGCTGAAGCCCTGCCACGGATCGTGGCGAAGTCGCCGATCCCAGTGATCGCCGACATCCACTTCCAGCCCCGCTACGTCTTCACCGCGATCGACGCCGGCTGCGCCGCGGTCCGCGTCAACCCAGGCAACATCAAACGCTTCGACGACCGTGTCGCCGAGATCGCCAAGGCCGCCTCGGCGGCCGGAGTGCCCATCCGGATCGGTGTCAACGCAGGCTCCCTGGACGCCCGCCTGCTCGCCAAGCACGGCACCGCAACCCCGCAGGCCCTGGTGGAGTCCGCGCTGTGGGAGTGCTCGCTGTTCGAGGAACACGGCTTCACCGATCTGAAGATCGCGGTCAAACACCACGACCCGCGCACGATGATCAGCGCGAACCGGCTCCTCGCGAGCCGCTGCGACTACCCCCTGCACCTGGGAGTGACCGAGGCCGGCCCTGCCTTCCAGGGCGCCATCAAGTCCGCGGTCGCCTTCGGGATCCTGCTCTCAGAAGGCATCGGGGACACCATCCGCGTCTCCCTTTCTGCCGACCCGGTCGAGCAGGTCAAGGCCGGCTGCCACATTCTGGCCTCCCTGGGCCTGCGCCCCCGCAAGCTGGAGATCGTCTCCTGCCCCGGCTGCGGCAGGCTACAGGTCGACATACACAAACTCGCCGCCCAGGTCGAAGCCGCCTTCGACGGCTTCCCTCATCCACTGCGCATCGCCGTGATGGGCTGCGTGGTCAACGGGCCGGGCGAGTCCCGGGAAGCCGACCTGGGGGTGTCCTGCGGCAACGGCAAAGGCCAGATCTACCGCCACGGCCAGGTCATCAGGACCGTGCCCGAACCCCGGATCGTCGAAGCCCTTCTCGACGAAGCCCTGACCCTGACGAGCACGGCCGCCCCGACAGCGGAACCTGGCCCCGACACCGCCGAGGCAGCTGAACAGTCATGACCGCCAGCGCCCCCTTGCGGCATACCCCCCGGCTGCCGGACCTTGAGGGCCTGCGCCGCGACGTCGACGCCGTGCTCCACCAGTTCCTTCAGAACAAAGCGGCCTCGGCCACGGCCCGGAACCTCCCCACGCAGGCCGCCCAGGACGCCTTCTGCCTCATCCACGACGACATCATCGACAACAGCTCCACCCGCCGCGGCGCACCGACCGTCCACCGCACCCTGGCCACACGCCACGCGGCACACCGCCCTGCCCCCCTTGCCGAAAGCCTGGGGACCTCCTGCGCGATCCTCGTCGGCGACCTCGCCCTGACCTGGGCCGACGAACTCCTCCACACCTCCGGCCTGACCAGCCGCCAGCTCGCCGCCGTACTTCCCGTCGTACACACCATGCGCACCATGCGCACCGAGGTGATCTACGGCCAGTACCTGGACGTCACCGCCACCGGCATGCCCACCCCGGACCTGGAACGCGCCCTGACGATCATCCGCTACAAGACCGCCGCATACACCTGTGAACGCCCCCTTCATGTCGGCGCGGTCCTCGGCGCCGCCCCGCCACAGCTGCTGCACGGCCTGTCCGCCTGTGCCACGCCGCTGGGCGAAGCGTTCCAGCTACGCGACGACCTCCTCGGCGTCTTCGGCGACCCGGCCACCACCGGGAAGTCCCGCCTGGAGGACTTACGGGAAGGCAAACACACCGTGCTCGTCGCTCTCGCCCCGCGCGATGCATCCGCCCGCCACGCCCACCTGCGCCGGCTCGCCCAGCACGCCGTACGGAGGACCTCATGACCACCACACCGGACCTCCCGGCCGGCAAGCGGGTACTGCTGGCCGCACCGCGCGGCTGGTGTGCGGGCGTGGATCGCGCCGTGATCGCCGTCGAGAAGGCCCTGGAGCAGTACGGGGCCCCGATCTATGTCCGCCACGAGATCGTGCACAACAAGTACGTCGTCAAAACCCTGGAGAAGAAGGGCGCCATCTTCGTCGAGCAGACCGAGGAGGTGCCGCCGGGCAACATCGTGGTGTTCTCGGCGCACGGTGTGGCCCCGACCGTGCACGAGGAGGCCGCGGAG
Organism: Streptomyces sp. NPDC006385; assembly: GCF_040612485.1. NCBI lineage: Bacteria > Bacillati > Actinomycetota > Actinomycetes > Kitasatosporales > Streptomycetaceae > Streptomyces > Streptomyces sp. NPDC006385. The sequence continues at coordinate 8,505 of NZ_JBEXQG010000076.1, forward strand.
CGGAAGCTGGCCACCATTGATGCCACTTGCCCGCTGGTCACCAAGGTCCACAAGGAAGCCGTCCGCTTCGCCAAGGAGGACTACGACATCCTCCTGATCGGGCACGAGGGCCACGAAGAGGTCATCGGCACGTCCGGCGAGGCCCCCGACCACATCCAGCTCGTCGACGGCCCGTCCGACGTCGCCAACGTCGAGGTCCGCGACGAGTCGAAGGTCGTCTGGCTCTCCCAGACCACCCTCTCCGTCGACGAGACCATGGAGACCGTCGACGCGCTGAAGGAGAAGTTCCCGCAGCTCATCTCCCCGCCCAGCGACGACATCTGCTACGCCACGCAGAACCGCCAGCTCGCGGTCAAGCAGATGGGCGCCGAGGCCGACCTGGTCATCGTGGTCGGCTCCCGCAACTCCTCCAACTCCAAGCGCCTGGTCGAGGTCGCCCTCGGCGCCGGCGCCAAGGCCTCCTACCTGGTGGACTTCGCCTCGGAGATCGACGAGACCTGGCTCGAGGGCGTCACCACAATCGGCGTCACCGCGGGCGCGTCCGTGCCGGAAGTCCTGGTCGACGACGTCCTGCAGTGGCTGGCTCAGCGCGGCTACGAAGACGTCGAGACGGTCAAGACCGCCGACGAGTCGATCGCCTTCTCGCTGCCCAAAGAGCTCCGCCGCAACCTGCGAGCCGAAGCAACGGTCAACAGCACTCAAGCCATCCGCCCTCGGAAGGAATCATGACATCTGCGACCCAACTCACGATCCCGCCCTTCTACTGCCCCATCGCACGAGGCCGCCATCCCGATGCGAAGGCCATCGAGATCGGTGCACAGGCTGATCTGCGCTGCGACCTGCATGTGGAAACCCGCGTGTCCGGCACCGTCACGGGCGCATGAGGAAGGTAGGGCATGCGATGGCCGTCGCCGACCGGCACAAAACGCCCAACGCCGATCTCACGGAATCACCCCTGGTTGCGCCGTGGCCTTCACCTCCTTCTCTCGTGCTCTCCGACCTGGCGTCGCTGAACTTCGGCGAGGTTCCACTCACGGCGGAGCACCAAGCTCTGTGCCGCTGGCTGAACGGCAGGATCCCGGCACTGTGCGCGAGGATGCCCACCCCCCTGCGGGACACCGCGCTGCTTGCCCTCCAGATCGGGCTGTGTCAGGGCAGCGCGCGGAACGTAGCCCGGTTCTACGACAAGTACTACGCCCCGGCATGGACCGTCATCCCCTGCCTGGCAGCCGGCACGACCCACCGACACGTCAACGGCGACCGGGTCCTCGACGCGCTCGGAGCTCAGGCTGCCGCGATGTTCCTGCATCTGCTCGACGACCACCTCGCCGACGGCGATCTGCCGGTGGACCACCTCTTCCTCCATCTGAGGACAGAGGCATGGAACGAGTTCCGAGCGTGTCTGGCGCGGCTGAGCGAAGACGTCCCGGGCTCCGAGCTGATCGTCGAGCCCCTGGTCGAGCGGTACTTCACGCACATCCACAACCCCCCGGAGCAGGAGGACCTGAGTTCCTACGAGGCAGTCTTCCGAGGGCAGTCGGCAACCTGGCTGATCGCCCCGCTGCTCACGGCCGCCCTTGCCGGCCACGGGCCCGAACGGCAGGTGTCGCTGCGGGAGATGTACGAGGAGTTCTGCCTGGCCTGGCGCGCTCTGGACGATCTGCGGGACTGTGCCGCGGACGCCGCCGCTGGGCAGCCCACCGCGATCTTCCACCTGCTCCCACCGCGGCACCGGAACGGCTGGCACGGCGTCCACACAGATCCGGGCGCCGACCACGAGCGGACGGCACTGCTCAACGCACTGCGCGCGGGCGGATACGTCGCCGGCGCCCGGCTCATCCGCACCCACCTGTCCAACGCCACAGCACTCGCCGACGAACTGCAACTGCCCTCACTCGCCGAGCAGTACCGGCTGCTCGCACGCCCCCTGGAGGAACTCCAGTGAAGAGCTACGGCGACTTCATCTCCGACATCACCGACGACGCCACCCTGTACGACGCACTGTGCGACGCCATCCCCTTCGACGGCCCGGCCGAACTGGCCGCCTGGTTCGCCGGGCGCGGCTACCAACTGACCGACAAAGACGCGCAAACGCTCCTCACCAACCAGGAGGAGGTGACAGGTGTCGGCGAACAGGTCCACTACTGAACCGGTGGCCGGGAAGCCAGCACCGCCGGTGCTGAGCCTGGCCGGGCTCAACCCCGCCTGCGCGGTGGAGCCCGGACCCGGCTGGGAACGGCGGGTCTTCACGGTCGACATGAGCCCGCACTGGCAGGACATCCCCTGGCAGGGCAGCCGGATCAGCCTCCGAGGCCACAACATCTTCACACTGCCCGCCCCCTCCTGTCTCGGCGGCCCCTCGGCACGCTTTGACCCCGACGCACCGCTTTTCGGCGGCTTCGCCGGCCTGTACGTCATCCCTCCCGTGAACGGACAGCGGGTGCCCCCGGAGCTCGTCCCCGAGCTGGCGAATCGCGACAACCTGGCCTGGGGGAGGCGGTTCGGCGACCCAGCCCCCCGCAGCGAATGGAGCGGCCGGATCACCCGTACCGGCCCGGACAATTGGCGGGCCGATCTGCAGTACCGCTGGAACGGGGACCTCGGTCCGGGCAATCCGCAGACCGGGACGCCACCGCTGCTCACCATTCCGCCCGAGCTGTGGCAAGGCCGCCTCGCCCCCTACTGCGGGCGCACCGACGCCGTCTCCGGACGGATCTGGTACCAGGGCGACTACCTGCTCCACTGGTACTGCAACAACACCCGGGTGCACGACCTGCACGGACGACTCATCGACACCCTCGCCGCATATCCCGAACTGCGGGAGATCCAGGAGCGGATGGCTGCATCCGTACGGATCATCGACCGTGGCACGGGCTACCGCGGGCCGCGCCCCCTGACTTCGGACGCTCCTCGATGACCGGCATCGAACCGACCACCGATTTCGGCGCCGTACGTCGCGCCGTACCCCGGGCTGTGCACCGGATGCCCGGCACATCCTCCGCCGCACTGCTCTCCTCCGGCAGGCCGCTCACGCTGCGCGGGGCAGGCCACTCCTGCGACGGGCAGACCGTCACCAACGGCGACCTGCTCGTCACCTACGCGCCGGACACACCGGGCAGCGAGGTCCGAGACCTCGGCGGCGACCTGGTCGACGTGCCGGCCGGCATGAGCTGGTACGGGCTGGAACAAGAGCTGAACCGGCGCGGCCGGACCGCACCCGTGCTCACCGACTACCTGCACATGTCTGTCGGCGGCACGCTCTCCGTGGGCGGCATGGGCCTGAACTCGGTGCGCCACGGCCTGCAGTGCGACCAAGTCGAGCGGATCCTGCTGTCCGACGGCACGGGTGTGCCCCGCTGGTGCTCGCGCACCGCGCACCCGGAGCTGTTCAGGTTCGCGCTCGGCGGGCTCGGCCAGGCCGGACTGATCGAACGGGCCGTGCTGCGCACCGTTCCCCATCACCGCCATGCACATGTACACCGAGTGCGGCACACCACGGTGACCGAACTCGCCGCGTACGCCGAGCGAATCGCAGACCGGGACGACATCGAGCACTACAACGCCTACCTCAGCGGCGGCGACCTCCACACGGAGACCGGCTGGTACACCGACGCCCCCCGCCCCTGCCGCCCGCAGGACTGCACCATCGTGCCCGACCTGCCGTTCGCCCTGCACGAGCGCCGCGAACGCTGGCTTGCCGCCTTCCCCGGCCATGTGCGCATGTGGACCGACTACGTGATGCCCGCCGAGCAGTTCGCTCCGATGCTCGCCACCGTGGACGCCCACCGCCGGCGCCCACCGCTGAGCCGCACCCTCAAGGCGATGTACGTCCTGCTGGTACGCCGCCCTCCCGACGCAACACGCTTCGCCTTCGCCCCAGCCGGACCGGTGCCCGTCTCACTCGGGGTGGGCATGTACACCCTTGTCGACCGCCGCGACCCCCTGGCCGTCGCCGCCACCCGCCGCGCGCTGCGCACTCTCCTGGAACGCTGCCGCGACCTCGGCGGGCGTCCCTACCTGTACGGCACCAACGACCTCGACGCACCACTTCTCAAGGACCTGTACGGCACCGACCTCGACCGTCTCGCGCAGCTCCGGGCCACCCACAGGCTGGAACACGTCAACGCCCATGTCCTGGTGGGGCAGACATCAGGGGCGTTCCGACCTTGAGCGCCGCAAGACAGTCATCGACCTGCTCCACCCCACCAGCACGGTGGTGTTCCGTACAGCCGGACCTCAGCATGGCCGCGGCTGTTCTCACCGCTGACGCGGGATGAGGGATCTGTGAGGGGGACTTGCAGTGCAGTGATCGGCTATCCGCTGTAGCGGTGACTGCGAGCCCGTTCGTGCCACCAGGCCACACCGGCGACCCACTGGCACACGGCGGTGCAGTAGGAGTGCAGTTTCGGGTCGACGGCCGTTGCGGTCTTCAAATTCTGGAGGGCTTCGACGCGTTCCAGGCATTGCCCGCGCAGTTCGCCGAGGTATTGATCGAGCTTGTGTTCGCCGAAGCCAGTGATGGGCATGACGCCACGACCGGCAGCGAATTCGAGTGGCAGAGAGCAGAGATCGTTGATGTGGTTGCTGATGTCGGAGGCGAGGGCGCGGATGGCACAGACCCTTGAGTCCTGCCGTTCGGGGCCGGTGAGGGTAAGTCCGGGCAGATGCTCGACGAATTCAATGTTGATCAGCTGTAGTTGGACATGCCGCCGGAAGCTGCGGTAGGTTTCCAGATCCGGCCGCTGCTCGGCCAGGAGGGCGGTGGCCTCCCACGCGGCAGCGAAGAGATAGTCCCGCAGGGCCTGCCGGACGCGGATAGCGACGGTGTAGCAGACCAGCAGGTCCAGTTCCCCCAGAAGGTCCCTGAGCACGGCGGCGAACGCGGAGCCGGACGGCTCGGGAGCCGGGGTGTCGTGTGACGCGAGCCAGACCCGGCCGGCCTGCTGGAAGAATCCGACCAAGTCCGCGGCGGCGTTGTCCTCCGCGTACGCGTCGTCGAAGGCCAGGTTCCAGTAGGTGAATTTGCTCCACCACAGCAGTGCGGCGTAGTCGGCCGACGGGAATAGCGCACCTACCGCTGTTCCCAGCTCCGAGGAATGCAGCCGAGCACGGCACGCTGGGGACAGGCCGGGCAGGTCGAGGGCCTCGAACCACGCCAGGGCCTGCTGTTCCAGGCGTTGGACGTCCGGGTGCACCCGCAGGTGCAGCCGGCCGATGACACGGTCCAGCACCTGGCCGATCTCATCGGCAGGCATGGACGTTCCCACCCGCCGTCGGCACGCCGCGGAACGAACCGCCCCAGTCGGACGCGGTCGGCGCCGCCGCCGCGTCCCACTTGCCCTTGCCGGACTCACCGCACTTCTCCGGGCGGTCGGTGTCGGGGTGGCGCGGGCAGTCAGCAGCGATCCCCGCGTCGAGCAGGCTCGCTCCGTAGCAGGCTGGGGTGTTCACCGGGGGCGCCTGTAAGCGATGACGCTGTAGACGGAGATGGTGCCCGCCTGGGCGGCGGCGAGCAGGTTCTCCACTTGGTCGCGCAGCTCGGCCAGAGCTCCGGGCAGCGGTAGGGACAGCCGGGTCGCGATGTTGTGCTTGATCTCCTCCAGCCAGCGGACGGCGTCGCCCGGTGAGGGCAGCTTGCGGATGTCGGTCACCTCGAAGCCGCTGTGGTCCAGGACCTGACACAAGTAGTCGGGTGTCTTGCGGTTACCGCAGGCCATCCGGTCGACGGAATCGGGCACGGCGGAACGGTATTCGGCCAGCGGGATGTCGTACAGGTTCTCGGAGATAACCACGGCGGCCCCCTCACTGGTCCTGGCCGCCAGGCCCCGCATCGCGGTTTCCAGGACCGGGTTGGGAAAGTGTGTGATGCTGCCGCGCGCCACCACCAGGTCGTACAGGAGTTCCGGATCGGGCAGCAGGTGGACATCCCGGGCGTTGCACTGGAAGAGACTGACCCGGTCCAGCAGCGCCCGCGCCCGAAGCCGCTCGGCCGCATGCTGGCACTGGACCGGGCTGACGTTCACCCCGTCCAAGCGGCGGCAGCCCGGATATCGCTCCGCCAGGTATGCCAGGCCCGCGCCCCAGCCGAACCCGACATCCAGGATCCTTCCCGGGATTTCCAACAGCCCGCCGTCATGCGCCAGGTCCAGCTGTTGTCCCATGTAGCGGGCCGCAGCCTCGTCCAGCGTCAAAGGCTTTGAGGCATCGTAGGTGCCGAACTGAAACCAGAGATCACGCCCGAGGACCCGCTCCCACAGGGCCGGAGAATCCGCGTATGTTCTCTCCACCCGCCACTGGTACGGGTCCTCCCCTTCGCCGGTGATGACCGTGACGCCGTCGGGCCAATGATCCGTCATGCTCCCAGAACTCCTCCGTGCCTGCGGTAGTGCGGTTTGCCGCCTGCGGTACCGGGTCCCGCCTCCCTCTTGCAGCGCGGCAGTTGGAAATGCGGGGATCAGCTGCGGCGGATGGAGAACCGACCCTCCGCGGAGGCATGCTCAAAAGGATGTCTGTGGATCGAGCTCGCGGAGCATGCGAAGGGCGTACCTTCCCGAGTGACCGAGTAGCGGCAAGGCGCCAGAAGCTGTGTGGGCGGGGGCTGGTCGTCTCAAGGCGGGGCCGGGCGGGAACGGTGTGGGGGTGGCAGGCATCGGGGTGCCTTCCTCGGCGTCCAGGACTTGCGGCCGCGTCCGGGGCGTTGTCCCCGGGCGATGGCCGGGTAGAGCTCCCAGTGCACCGCGATACACCGGCTCGGCAAAGGGCCCGCCAGCGGTGCATGTGTGACTTACCGTGCAACATTGCGCACTTGTGAGATCGGTGCCCGGAGCCGGACCAAACTGGCCCGCGCAGCGGGCCGCCGACCGCGAGGCGCGGCGCCCGGTGCGTGTCCGGGGTGCGAGCGGGGTGCGGGCAAAGTTCGATGGCATTGGACAGGGCGGTGTACTTTCCCTGCCGGTCCCGGATCAGGAACCGCATCCGGCAGCCCGCGTAGATCAAGGGTCAGCTTCACTCACACCGTTGGCCCTGCCGGCCAGGCACGCGCGGACTTCCGTGGTGATGCTGGCGGTATGAACGACCCTTTTCTGGTGGCCCGGATCCTGGGTGAGGCCGAGTCGGTTGAGCGGTCTGAGCGGAGGCGTCCTCACCGTCCGCGCAGACAGCCATCGCGCCTGCCGACACCGCAGCCAGCCGCTGCGCGGCATGTCAAGTCATAGGAGTCCGGGTAGCGGGCTGCGCGGTGGACAGGGCTCGCGCGCGCTCGCGGAGAGCAGTGGCGGCGGGCTGGTGCGGAAAGCGGGCCAGGGCTGTTTCCAGACGGTTGAGGGCGTGGTGGGCCTGGACGGAGTGCAGTTGCGGGTAGTGGTCGAGGAAGCCGTGCCATAAGGCGGCTGCTGCTTCGATGTGGCCCAGGTCTGTGACGGCTTCGGCCAGCCGCGCTTGGGTGAGTGCGTAGGGGCGGCGCTGGGCGGGGTTGCGGTGGGCCAGGGAGGCGCGCAGGGCCTCCAGCTGGGCTTGGTGGTCGCCGAGTGTGTGGAAGACGGCTGCGCGCTGGTATTCGAGTGCGGCGCGTGGGTACTGCGTGAAGGGGCCTGGTGGGCTGTCGGCCCGTGCGTGCTGGCGTTCGGCTTCCAGTAGGTCGGCTATGGCCTGGTGCCGTGTACCGGTGAGTGCGTGTGCGTGTGCGCGCTGGGCGAGCAGGAATGCCGACTGGGCGGGGGTTGCGCGGTTGTCCGCGGTGTTCAGTGCGGCCTCGGCGAGGTCGATGGCGTGATGGGGGTGGCCGAGGAGCAGCGCCTGAGTGCTCATGGCGCGAAGAGTGACCGCGTACAGGGGTCGGTCGTCAGCCTCGTGCGCCAGGGCCAGGGCGGTGCGGTGGTACCGCTGGGCGAGGCCGTTCCAGCCGGTGTCGCTGGTCATCGTGGCGAGGAGGTAGACCAGACGGGTCGTTGAGGCCAGCAGCTGCTGATGGAGTGCCTGAGGTGCTTGTGCTCTGAGCAGAGGTACGGCCTCGTCGCGAAGAATCGCCGCGAGGGCGGTCCGGGCGCGCCCGCCGCCGTGCCGTTCGGTGTGGGCGGCGTAGTGGTGGGTCAGCTCGTCCAGGTAGCGCAGGTCGTGGCGGGAGGGTCGGTGGCCGTGGGCGAGTACGGGGCGCGGTCGCGGCGGCGGCCACAGGGGCACGGGACCCACCTGGTAGGCGATGCCCGTGAGGGTCACGCGGTCATCGCCACGCACATCGATGTCGCACAGGTCATGAGTGGCACGGACCGCGTCGCCGTGTTCTCCGTCCAGGTCATGTGTGTGGGGCGGGCGCGAGGGTGCGCTGTGCACGAGACCGGTTTCCTGCGGGGTGACCAGGCGGCCGCAGCGGCGGCTGAGGGCCTGTGCCACGAGGGCCGGCGCGGGCGGGCGAGGGTGCGTGCCGGTCATCCAGCGGGCGACCGACGAACGGTCGTAGCGCAGCCTGTAGCCGGCTTCGTGCCCGAGCGCGTTGACGGCCCTTGCCAGGTCCGCCCGGCTCCACTGCGCCTCGGCCAGCAGCGCCGCCAGGGGATGGCCCGATGCCTGGGACGGTATCGGCGACATGAGAAGGTCTCACCGCAACGAGAAGTGGGGCCCAGCCCCTGAGCGGAGCAGCGCGGGCCCACCGTTAGGCCTGCTCACAGGCGCTGTCGCTCCCAGTGTGGGCAGGGACCGCGCCGAGCGACAGTTGGTTCTGAGTTCAACCGCGCCCGGATCCCGCCATTCCCTCACTTCTGCGTTCGCGGTGGTCTCGGAAGAAGCCCGTTCGCAAGCGCGCGAGGGTACCAACCAGCCTCCCCTTGGGGCTGCGGTGCTCTTTCCCCGGCATGGCGGCGACGCTCCGCAATGGGAGCACCGGCTCTGCTGTGTGTCTCCGCGATGAGGACTGCGGTGGTCGCCGCTGCCGGCCGAGACTCTCGTCAGGGTGACTACCCGAGGCTCTCCCCCCTGCGCCAGGGCAGGTCTTCCGGCACCTTGACGCCGCCCGCCCGGTAACCGTTCTTCGGCAGGACACTTTGATGCGCGGCTCGGCGGCGGATCCGGTCGAGGTTCACCGCAATGCACTGGGCGCACGGCGGCCGTCACCAAGTAATAAAGAGCGTTCGCAGGCGGGCACACCTGCCTGGAAACGATCATGATCATGACGCCTCTCCCTTGTGGGGCGTGGCGGGGAGGGGCCACTTGCAGGGCTGGTGAGCCGCAGGGGGCCGCGCACATGCCAGCGGCCCTCGGCCACTGGCAATGGCAAGATTCATTGCATCACGTCGGCCCTGGACAGCCCAGAGGACGCCGCGGTGGGAGCGAAGCGCACGATGCAATGTTGTGCGCTTGTGAAACGGGGCTGGATGGCATTCAATCAACGGCCCTGGCTCACATTTGGTGGTGACGGAATGTGCCGCCATCCGAGGAGGATGCGGTGGCGAAGCAGGGCGAAGCCTGCTCGTCCATGCATCTGGCGCGCGATCCGCTTGGTCTTGGTGTTGACGCCCTCGGTGGGGCCACTGCTGTACGGGAGCGTGAGCGCGGCGATCACGGCGTCGTGGTCACGGTCCAGGCCCCGGGTGAAGGAGTGCAGATGAGGCAGGCCGATTGCGCGGACTTGGACGATCCAGCGCGAGAGCCCGTCGGCTTTTCCATCGCGAGGCGTCAGGAGTTCGGCGAAGCCCCGGATGCTGGCGGCCAGTTGGGTCATCTCGCGGCAGGCTGCGGTGAGCCGGGCCAGGAGGTCGTGATGTGCGGTCTTGAGGTTGACTGGCCGGTGAGGAGCTGATCCGCCACAGCCCGTCGTCGTCCCCCTCGGGCAGGAATCCAAGTCGGACGCGGTGGTCGGGAGCGGTGACGTAGGCGTTTCCGAGGTCGTCGTGACGCAGGTCGAAGCCGAGCGCGAGGAGCGGATCCAGGGCAGGGTCTGCGATGGCGGTGCTGCCGGCGAGGTAGCGGGGAGAGACGTAGACGTCGCCGTCGATCTCTTCGGTATCGGGCACAAAGGTCCTGGGGGTGAGTCTGGGGGGTGAGCAGCGCGGTGCGGGGTCAGGAATCGGCGCTGTCCGCCAGGGCGGGCAGCAACTGCTGTTCCAGATCTGCGCGTTGGCCGGTGCAGTGGAGGGTGCGCAGGCCAAGCTCGGCGGCGGACCGGCAGTTGTCCTCGCGGTCGTCGACGAACAGCACACGCGCTGGGTCAGCGACGCCGTTGGCGGACAGGGCGTGTTCGTAGGCGGCCGGATCGGGCTTGCACAGGCCCAGACGGGCCGAGTACAAGGCGCCGGTCATCAGTTCGCGCCGCCAGTCAGTGGCATCCAGAACGTCGCTGAGGTGGGCCGGGGCGTTGGAGAACAGCACCATCGTCAGCCCCGCGGCCCGGGCGCGGCACAGGATGTCGAGGACGCGCGGGTCAGTGCGCGCCCACATGGCGGTATCGGCCGCGCGCAGGGTGCGCAGCCACCGCCGCGGGCCGGGGGTGATGGCCGAGCACCTTCCCCCAGTAGGCGAGATCACTCAACTCCCCTGCGTCGTACGCGTTCCGGGGAGCCCAGAAGGCGTCCTGGAAGGAGTCGAGGTGCCGGCCAGGCCACCCGGCGAGGTCGGCCAGACGGGTCCACATGGCAGTCGTGGGTTGCAAGCCCAGAACCCCGTTGTCAGGCAGAGTTTGGTGTCTCAGCAGGGCCAGGAGTCGCAGGAAGAACATCATCCGGATGGTGTACGTGCAGGCCCATGCACTTGCACCATCGAGCAGGACGGTCCCGGGCTGCGGCGCTCGCATTCGGGTGCACCCTGCAATCCCCAGAAACCTGTCTTGGATGGTCGAGGTCTCGGAACAATCCGTTCGGCGCCGAGAGGTTGATCGCGTAGGGTGCCCGGGCTGTCGAGCCGGAAAGGCGGGTTGTGGACGTGGCACCTCGGAAAGTGACACCGGACCAGTTGGCGGGGGCGGCCCGGGCCGCACTGGGTCGCGGGCGGAGGCTGGAGGCGATCGAGCGGCTCGCCGGCGGCACCACGAAGGGTGTATACCGCCTCACGATGGACGATGCCACGACGGCGATCGCCTACCTGTGGCAGGAGTCGGAGAACTACTGGCCGGCGGCTGAGGGCGATGGCGACCTCACCGACCCGTTCTCTCCCGGTGTCGGACTTGACCTGTTCGAGGCCAGCCACGCGCGCCTGGCCTCGCTCGGCGTGCGGGTCCCCGAGGTTCACCTGGTCGACCGCGACTGTACCCACTACCCGGCCGACCTGGCGATCGTGGAGGACTTCCCCGGCGAGGACCTGATGGATCTGTTCAACCGCGACCCGCGTGCCGCAGAGCCGACGATGGCCCGCCTCGCCGATGCCTTGGCGGCGATGCGACGCCATCGAGCGCCGTCGTTCGGCAAGGTGGCCCAGATCGACAAGGGGGGAACGTCCAAGGCGGCGTCGTGCGAGGAGGCAGCGCTCGAGTTCGCGCTGCGCTGCCTAACCGAGGCGGCGTCCCGTGACCGGAGGATCGCGGAGACCCGCGGCAGGCTGGAGGAGCGGCTGCGTGAACTGGCCGCGGCGGTGCGGCCCCGAGCCGAGTACTCGATCGTCCATGGCGAGCTGGGGCTGGACCACGTGCTGGTGGACCGGGACGGTAACCCCGTCGTGATCGACATCGAGGAGCTGCTGTACTTCGACGTCGAGTGGGAGCACGTGTTCCTGCGGCTCCGCCACTCCGAGGACCAGTACCGGCGGTTGGCGGTGGAGGACCTCGACGAGGACCGACTCGCGCTCTACAAGCTCACCCAGCACCTGTCACTGACGGCGGGGCCGCTCCGGCTGCTCGACGGGGACTTCCCCGACCGGGCGTTCATGCAGGGAATTGCCGAGCATCACTTGAACGAGGCGCTGGCACAGCTTTCGGTGGTTTAATGCCCGGCGGTACGTGTGGTGAGGTCCTCGTCCGTGATGGGGCGGACCACCCGGCAAGGGGTTCCGACCGCGACGGTCATCGGGGGAATGCTGCGGCTGACGACGCTGCCGGCGCCGATGACCGACCCGTATCCGATGCGAACACCGGGCAGGACCACCGCGTTGCTACCGATCCACACCTTGTCCTCGATCACGATCGGTTCCGAGAAACGCCCGAAGTCAGCGCGTCGCGAGGGATGCAGCGGGTGTCCCGTCGTGGTCAGGGTCACGCTGGGGGCGATCATGACACCGTTGCCTATGCGGATGTCCACGTCGTCGACGAACGTGAGGTTCACGTTCCCGAAGAAGTCGTCGCCGATGTAGACGTTGCTGCCGAACCCGGCGTGGAACGGCGGCAGCAGGACCGTGCGTTCACCGACCGAGCCGAAGATGGCGACGAGCAGCGATCGACGCTTCTCCGTTTCGCTCGGTGGTGTGTGGTTGTACTCGAAGATCTGCTCGGTGCGACGCCGAGGGGCCTGGAATGCCGCTTCCGACTCGGTGTATACGAGCCCCTTGGCGATCCTGGCCAGCACTTCTTCCTCGTCAGCATGCGTCACAGCGGAACGCTCCCTTCTCCGATCCCTCGGGCATGGCGATGATCAGTTAAAGCACGGCGGGGCGGCGCCACTCCTGTACGAGGACATGATGGTCGAGGAAGTTCAGCACCGTCTCGTACATGATGCGGATGTGGTTCGGCGCCGCGATGGCGTGGCCCCAGTCCGGGAAGTGCAGGAAGCTGACGGGCACGGGCACCCCGAGCCGCTGCAGATCGCTGTGCAGGCTCAGTGCCTGGCCCATCGGGACGCGGTGGTCCTTGCCGCCGTGCACGATCAGTATCGGCGTCGTCACCTTCGCCGCGTGGAAGTGGGGCGAGTTGGCTTCGTACCGGTCGCGCCGCGTCCGCGGGTCGCCGAAGATCTTCCGGAAGTATGCGTGCATGTCCGTGTCGATCTGCAACGCTTCCAGGTTCCACATCCCGGCGTGAGAGACGATCGCCTGAAAGCGGTCGGTCAGGGTCGCGGCCCGGTTGGCCAAGTAGCCTCCGTAGGACCTGCCGGCGAGGCCGGTTCGGGTCGCGTCGAGGTCGTCGCGTGCCAGTGCCGCGTCCGTCAGCGCGATGAGATCACGGTAGGGCTGACCGCCTTACTGGTCCCGGCCGCGCTCTTGGAGGCGTTGCCCGTAGCCGGTGGACAGCGCCGGATCCGGTAGCAGCACCGCGTAGCCACGGGCCGCGAACGGCCATGGGTTCCACAACCACGTCCAGGCGCTCCAGGACATCTGTGGTCCACCGTGCGGGATGATGATCAGCGGCGCTGGGCGCTGGGCCGAGGGACCCTCGGGCAGAGCAAGCCAGGCGCGCAACGGGAAACCATCGTCCGCCTCGACGTGCACTTCGGCCAGCGTGTCGGGAAGCGAGTCGAGGCGCCGGGGGCCCTGAGGAAGGCGGGTTGCTGATCGGCTGTGACGGCGTCCAGCCGGACCACTCGAGGCGGACTGTCGATCGTGCTGCGCAGTGCATAGAGGGTGGTCCCATCGGGCGACACGCAGAGCGAGGCGTAGGCGCCGGAGGCGGTCAGGCGGGTGATCGTGCCGTCCGCGTCGCGGCGGAAGATCGGGCAGTGGCCCGGCTCGTCGCCGGTGAACCACAGAGTGGCGTCCCCACGGATCGGCGAGAGGACCGCCCGTCCTGGCCACGGCCAATTGTCGAAGTCGGGCAGGAGGTCGGTCTCTTCACCCGAAGCCAGGTCGAACGCGACCAGCGTGACTCGCCACTCTGTGTCATGGGTCTCCTCTCGCTGGCGCTGGCAGACCAACGCCGAGCCATCGGCCGTGAACGTGCGCGGCCAGGCGGTAGTCCCCGTGCCCCCTGTCGCCCACACGGCAAGTAGTCCAACAAAGGGCACTCCGGCCAGGGCTGTTGCGATCGCCGCCATATGCCCTGAGCCACTGTCATGTGCTGCCAGTTCTTCGTCGTAGAGATCGTCGGAGGTCCCAGCTTGTCAGGGGCCGGACGCTGGGGAGCCTCAGTGGAGAGAGACAACCGGTTCGAGGGAAGCGAGCCGCAAACTCTCACCCAGGAACGACAGCACCACCACTCCGACCAGCGCGGTCCCCGTCGTCGCAAGCCACCGCTCCGCCACAGCCACCAAGCCCTCGCCGTCCTGCCCACGGGACGTCCCAGGGCCTGCTACGTGCCGCCGTCCTTGTACAGCGACGTGATCGTCTCGGCGGCCTTCTGCACGAGTACCGGCATGCTGCGTGAACAGCGTGGATGTAGTTCTTGACACCTACAGCCTCGAACCGGAACCGTAGACGCCTTCCGTGACATCACAATCCGCACTGGCAACGGTCATTGAGCCACCAGCTGGAACGGGCACTTTCATCACGAAACTCACCGCGCATACGGGGGATGTGTCTGCGTGACTCACCGTACTCGGCACCGCCTGACGACAACCGTCAGCTCCATCACCGCTGCCTTCGCCCTCACCCTCCCGCTGGCGGGCAGTGCGGCCTTCGCGTCAGCTTCCGGCGCGGGCCGCCCGGATACCGCCGCCGCACCCGCCTCGGCGACTGCCCTGCCAGCCGGCGTACCGGGCAGCGGCAAGCTGCCGTACTACGACGACAAGCTCATGAAAGAGCTGCTGATGATTCGGCTCGCCATGGAGAAGGGGCAGCCTGGCAGGGCGTTCAGCGAGTGGTCCAACGTGGCCTTCGCCCTCGTCGACCCGACCGGTCTGAGCGAGGAGCAACTGGACGCCATCGTCGGCAACCCGCCCCAGGGCAGCGGGCCGCTGGTCGTCTACCGGAAGGTCGACCTCTTCGAGTTTCGCGACTATCTGCCCGAGGGCGCATACCAGCACGTGCGCGACGCGGGCCTCGACCACCTGTTGATGGTCGGCGGGATGAGCTTTCCCAAGCGCCAGAACTCCGACGAGACCACCGACCCCGGCAGCCACTCCGAGACCCTGGTACTGCGCGCCGTGGAACTCCTGAGCGCCGACCCAGACTACGCCGATGCCTCCTTCGGCGAACTCACCTGGGCCTCGGAGCGGGCCTACTGCCAGCAGTGTCGCGAGCTCGTCGACGGCGGCGCCCGCCGCTTCTACTCCTACGACTACGACCTCACCGACGCCGAGGTCTCCGAGCGCAACCAGAAGATCGCCGTGGCGATGAAGAAGCACACCACGGACGAGGCCCGGGAACGGGCGGTGAAGGCGATCAACGCCAAGTACAAGAAGATCGCATCCCGGCGCAACGAAGAGACCTGGCTACAGCTGGGCAAGGACATCCGCAAGGCAAGAGAAGAGTACGGGGAGGAGCAGCGGCGCGAGAAGGGGTACCAGGAGGCGACCAAGGACACCTTGAAGGTCCCGGCCGCCCCGTGCCCCGGCACCGCAGTCAACAACGCCTCGGTGCACGCAAGTTCGTCTGCCGCCCTGGCGAACCCCGCGGTCTTCACCCGCTCCGCTCCTCTGCGCTCCAAACCCTGCGACGAGGACGAGGGCGCTTCCGCACCGCGCAGCAGCGGCCTGGCGAAGGCCCTCGCCGATCCGGCCTCCGCACCGGGCGGCATCGACTTCACCACCCTGGAGCTGCGTTACCTTTCCGACTCCGGAAAGGGACTGCAGTACGCCTTCAGCGCCGGCCCCGGCGGCACCAGCAACGAGAAGAACTCGGCGGCGGGCGTAAAGGCCGCCAAGGAAAGCTCGGACGCCTTCTTCGTGTGGCTGTCGATGCCGCGCTCCACGTTCTGGGTGAACCTCAACCCGACCGAGCCGGATCGTATCGTCGACGCGGACCTGGGCCGCACCGACGTGGGGCGCATCCTGCTCCAGGCCGACCTCCAGCTGAAGAAGACGACGGCCGCCCTGATCCACCCCAAGACCGAGCTGGGCAAGAAGTTCTGGAACCGGATCGGCGGCAAGTGCATGTCGTTCCGCACCTGGATCGTGCCCGGTCAGGCGCGCGTCAACGAGCAGGGCGACCAGCTCTACATCCTCGACGCGCCGCTGAAGGTGAAGATGGAGTCGCAGCACCTCTCGGGGGAGGGCAGCGCAGGTGCCGCCTCCTGCGAGGACCGCAGCGACCCTGGGTCCGAGGAACGCAACGAGAAGACGTTCCGGGACCTGATCCTGCCCGGCATCGAGAGGGCCGTGAACCACGCATCGCAGTACGCCGATCTGCGCCGCGTCTATCTCTCCAGGGTCGCCGCAGAGTGGTATCGCGAACGCGACACCCACAGCCCGTCCACATACGGCGACCTCATCGACCGAGGCGACGTGAGCCGTTGGGAGACACGGACCAAGTGGAAGCCGCGCGACACCTTCGACGCCTACGTGCACTCGTACAAGCATGGCGAGTTCAAGGTCACCGAACGCACCCGCAAGGGCAACTACATCTACACGCAGACCTACATCTACGGCGGCGTTGACCTCTCCCGGCTCCAACTGCAGAAGGTCGCTTCCGCCGACGCCTTCCGCGACCGCTGGGCGGGCATGCAGCAGGACACCGCCCGGTCCGCTCTGGAGGCCCGCCCCTCCGCCAACGGCTCGCAGATCTGGATGGGCGGCGACAACTCGGTTGCCGACAAGGGCAGCTCCCGGAACAAGGGCGACAAGAACTCGGGCAAGGGCTACGGCGCCGAGGGCAGCGACGAGGGCCAGAACTCCGTGCAGTCCAGCAGGGATTCGTCCGGCATCCCCGGAGGCCAGCTGCTGCCGGTGCTGGTGGGCGCCGGGCTGTTGTTCGTCGTGGTCTTGGTCCGCAGACGGACAGGACGGCCACGGCCGGGGCCGAGGCCGAGGCCGAGGCCGGGCAGGTGAGGCGAGGACGCGCCCCCAGCCAGGGGCGCGCGCCATTCACGCCGCTGTGACTGCCCCGCCCCCTCTACCCGGGCTTCGGAGTCGGCCCACTCCGTAATGCCACATCGCGCACGCTGCCCTGCTGGCCGAGCTTCGCCGCGCCGGCCTGCTGGACCTGGACGACTGCTCCGTGGACTACCTCCATGGGGGTGAGAACCACCTGCGGCAGATCGCCGACACCTTCGACTCGCCCGCCCAGGCCCTCGCCACGTTCGAACGCCTCCATGGCGACACCATGCGCCCCGGCCCCACCTCCATGACCGACACCGAGCGCCAGGCCGCCGAAGCCCGCATCACGCTCGGCGCACCGGCCGCCGCACAGCCCGAACAGCCCGTCCGGCGAACGGAAACGGTTCCCGCCAACGGCGCCGACCCCGGCGACCATGAGGCCATCCTCGACCAGTTCCTCGTCGAGCACGACGCCTGGGAGACCGCCATCGTCAGCCCCACCACTGAGAAGACCGTCACCGCCGCCACTAGGGCGCGTATCGGGTCGTGATCAGCAGAGCCGTGACGACCCGCTATGACGCCACAGCGGCTCGATCCGCGACCGGGCATGGCCAAGAAACGATGTTGCCCCCGCCTGTGATGGTCACTAGGCTCGGTCGGGTGACTGCCGGGTCGGCCATGGGCCACGCACGAGTGAGGTTCCCGGCCTCGGCGTGAGCACGAGGCGGGCAAGAGGCCCGCCCCCTTCTCCGTGTCTTAGCTCCCGGCGCCCGCATGCGGCGCCCCATTCCAGCGGATCCCAAGACCGGAGACACACCACTGATGTCCTATGACCAGCAGTACCCGCATGAAGCCGAGTTGTCGGCGGCCGGCGTGCAGCTGAACCACACTGCCATCTACGCAAGCGACCGGCACCTGTCTGCCGAGTTCCTCGCCGCGGTCCTGGGCTTGAAGGTCGGCGCCCCGTTTGGGCCGTTCCTGCCCGTCGACCTTGGCAACGGCGTGACGCTCGACTTCTACGAGAAGAGGGACGAGCCGATCCAGTCGCAGCACTACGCCTTCCTCGTCCCTGACGAGCAGTTCGACGCCGTTATCACCCGTCTGGAGGTGGTCGGGGTCACCTACTACGCCGACCCCAGCCACACCCAACCCGGCCAGATCAACCGTCTATTCGGTGGTCGCGGCGCCTACTTCGACGACCCGGACGGTCACAACATGGAGGTCATGACTCGGCCTTACGTCCGCCCTTAGGGCGCGACAGGGCTGTGATCAGGGGGTGCCTCGGGTGAGATCTTTGATCCAGATCATCCAGGCGCGCAGGTGCAGTCCGGCGAGGTAGCTGTCCGGGGTCTTGTCGTATCGGGTGGCGATGCCCCGCCAGGACTTGAGCTTGTTGATCAGGCGCTCGACCGTGCTCCTCTCCTTGTAGAGGTCGGCGTCGTCGCTGACGGGCCGGCCGCCCCTGGAGCCCCTCTTCTTCCGATTGGCGGCCTGGTCCGACTCCTCCGGGATGGCTGCCTTGATGCGGCGTTTACGCAGGTGGGCCCGGTTGCCGCGGGGCGAGTATGCCTTGTCCCCGGCGACCGCGTCCGGCCGGGTGCGGGCGGCCGACAGGACCGCGTACGCGGATCCTTCCCAGCACTGGGATGAACTGCGGGCTGTCAGCGGCTTGTCCAGCGGCCAGGACGAACGCCAGCGGGCGGCACTTGCGGTCGGCAGCGAGGTGGACCTTGCTGGTCTGCCCGCCCCTGGAACGTCCGAGGAGGGCGGCCTTCAGTCGGCGCTTTTGCCGACGCCGGATGCGTCGTCGCTCGTCCCGCTCGGCATCGGCTTCGGCGTCCTGCCCGCTTTGTTCTTCGCGGCTGCCCCCTTTGACCCGGCCTTCTCTTCCTCGGCGGCGGCCTCCTCGATCGCGGTGCTGCCGCAGCCGCTCGGGGTACGCGCCCGTACTCGCCGATCGGCAGGTACGGGCCGATGAACTCCCACTCCTCATCTGTCAGTTGCACTCGCGTCACGCAAAACGATCTACGGATCGGGGCCCGCCGCGAGGGCAAGTCCCGCAGATTGATCACGGCTCGATACGCGCCCTAGCTGGACAGCTTGACGACGTACGTCCCCAGGTCGTCGGCCTCGACGAGCCCCGGCACCGAGCCGCCCTCACGCGAGGGCGTGATGTAACGGGTTGCGGTGACCTCTGTCAGCATTTTCCCAGATTCTTCGACATCCCAGCCTCGCGATCGATGGGACAGCGTTAACCGAGTGTGACAGCCGGCCTCACTTCACTTTCCATGAAAGGCGAAGCGACCGCCGGTACGGCGGTCGCTTCGCGGTCGGGCCCTTCGGTCACACCAACGGCCACAGCGCCGTGGTGAGGGCGAAGCCCGCGCATCCCATGGCGGTCGTCAGGACCGTCCATGTGCGCAGTCCCGCGGCCACGTCGAGACCGGCGAGCTTGGTGAACATCCAGTACCCGGCGTCGTTGATGTGGGAGAGCGCGAGGGCGCCCGCGCCCATCGCCAGGGCCACCAGCGACAGCTGACCGGTGGACAGGTCGGCGCGGTGCAGCAGCGGGGTGAGGATGCCGGCGGTGGTGATGAGGGCGACGGTCGCCGACCCCTGGGCGGCGCGCAGGGCGAGGGACGTCAGGAACGCCAGCAGCAGCGCGGGCAGGCCGGTTCTCTCCAGGACGTCGGCGATCGCGTCGCCGATGCCGCTGGCGACGAGGACCTTGCCGAACACCCCGCCCGCGCCCGCGACCAGGATCACCATCGCGACGGGCGGCAGTGCGGAGCCCATGACCTCGGCGATGCGTGCGCGGTCCCAGCCGCGGCGGGCGCCCAGGAAGTAGCCGCACAGGGCGACAGCGATGAGCAGTGCCACCATCGGGGCGCCGAGGACGGTGAGGACGGCACGCGGGGTGGAGCCCTCGGGGAGGGTGTTCTCGCCGATGGTGCCCAGGAGGATCAGCAGGATCGGGGTGACGATCAGCGCCAGGACCATGCCGAAGGAGGGTGGCCGGACGTCGGTGCCCGAGGGCGCGGGCTTGGTCAGCACGGCGGTGGCGTGGCCGCCGTCCGAGGTCGGGGGGCTCGTCTCCGCCCGCCCGGGTGTGCCGGCGTCGGCGCCGGGTTCGCCGTACACCTCGGCGTACACCGCCGGGTCCATCGGGTACTCGCGGCGGGTGAGGCGACGGGAGAGGAGGTGACCGAGCAGGACGACGACGGCCGTGACGGGGATGCCCATCAGGAGGACCAGGCCCTGGCTGGCGCCGATCGCCTCGGTGGCCGCGACGGCACCGGGGTGCGGCGGCAGGAAGGCGTGCACGGTGAGCATCGCGGCGCCCATCGGCAGCGCGTAGACCAGCAGCGGCTTGCGGGAGGCGCGGGCGACTCCGTACGCGATCGGCATCAGGATGATCAGGCCGACCTCGAAGAACACCGGGATGCCCAGGACGAACCCGGCCACGGTGAGGGCGAGTGGGGTGCGGCGGGAGCCGAACTTCTCGATGAGGGAGTGCGCGAACGCGTGGGCGCCGCCGGAGAGTTCGATGATCCGGCCGATCATCGCGCCCAGGGCGATGATGGTGGCGATGTGGCCGAGGGTCGCGCCCATGCCGTCCTCGATGGTCTTCACCAGGTCGGCGGCGGGCACGCCCGCGGCGAGCGCGACGCCGACGCTGACGACGACGAGGGCGACGAAGGGCTGGACCTTGGCCTTGAGGATGAGCAGGAGCAGGGTCGCCACACCGGCGACCGCGATGGCGAGGAGGGTGGTGTGGCTCATCTTCCCTCTCCTTCCGGGGACTTGGGAGACAGGACGGTGACGACGGAGGAGTCGTCGCGGGCGCCGAGCCCGGCGCGCTCGCCGAGCAGGTAGAGCTGTTCGGCCGCGGCGGCCAGGGGCACGGGGACATGGGCGTCCTTGGCGATGCCGGTGACGATGCCCATGTCCTTGACGAAGATGTCGAGCCGCGACTTGACCTCGGGCTCGGGTCCTTCGCCGTATGTCTGGACCATGCGCGGCCCGCGGTCGGCGAACATGAAGGAACCGGCGGCCCCTTGCTTGAGGCTGTCCACGACCGTGCCGGGGTCGAGCCCGAGCCCGCGGGCGAGCGCGATCGCCTCCGCCGCGGCCGCGATGTGCACACCGGCCAGCAGTTGGTTGACGGCCTTCATCGCCTGGCCGTCGCCGGGGCGCGGACCGACGACCGTGAGCGTCGAGGCGAGCAGGTCGAGGACCGGCCGGGCCGCCTCCAGGGCCGGGTCCTCGGCGCCCACGACGATCAGCAGATCACCGTTGCCGGCCCGCACCGGGCCACCGCTGACCGGCGCGTCCACGGTCAGCACACCGCGCTCGGCCAGCCGCAGGGCGGTGCTTCGCGCCGCCTCGGGGCCGACCGTGCTGGTGAGGATCACGACCGCGCCGGGGCGCAGGGCTGCGGCGCCGCCGTCCGGACCGAACAGCGCGCCCTCGACCTGTGCCTGGTCGCGTACGGCGAGCACGAGGACGTCGGCGTCACGGGCGGCCTCGGCCGGGGACGCGGTGTCGCGGGCGCCTTCGGCGGCCAGGGCGGCCCGCCGGTCGGCGGCGATGTCGTAGACGGAGACGGGCAGTTCGCCGGCCAGTCGGCGCGCCATGGGAAGTCCCATGGCGCCCAGACCTATGACGGCCGTATGGGGACGGTGACGGACAGACATCTTTCGGCTCCTGGGAGTCGGAGGGGACAAGCGGGTCGGCTGCCGGGCGTGCGGAAGGCCCGCCGAGGGAAGGGTGTGCGCGGGCCCGGCTCGTGGGAGGTCGTGGGAGGGGATGGCTCAAGGGCCTGCGGCACTTCAGGCGGCTCGCGAGGGGGTGCGATGCGGTGCCGTGAGGTGCGATGGGGGTGTGCTGCGATGCGGTGCGCTGCGGGGTCAGTCTTCTGGCTCGGCTCGGGGGTTCAGGCGGCCGATGACCTCCAGGGCGGCATCCCGGACCGCGTCGCGGCCCGCGGCCCACAGGGAGACGACGTCGGCGCCGGGCAGCGCGGTGGGGAGGGCCGCGCGGACGGCCTCCAGGTAGGCGCGGCGCAGTTCGGCGTTGACGTTGACCTTGGCGACGCCGCGTGCGAGGGCGCCGTGCAGTTCCTCGACGGGCAGACCACTGGCGCCGTGCAGGACGAGCGGGACCGGTACCGCTTCGTGGATCGCGGCCAGTCGGTCCAGGTCGAGGCGGACCGGGTCCTTGGTGAAGCCGTGGACGTTGCCGACGGCGACGGCGAGCGCGTCCACGCCCGTCGCGGCCACGAACTCGGCCGCCTGCCGTGGATCGGTCATCGCCGTGGACCGGGCGACGGCGTCGGTGGAGACGTCCTCGTCACCCGGTAGGGCACCGAGTTCGGCCTCCACCCAGGCGCCGTGGTCACGGGCCCGCCGGACCGCCTCCTTCGTCAGGGCGATGTTCTCGGCGAACGGCAGGTCGGAGCCGTCGACCATGACGGAGGTGTAGCCCGCCTCCAGGCAGGCCGTGATCTCGTCCAGGTCGCGGCTGTGGTCGAGGTGCACGCCGAGGCGGGCGGTGGAGTGTGCGGCGGCGTCCAGTGCCAGCCGCATCAGGGCCTCGCGTCCGGCGTGCTTGAAGGGGCTGGAGCCCGCCTGGATCAGGACGGGCCGCCCGGCGGCCTCGGCGGCGGCCCTGATGCCCTGGACCGTCTCCAGGTTGTAGGCGACGAACCCGGGCAGGGCCTGGCCGGCGGCCGCCGCCTCCTTCAGAGCGTCGGTTCCGTACAGCGGCATCACGCGCTCCGCAGCAGGTCGAGGGCGTCGGCGAGGGCGTCGGGGCCGCCGACGTTCCCGGCGAAGACGATGTAGGGGATGCCGGTGGCGGGGCCGTCCACGGGCTCCCACAGCGAGACGATGCCGGGCAGGAGCGTGCCGCGGGCCCAGGCGCGGCGGATCCGGAGGCCGTGGGTGGCGGTGTCGCTGGAGGTGATGCCGCCCTTGGCGATGACGAAGGCGGGCCGGCGGGTGGCGTTGACCTGGCGCACGGCCTCCACGAGCGCTGCGGAGACGCGGCGGGAGATCGCCAGGCTGTCGTCGGCGTCGGCGCCCGTCACCAGGGTGCGCGAGGTGCGGATCACGGCGTCGGCGGAGTCCAGCGCTTCGGCGGCCGCGGCCGCGACCTCGGCGATGTGGGCGTCACGTCGTTCCTCGTCGAGCAGGAGGGCCACGTCGAGTTCGTGCTCGGTGATCCCGCCGCGCTCCCGCAGCCGCTCCAACTGCCGTGTCGTCAGGGAGACATGGGACCCCACCGCGATCAGCCCGTGCGGCGCGTCCCCGACCAGCCGGCCCAGTTCCGCCGGGGTCAGGGGTGCCCGCCCGGCCTGTCCGGCGCGGGCCCTGACGAACGACGGCCCGACCCGGTACAGCAGCCGCGTGTCGTTCTCCTCGGCCCGCGCGAGGGCCAGGGCCAGCACCCGCAGATCGTCGTCGCACACCGCGTCGACCACGGCCGTCCGTCCGTCGCGCAGCGAGGACAGCAGCCGCGCGGTGTGCGCCGGGCCGCCGCCGCGCAGGTCGTCGAGGGTGATGCGCAGGACCTCGTCCGCGGGCACCCGTCCGCCCGTCTTCTCCTCGACCCACTCGGGCAGCGCGGAGCTGCGGTAGCCGAAGGTGGCGTCGCGGGCGAACTCGCTC
This sequence comes from Streptomyces sp. NPDC006385, assembly GCF_040612485.1. Lineage (NCBI taxonomy): Bacteria > Bacillati > Actinomycetota > Actinomycetes > Kitasatosporales > Streptomycetaceae > Streptomyces > Streptomyces sp. NPDC006385. Next base: position 31,933 of record NZ_JBEXQG010000076.1, read on the forward strand.
TCGCCGACCGGCAGCAGTCCGTCGGGCGTCCGCATCCAGTGGCGGGAGTCGACGGTCAGCCGGCCGGCCTCGATGTAGGCGGGCACCAGCACCACGCCGTCCGGAGCGCCGACGCCCAGCTCGGTCAGCTCCTCGGCGAGGACGTCGGTCTCCAGCGGGAAGTGACCGCGCAGGGTCGAGTCGCCGCGGCTGGCCAGGACGTAGCCGGTGCCCTCGGCCGCCGAGGCCGTGTGCAGGGCGCGGAGCACCTCGCGGTTGCGGGCGTCGGCGTCCTCGGGCGACAGGCTGCGGGTGTTGGTGAGGACGAAGAAGGCGGCGCTGTCCTGGCGCAGCGCCCAGCGCAGGTCGTCCACCGTCCAGGAGGTCAGGACCGGGACGTCGGCGACCGTCTGGGTGCCGGTGGGATCGTCGTCGAGGACGGCGAGACGGGGTCCGCCGGATATGCGGGCGGCCACCTCGGCGGCGCTCACCTCGCGGACCGGAGGGAGCCCTTCCAGCACCGCGGCCTCGGGGACAGGTCGCGTCTGGGCATGGAGGGGTAGGGACATGGCGAATTCCTGGTCTCTTACAGGGGGTTGAACGGGGCGTCGGGGGGGATTGTCAGTCGAGGTCGCGCTTGATCACATGGGTGCGCAGGTCGTCGGCGGTCTGGTTCATGTGGCCGTCCATGGCGGCTCGGGCGGCCTCGGGGCTGCCGGACTCCAGCGCGGCGAGCACCCTCTCGTGGTGGGCGATGGCGTTCGTACGGATCTCGGGGACGGCCGAGGTCTCCCGGCGCCCCTCGACGAGCAGCGGACCGAACGGCTCGAACAGCAGCGGGACGAACAGGTTGCCCGTGGCCCGCATCACCGTGTCGTGGAAGTCGATGTCGGCCTGCACGAACTGCTCGGTGTCGCCCGCGTCGGCGGCCTCGCGCATGACCGCCAGGTGCTGACGCAGGGCATCCAGGTCCTCCTCGGTGCGGCGTGAGGCGGCCAGCTCGCACGCGCCGTTCTCGATGAGCCGGCGGGCCTCGATCAGCCGCTCCGACAGGGCGCCGCTCGCGGTGCGCGAGGCAGCCCGCACCACCGGCTCCAGGGCGGTCCACCGGTCCGGCGGGTTGACGTACGTGCCCCGGCCGCGCACCACCCTGACGACGTTCTGCGCGCGCAACTGCTTGACCGCCTCACGCACGGTCAGACGGCTCACCCCGCTCTGCTCCGAGAGCTCTGCCTCCGGCGGGAGGGCGGAGCCCGGGGGGTACTGGCCGTCGATGATCGCGGTGAGCAACTGCTCGGCGAGGTCGTCCGAGAGCGACATGGCGGGAACCCTCTTCACTGGATGGTCACCATCTGACGTCAGACATCTGATGTCTATGTGTGGGCAAACAATGGCACCGGGGGGAAGACGCGTCAATACCCGCGGCCTACGCGTCCACGAGGACCGCCGCACGGCCCGGCCCGCCCGTTCCGCGCTCGACCTTCAGCGGCATGAACACGAACAGCCCGCCGCGCTCGGGCACCTGATCCAGACCGCACAGGCCCTCGATGAACAGCATGCCGCGCGAGAGTCCCGCCCAGTGCACGGGTGCGCCGTCGTCGACCGCTCCCATGCTGGGCGCGTCGGTTCCGATCAGGCGGACGCCCCGGTCGTACAGGTGGAGCATGGCCTCGGGGGTGGGCGCGGGCCAGCCCGGGCAGTCGCGGAGGGTCAGCGGGCCCGCCATGTAGCGGTGCCCCGCGGCGCCCGGCAGGTAGTGCCGGTCCCAGCCGCCCTGGAAGAGGACCGCCTGACCCGCCTCGAACCGGCCGTGCAGTTCCTCGAACCGCTCCAGACGGGCGACCTCGATGCGCGGGCTGTAGCCGTCGGGCACGTCCTCGTCGTTCAACGCGCGTACGTCGACGACCCTCGCCTCACCCGTGAGCCGCTCGAGCGCGATCCGCTCGGTGCTCTCCTCGCCCAGGGGCCCGGCCCAGGGCAGACCGCTGTCCGGCGGCGGGATGAAGTGGGTGGCCCCGTCCATGTGGGTGCCGCAGTGCTCGTCGATCATGATGAAGTGCGTGCTGTAGGGCCCGCCTGCGGTGCTCGCCTCCTCGCGTGGCGCGAACCAGTTCCAGACCTGGTGGGAGAAGGGCACGGCGCCCGGCCAGGTGCAGGGCATGTCCCGGCCCAGGGGCAGGGACAGGTCGATGAAGCGGAAGGGACCCGGGAGGGTCGGTGGCATGTCGGACTCCTTCGCTGTCGCTGTGCTGGGAACGGTTGTCCGGTGGGGGGAGGATGCGGGCCTCCGTACCCGCCCGCCACCCCTGCGTCGTCAGGCGGCCTTCGCCGGCGCCGCCGCCGACTGCGCCGCCGTACAGCAGCAGGCCGACCAGCGTGTTCTTCATGCTGCCGACTCCGCCGAACAGGCTGGTGCCGCCCAGCACCACCGCGGCTGTGGCGGGCAGGAGCAGGTCGTCGCCGGATGTGGCCTGCGCGGAGCCGAGGCGGCCGATGTTCAGCAGCCCCGCGAGGGCGGCCAGGCCACCGGAGATGATGAAGACGTAGAGCGTGATTCTGCGGACGGGCACGCCGGCGAGTTCGGCGGCCTTGGGGTTGGCGCCCGTCATGTAGACGTACCGGCCGAAGCGGGTGCGGCTGAGCACCAGGTGCCCGGCGAGCAGGACGGCCGCTGCGGCCATGGCCACTCCCCCACTGTCGTCGCGCAGCGCGCCGCTTCACACGGGCCGTCCTCGGCCACTGGCACGTCACGGAGGACGGCCGGGACTGCGCCGCCCTCATCGTGGGGGAACTCGCGGCCAACGCCGCCCGACACGGGCGAGCGGACATGACGGTGTCGCTCGCCCTGAGCGACGGCGTCCTGAGCATCACCGTGACCGACTACGGACCACCGGCGACCTGCCCGCCGCCGGAGACCACCGCCTGCCGCCGGCCGGCCGATCCGGACGAACGGAGCCGGGGCCTGCCCATCGTCGACGCCCTGGCCGACCGGACGGCTCTCCGCCAGGGCGAGCACGGCACCTCCGTGGAAGCGGTGGTTCGCGTCGTCGAAACGACGGCCCGGTAACATCTGACGTCCGACGTCCGGATCGGACCAGGGTCCGGATCGGAGTAGGGGGAGAAACCGAGTGTCTCTGTCCGACGAGATCGCCGAGCGACTGCTCACCGCGGTGATCGAAGGTGATCACCCACCTGGCAGCATGCTGCCCCCGGAAGGGGAGCTGGCCGTCCGGTACGGGGCCAGCCGGCTGACGATCCGCGAGGCGGTGAAGGTGCTGCGCTCGCAGAACGTGGTGCGTGTCGTGCGGGGACGCGGCACCCTCGTCAACCCTCCCGACCGTTGGACGGCCCTGGAGCCCATGATCCGGGCTGCCACCGCCGCCCCCCGGGCCAAAGGCGGAGTCGTCTCCGAGCGGCTCATCGAGGCGCGGCGGATGATCGAGATCGGCGCGGTCGAACTCGCCGCCCGCCGCCGCACGGACGAGGACCTCGACGAGCTGCGCCGCCTGCTGGACGAGATGCGCGCGGCGGCCGCCGCGCGGGACACCGAGATGTTCGTCGACGCCGACATCGCCTTCCACGACGTGGTCATGCGGGCGGCCGGCAACGCGTTCATCCCCCTGCTCTTCGAACCCTTCGGGCGACTGCTGATCGAAGGCCGGCGTGAGACCTCGGCCATCCCGGAGATCCGCGAGCATGCCATCGCCCACCATGTCCTGATCCTCCAGGCGTTGGAGACGGGCGACCCCGACAAGGCACGGCGGGCGATGCACGCCCACATGGCCCAGACCGCCGACGACCTGCGCACCTATGTCATCGCCGGCCAGTCGGGATCGGACGGCCACGGTTCCGGCGCCGGGTGAGCCGCCCGGCGTCTCGTTCCGCGACCTGCATGCCTGGTGCCAGTTACCGAGGGAAAGCCACAAGGCGGCCGGCCATCGGCCGGCCGCCTGTGACCTTCGGCAGCGACAGGAAGGCTCTCGCCTAGAAGGCGCTGTTGTTGCAGCCCATCGTCGAGCCGAGGCGGGTGCCCTGGCTGCCGGCGTCGCCCTCTCCGTTGAGCGCGTTGCCCAGCACGCCGTTGAGCAGCCCGACCACGCCGAGGATGCTGATGTTCAGGTCGTGGGACTTGCACTGGGTGCTCTGCTGGACCTTGTAGGTGTTGCCCTGGGGGCCGTGGCCCCGGCCGTCGGCGTGGGCGGTGCCGGCCGTCAGAATTCCGACGCTGGTGAGGGCGGCGGCGAGGACGGCGGCCTTGCGAAGCTTGTGCATGCCATCTCCGGTGGAGGTGAGGGGAATTCGACCGTTTTGAGTCGAATCCTTACGAATAAAACGAAGGTTAAGCAAGAAAAGCCAAAAACCGCCTTTGACGCGCCGGTTTTGGTGATCTTGCGCTGTCGGTGCCGTCACGGCCCGGCCAGCGGGTTCGGCAGCGGCCGGTAACGGGCGTCCGCGCCGTCGGCGTTCCTCCAGCGCAGGAGCAGGTTCGTCTTGCCGGGGAGGGTGGGCGCGGTGAGCAGGCCGGCGACCTCGGGCAGGTCGTGGCGGGCGAGTTCGCGGCGTACGGCGGGCCAGGGGGCCAGCGCCGGGTGGCGTTCGACGAGGGCCTCGGCGATCTCCACGAGGTGGTTGACGACCAGGCAGTACACCAGCCGCTCCCAGCCCGCCGCCCGGGACACGTCCGCCAGCAGCTTCACGCCCTCGGCGTCCCGGAACAGCGCCTGCGCGGGGGTGCCGTCGGCGTCGAAGGCGACCAGCGTGTTCTGCAGGTGCGCCTCCACTACGACGCCGTGCTCGGCGAAGGCCGCGAGGGCGGGCGGCACGACCTGGGCCAGGTACGCCTCCCACCACGCCGCCGGATCCTCGACACCGTCGAGCGGGCTCCCCTCGAAACCCTCGACGAGCCCGGCGGCGAGCAGCGGGGCCGCGCCCGGCAGCAGGTGGCCCCGCAGCCCGTCGCGGACCAGGACGGCGAGCTCCTCGAAGGCGAAGTCGGCGGTGCGGTAACCGCGGTCGCTCAGCCAGGCCGCGCGGCCGGCGGCGAAGGCGGCCGTGGCGGCGGCGTCGGTGCGGCGCAGCTCCAGCAGGTCGTGGCGCCACAGCCGGCGGATGTCGTTCGTGATCCGCACGTCGAGGCTGAACTTGAGGAACAGGTCGTGATCGGGGGTGTACACCGTGCGGATCGCGGCCGTCGGCCAGGCGTCGGAACCGGTCGTGCCCAGCCGGATCAGCCGGCCGTCGGCGAAGGCCGGCGCGAGGTCCACGAGGTCGAGCTGCCAGGGGTGGGCGGGCAGCAGCCGGTAGCCGGGCGGGGCGTCGCCGAGGCCGTCCAGGGCGGAGGTGTCGCCCTCCTCGACGACCGCGTCCTCGCGCAGTCCGAGCAGCGTCAGCGGGAAGCGGGCGTGCGCCTCGGGGGCGTACGGCAGCCAGGCGGCGACCGGGCCGCCGCCGCGCGCCTTGGGAGCCGGATGGTAGGGGTGGCCGGTGAGCAGGGACTGCTCGGAGCGCAGATACGGGTCGTCCGGCGGCGTCGCACGCGCGCGTGCCGTGAGCAGCGCGGCGACCACGTCCCGGCTGTCGATCATCTCGGCGGGCAGTTCGTGGTTGGACACACCCGTGTGGCGGCGCAGTTCGTCGGCGACCAGCTTGACCAGCTCGGTGTGTCCGACGCGCTGCCAGGCGCCGCCCACGCGCACCTCCGGCTCGGCGGGCCGCCCCCCCCCCCCCACCCCCCGCCGGCCGCCCGAGCCGGGCACTCGGGAGAACCCCCCCGCCCCCCGGGCCGCAAGCGGCGCCGCCCCCACCCCCCGGAAGCAGATCAC
>NZ_JBEXQG010000077.1:0-37608 GCF_040612485.1 Streptomyces sp. NPDC006385
GTTGACCGTCAGCTTGGAGTAGCGCTGGACCAGCGTGGAGGCGAGGCTGCCCTGCTCCTTGTACTCGGCATGTTCCGGGCTGCTCCGCCTGGCGTCGGCTTGCGGGCCCCGGGGACGGCAAGCGGGTCTCACAGGCGGACGATGATCAGAGCGACGTCGTCGCGTCCTCCGTGGGCCACGCCGAGGCGGGTGAGCAAGGCGTCGGCCAGGTGCTCCGGACTCAGGGAGACGTGGCGAGCGAGAGTGTCGTGCACCGGCCTGGATCCATGAGCCTCACCCGTGCGTCCCGCCCGTAGCGCCAGCCTGCCACCTCGCGCCTGCGTCTGCTTCCTGCGAGCCGGAAGCTTGTCGGCGCCTCCGGCACCGCGCACGGCCCGCGGAGCCTTCGACAAGGACATCGAGACCGCCGGTCGGCTCCTGGCCTCGCACGCCGCACGCCGCACGCCGTACGCCGCCGTACGCCGCACGCCGCCGCACGCCGCATGCAGCCGTAGCGTGGCCGGGACCGCGGTGCGGGGCGCTGGACCGCGCCCCGCACCGCGGGTGGGTCAGATGCCGAACGGCGCGGCGTAGCGGACGATTCCGCTGGGCAGCGGGTGCTCGGCGTCCAGGGTGAGGGCCATCAGGGCCTCGTCGGGTACGTCGATGGTCAGGCCGATGCCATGGACGGAGGCGCGGCTGAAGCCGAACCGGGGGTAGTAGGTCGGGTGCCCCAGAACGACGACGTAGTGCTCGCCCATGTCCTTGGCCGCCGCGAGGGCGGCGCGGACGGCCGCGGAGCCGGCGCCGCTGTTCTGCTGCTCGGGTCGCACGGCACACGGCCCCAGGCACAGGGCCGGGGTGTCGCCGATGTGGCAGCGGGTCAGCAGCGCGTAGCCGACGGGGCGGCCGTTCTCTTCCGCGGAGAGGAGGGACAGGCCCTCGATCCAGGAGGAGTCGGCGCGCAGCGCCTCGACGAGGTCGGCCTCCAGAGAGGTGTCGAACGCGGCCAGGTTGATGTCACGGATGGCGGGGATGTCGGCGCTGGTCTCGGCGCGCGTGATCCAGTTGCGCATGATGGATGAAGATCCGTTCCGGAAGTGGTGTTCGTGTGGACGCCCCGCGAGCTCACGCTCCCAGCGGGGGCGGACAGGATGAGATCAGGCCACGGCCCGGGACGTGAGGGAGACCCGGACACTGCGCATGGTGGCCTCGAGCGCGGTCATCAACCCCACCTCCCTGGTGCTCTGCTCATCTGTCGCTTGTCTGTCGACACGTACCGGACCAGCATACACACGAGGCGAAGGGCGTGGCTCAACCGGGCGGACCCGACAGGTGGTTGGGAATCCAGCACACCCCTGCCCACCGGGAGGCCCCCCGGCCGACCAGGTGGATCACTCCTCGCGGCAGACCGTGTTCGAGTCGGCGCCTTTACGGCCCGGCGGCGGGGAGAGCGGCTCGTCGCTGCCCGCCGGTCGCCCGCACACGGTCACCGAGCGCACCTTGTGGTCGCGGTAGGTCACCCGCACGATCTTGTAGCCGTGTCCTTGCTGGTCGGCGTACGGCTGGCTGCCGGCGAAGCTGACCGTGCCGACCGGCAGGTTCGGGTTGGGGCGCCAGCGCAGGTCGGCCCAGGTCTCCGGGGCGGTCTGCGGGGCGTCGCCGTTCTTCGAGGCCCGGTACAGCACCGCGGTGGCGCTGTAGGCCAGTACCGACTGGCCGCTGGAGAACAGCGCGTCCTCCCAGGGCCGGGCGGCGTCGGCGAGCGAGGTCTCCGACGCTCCGGCGGGGAGCAGGTCGACGAGCGCCTCGTGGGCGTCCTGGTAGAACCTGGTCGCGCCGACGAGGTCCATCGGCGCCAGCGCGAAGTGGTAGAGGGTGACCTCCGACGGGATGCGCAGGCTCTCGCCCTCTTCATAGTTGCTCTTGGCCAGGTCGTCGCCGGTGAACACGGTGATCTCCCGGCCGGAGCAGCCGGGCGTGGAGCCCAGTTGGGACATCAGGTTGGGCACGTCCTCCACCCGGCCCGCGAAGTACAGGGCCCTGGGCACGGGGTCACTCGCGCAGATCGCCTCGACCGGCTCGGTGAGTTCCGGTTCGCCGTTCGGGCTCAGCCGGTACGACTGGGAGGGCAGTGGGGCGAAGCCAGCCTCGTCCAGCATCTGCTTGCCCACCCTGGCCTGTTCGGTCGTGTAGAAGTCCTTCTCACTGCCGACCTTGCGGGCCAGCACCACGGCCCGGGCGCCGTCCGAGCGCCGGGCGAGTTGCCTGGCGACGACGAGCAGCGCGTCCGCCTCCTCCTCGTCGGTGGCGGCCAGACCGAACCAGTTCGACAACTGCCGTGCCAGATGGCTCCCGGAGTTGGTGGTGCTCACCACCGGCAGGCCCGCGCCCTTGAGAATCTCCACGGCGTCATCGCTCTCCGTGGTGTCGCGTCCCAGGCCGACGACGCCGACGACCGACCGGTCGCGCCGAGCCAGTTCCGCTATGTGCCGGGCCATGGGCAGCACCTGGAGCATGTTCTCGCCGGCGTTGGCGAGCAGGACCCTTATCTTCGTCGGCTGGTGGGTGCTGACGTTGGCGTAGTGCTGGTAGAGGTAGACACCCGTGATCTCCTCGAGCCCCTTGCGGGTGTCGGCCTGGTCCGCCGCGGTGACCGGGCCGGCGTAGACGATCGTCACGTACTTGTCCTTCGGGCCGATCTTCGCGTTCTCGGCCCTGATCGCCTGCTCGACGGCGTCGAAGGTGATGCCCTTGCCGGCACCGTAGAGCTCCAGATCGTTGCCCGCGGCCAGCCGTACGTCCCCGGTCGCGACCCCCACGCACTCGCCGCCCACCAGGACGGAGTCCGTGTTGGAGCCGATCAGCCGGCCCTGGCAGTAGCGCTGGGCCATCCACCGGTTGCCCAGGAAGCCGAGGCCGAGGGCGATGGCGAGGACGACCGCCAGACAGGGCCTGGACCACAGCAGCCAGGCAGCCGTACGGCGGATCCTGGTGGTGGAGTGCTGTGCGGAGGGCCGGCGCCGCAACTCGTCGGCGGACAGCGGTATCCGCAGGATCCACGGCAGCGCGGCCGACCGCCCGGGGGACTGGCCGACGTTGAGGTGGGTCACCCACTCCTGGTACCTGGCGTCCGCTCCGAAGGCGCGCTCCGGATCGTCATCCGCGGGCCCGTCGACACGCGGTGCGGCGAGCGGCCCCGGCTCCTCGGAACCCGGCGGCCGCAGCCGCTCGGCCGCCGGGATCGCGGCCAGCACCAGCAGCGGGTCCACCTCGCTGCGGCGGCTGCGTACGTTGCTGATCGCCCGCAGCAACAGCAGGCCGCCGTCGTCCTCGGTGGCGCAGGGCAGGTACACCACGGGCGGAACCGTGCGCTTGCGGCGGCGCAGGTCCATCGTCCGCGGCCGGAAGTTGTCGCGGAGATCCTCCAGCAACGCCAGCACCCGCAGCTCCAAATGGAACTGGCGGGCCGTCATGTCACCGGCCTCGGCGGCGACCACCTGCTCGGCGACGGCGAAAGCCCGGCCGCGGATCGTCTCCCAGGACTTCGTCGGCCGCCACCGGGACCACTCGGCGGCCTCCGGCCGGTCGCTCGAGGGCGCCAGGAACGTGGTGGTCGCGAACCACCGGCTGGCTCGGCGCAGCCACAGCAGCGGCGGCGCGCTGCGCGCCAGCAGGTGCACCACGCCGAACGCCGCCAGCGCCAGGGCACCACCCCACACGGCCGTCTGCCACCCGCCCTCGCCCAGCAGCACACTCAGGCAGGCGATGAACATCGCTCCCACGAAACCGGACGGGTTCACCACCGCACCGACGGTGTCCGCCAGCGCCGAGACGCGGCTGTCCTCGTCGGCATCGTCCGGATCGCGCCCCGGCCGCCACCGCAGCTCGGCCAGCCGCCGCATCAGCCGTTCGCGGCGCTGGGCGGCGGACCACACCGTGCTCACCTCCCCGCCGACCTCCGGCGCGGCCTGCTCGATGGCCCGCAGCAGCCGCGAGCGCGGAAAGCCGAACGGCTTGTACTGTGACTGGTTCTGGTTGTCCCAGGGGTGCTCGCACAGTTGGCGCACCATGTCGATCGCCGAGGAGTACGCGTCCACGCCGCCTCCGCCGTCCAGCCGCTTGGCCATCAGCCCCCGCGGCTGATGGCCGTGGCGGACGAACTCCACGACCTGCGCGACCCGTCGGTCGAGGGCGCCGGTGTCGTCCTCCTCGGCGGCCTGCAGCACCACCAGCGGCGTCACCGGCGGGTTGTCCCGGAAATTGTCGATGAGCCGTCTCATCAACGCGAACACCGCATCAGCCGCCTCGATCCCGGCGCTGCCGCTCCATACCTCTCTGGCCACGTGCTCCGCCCCCGTCGCATCCGCCCGACCCGGCCCTCCCGGATCCGATGCTGATACCCATCCCGAAACGCGCTGCACCGTACAGACGTTGCGATTCTTATGACTTATCACGGAGCCGGATCGGGGAGGCGGTATCGCGGGTGCGGCCGATCGTCCGGAGTGGGGGGCGTAGGCCCTGACGCGCTGCGGCCACGTTGCGAAGTTGCCACGTCGCCTAGTTGCCACGTTGCCACGTCCCGCTCGGAGGCGATGGGCATCGGCACCGGCCGTACCCGGCGGGGAAGCCGAGTCAGCCCGCAGCTTGCCAGCCCGCAGCTTGCGTCGACGCACCGCGTGGCCGGACGACACGAGCACCGCTGTGACGGGTCCGGCCCCTGCGACGCTGAGATCAACGTGATCATTGACGTGACGTACGGAGAGGACTGGGACGCCGCCTCCCGCACGGTCCTCGGCCCCATCAGCCGGGAGCTCGCCGCGAGCAGGGACGCCGCGGGCGAGCGGTACGCGGTGGTGCTGCGCGAGCGACGGCGTCCGCAGCCGGTCGCCGTGCTGCACATCGCGTGGGCGGACGACTACTTGGGCGTGTGGGCGTACGACAACCAGGGCCGTCGCACCCGCGAGCTCGACCTGCGCCGCCTGGAACCGGGTCGGATCTTCTGCCGCCACATCGGTCAGTGGCGGTATGACACCGAGGACATGAAGGAGTTCGCGGACCACGCGGGACGCGTCCTCATCGACCTCTACCCGGACGGCAAGGGTGGGAAGATCTCCGAACCGAAGGGGATCGGAGGCGGCTCGCTGCACACCGTGGCCGATGTGCCGGACGAGCAGCGCTGGTTGCCGATCTCCGAGTTCGGCGACTGGGGATGGGCGGTGGCCCTCGCGACCGGCGAACTCGTGGATGACCTCACCCTGCGGGACGCACCGGGGGAACCCCCTCACCAGGACGCCCCGGTGCGAAACCAGCAGAACGCTCACGCCGACGGCCCCACGTGGAGTCCGCCCAGCCCCCTGCGCCCTCGCCACCTCGACGAGATGTTCACCTGCGGCACCCGGTTCTCCCCGCCGGACGACCACGCGACCGGCCCGTACGTCGTCGAGCGCGTCATCGACGCCGGATCGCTTCGGCTGCCGACCGGCAGGGTCGTCGCCTGCGACCCCGGCTGGACTGATCCCGGCGAGCCGTTCACGGTGGTCGTGCCGCCCGGCAGCTATCGCATGCAGATCGCGACCGCGGCCTACCCGACCGAGCACTGGGGCAAGTCGCTGCACATGGAGGATTTCACCGGGGCGCGCATCCTGGTCTCCGACAAACCGACAGTTGCCTGGGAGATGGCGCTACGTCCCGGTGAGGACCCGCGGACGCTGCGGGAGGGCGAGTTCTACGGCTTCGGCGTGGACACCGGCACCGGCTGCTTCGTCGACGCCGTGGCGGCCGACAGGCTCACCGGCGGCGAGAACACCGTGCCGGACGGCGACGACAGCACCGACGGCATCCTCGTCCTCGACGACGCGGAGTCCGGGGGCAACCTCATCGTCTACCCGAGCGGCATGGGAGACGGCGCCTACCCGGTGTGGATCGGCCGGGACACCGACGGCGAGGTCACATGCCTCGTCGCCGACATGCTGATCCTGCGCCGTCAGGAGCTGCTGCACACCGCTCCCAGCCACTCCTCTCCGAGCCCCAGCCGTTCCGGGGCGTGAATCTGCCGCACGTACCGATCGGGTTCGAGGCCGGTGTGCTTGCCGGGCGCGGGCCCCCGGAGCCGCAGTGGTTCACCACGTGAACCCCCGGCCTCGGCCGGCAACCCCCACGCCCGCTGGAGCAGTTCGTCGGCCGGGTCGTACGCCCTCACCTGCACATGCGCCTTGAAGACGCGCTTGAAGACGCGCTCGCCGGCCATGCCGGGCTTGGTGGAGCATCGAGGTTCGAGGTGAAGGCGCGCACGCCGACGCTTCGTACGGCTGGAGTCCCACTGGTTGTCGCAGGACCGTTGGGTGATCGGAGGTCGCCCGGTCGGCTTCTCTGTGTCTTCCGCCAGTACGGCGGCCCGGACCGGGCGGTGGAGACTCTCTGCCACGACCGCGCCCCGAAGTGAGCCTGTGCATCCGCAAGGCCGGCGTGGTCACGTACGGGACGAGGCGCAGAGGAGGACAACGCGGTGAGTGTGCAGCAGTACGACGCGATCGGTGAGGCGTTCGAGGGGTTCAAGTCGCTGCCGCTGATGCGTTACGGGGAGGTGCCGAGCTTCCTGGCCATGGTCGGGGACGTGCGTGGGAAGTCGGTTCTCGACCTGGCGTGCGGCACCGGTTTCTACAGCAGGGAGTTCAAGCGGCGCGGCGCCACGGACGTCCTCGGTGTCGACATCTCCGTGGAGATGGTCGCCGCCGCGTGTGAGATCGAGCAGCGTGACCGGCTGGGTGTGCGCTACGAGGTCGGCGATGTGGCCGAACTGCGGTCTCTCGACCGGCCCTTCGACATCGCGGTGGGAGTGCAGTGCCTCAACTACGCCGAGGACATCGCCGCGATGGAGCGGATGTGCCGCAACATCCACCAGAGCCTGGTGCCGGGCGGGGAGTTCTTCGTGCTCGCCCAGAAGCCCGACTACCGGTTCGACTGTCCGTCCCTGGACAAGTACGGGTTTCGCTGCGAGCCGACCGGCGAGGAGATCGAGACGGGTCCGCGCGTGCGGGTCACGGCTCTGCTCGACCCGCAGCCGATCACCATTGTCTCCACGGCGCCGCGCCGCGAGGTCTACGAGGAGTGCCTGCGGGCGGCCGGGTTCAGTGGTGTGGAGTGGGTTGCGCTGAAGGTGTCCGAAGCCGGCATTCGTGAGTTCGGCGAGGACTTCTGGGCGGACCTCCTCGCCCACCCGCCGCTGGAGATGCTGCGCTGCCGTGCCTGACCGGCACGAACTGGCCGGACCTCGCGTACGGCCGACGCCCTGCGGAGGACCTCGGGACGGAGCGTGGTCGCCGCAGCGGGCCGGGTGACCGGGGCGAGGCCGCCGACGGTGCCCGGCTGGCCGGTGTCCTGGTGGAGGCCCTTGTTGTAGGTGTCGGCGATGGCGCCCGATGGCCCTATGGCCCGATGGCCTTATGGCCCTACGGCGAAGCCGCCCCGAGGGACACCTTGGTGCGGCTTCGCCGACACGAGGCGCCTTTCGCCCCTCTCGCCCGTGGAACGCTGTGGGCATCGCTTCCGCCCCTTCCCACCGGACTTGATGCCCTCCTCGCGACATAGGCGCCCATATGCCTATGTTCCGCAGCCTCCAAGCCGACGCTTCGAAGTCCACCGCCCCTGGATGTGACGTTGCCCATAGCGCCGCTCCGTCTGCCCCGTGAGTCTCTCCTGGAACAAGCGTCCGAAGAACTGTTATCTGCGGCCTCCCGATCGATCTCCCAGGTATCGGACAGCATCGTTCGGCGTCGAGGACAGGGAAGTTTTTGATGAGTGCAGAACGCACGAGGGAACTGACAGCACTGGTGATCGCTACCCGCGGTGGCGAGCCGGAAGCTCAGGACGCCCTGGTCAGTGCGTACCTCCCGTTGGTCTACAACGTGGTGGGGAGGGCTCTGAACGGCTCTGTCGACGTCGACGACGTGGTGCAGGAGACCATGCTTCGTGCCCTCGACGGGCTCGGCTCGCTGCGCGATCCCGAGAGTTTCCGTTCCTGGCTCGTGGCGATCGCGATGAATCAGGTCCGGGCGCACTGGCGGGACCGCCAGGCGGCAGCGGGCTCCGTCGAGGCGGCGGCGGACCTGGCGGATCCGGGTGCCGACTTCGTGGACCTGACCATGGTGCGGCTCCAGTTGTCCGGCCAGCGCCAGGAGACCGCACGCGCCACACGCTGGCTGGAGCCCGACGACCGAGGGCTGTTGTCGCTGTGGTGGCTGGAGTGTGCCGGTGAGCTGACCCGGGCCGAGGTCGCCGCCGCCCTGGAACTGTCGCCGCAGCACACCGCGGTGCGGGTGCAGCGGATGAAGGCGCAACTGGAGGCGGCCCGGGTGGTGGTACGGGCGCTCGACGCGCGGCCACCCTGCGAGGAACTGCGGGGGCTGCTGGCGTCCTGGGACGGTCGGCCGTCGGCCCTGTGGCGCAAGCGAATAGCCCGACATACTCGCGATTGCGTCTATTGCTCAGGTTTGTGGAGTGGGCTGATGCCCGCCGAAGGGCTCCTGGCCGGTCTCGCGCTCGTCACCGCGGCGCCCAGCCTGCTGGAAAGAGTGCTGGCCGCCTCGGACGCGATGGCCTCGGTCGGTTCGGCCTCCTCGTCGGCCGAGTCCGCAGGCCCGGCCCCAGCGGGTACGCGGGCAGGGCAGCGCGCCGCGAGCGGCCGGGCGGTCTCCCGCGGCGAGGCCCGTCGGCGGCGGCGTGTCAGACGCCGGGCCGTCGGAGGCGCTGTCGTGGCGGCCTGTGTGGCGGGCGGCGGCCTCTGGTACTTCGACACCGACCCCGGAACCAGGACCGAGGAAGCTGCCACCGCGACGCGGACGGCCGCCGCCCCCGCAGCGGACCTCTCGGCGTCCAGCGCCGTCGAGACCTCCCCGCCGGCGTCTGAGTCGCCGTCGCCGTCGTCGTCCCCCTCGCCGTCGAAGAAGGCGAAGCCCTCCAAGACCTCCGAACCGTCCAGGAAGGCCTCGCCGGCTTCCCGGCCGCCCACCCGGCCGAACCGGAGCTCGGCCAGTGCGCCCCCGGCGCAGTCGGCCCCGACGGACACTGTCGGGCGGGTGGTCGCGCTGGTGAACGAGGAACGTGCGGCCGCTGGTTGCGGTCCGCTCACGGAGGACGCACTGCTGAACAAGTCCGCGCAGGGCCACTCCGCGGACATGCAGGCCCGCGACTTCTTCGACCACACCAACCCGGACGGCGCCGACCCCGGGCAGCGCATCACCGCGGCGGGCTACCGCTGGTCCACCTACGGGGAGAACATCGCCCAGGGCCAGCGGACGCCGGAGGCCGTGATGGACTCCTGGATGAACAGCTCCGGCCACCGGGCCAACATCCTCAACTGCTCGTTCAAGGACATCGGGGTCGGCATCCAAGACGGTCCTGGCGGCCCTTGGTGGACGCAGAACTTCGGCGCCGAGCAGTGAGCCGTGAACGGGGCGGGCCTGTCTGATCGTGACGCGGTTGACCTGCGGTCGGCCGCTCTGCTCCGGGAACGCGCGCTGGATCAGGAGCTGCCGGGGGTGTTCCGGACCGGTACGGGGCCGGTGCCGACCCCCTGCCTGGTGTGGCGAGGGGTGCGGACCGGCGCTGCGTAGGCGAGGTGCACGAGCCGGGACTGTTCCTGACGCATGTGCATGAGTGACTCGAGGATGTACCCCACGAGCAGGACGAGCGTCGCGATCGTCATGATCGCGGCTGCGAGGATCGCCGTGGGGATACGCGGCACGGTGCCCGTGCGGACGAACTCGGCGATGACGGGGATGCCGAGGACGACCGAGACGAGGGCCAGCAGACCTGCGACCACGGTGTGGACGAGCGAGGGCCGCTCGCGCCGCGCGAGATCGAGGATGACCCGCAGGATGCGCCAGCCGTCCCGGCACGTGCGCAGTTTGCTCTCGCTCCCGGCGGGCCTGACCCGGTAGTCCACCTCCACCTCCGCCGTGGGGAGCCGGAGGTGGAGGGCATGGATGGTCATCTCGGTCTCGGTCTCGAACTCGCGGGCCAGCGCCGGGAAGGATTTGACGAAGCGCCGCGAGAAGACCCGGAAGCCGCTCAACATGTCGGTCACGTCGTTGCCGAACAGGGACCGCACCGCACCCGTGAGCAGCTTGTTGCCGATCGCGTGCCCGGCCCGGTACGCCGCGCTGACGGTCTCGCGGCGGGCGCCGACCACCTGGTCGTACGGCCCCTCGAAGAGCAGGTCCACCATGTCACGGGCCCGGGACGCGTCGTAGGTGTCGTCACCGTCGATGATGAGCAGGACGTCGGCGTCGACATCGGCGAAGGCACGCCGGATGACATTGCCCTTTCCCTTGCGCGGCTCGTCCCGGACGATCGCACCCGCCTCACGGGCGACCTCCACCGTGCGGTCGGTCGAGGCGTTGTCGTACACATAGATGTCGGCCTCGGGGAGGGCAGCCCTCAGTCTGCGCACCACCGTGCCGACAGCCGCCTCCTCGTTGTGGCACGGCACGACACACGCGATCGTGGGTTCCACGGCCACTCCTCATCCGAACCGGCGCGAATACATCAGGAAATAATGCGATATGGGCGCGTCTGGGTGGTGAGGACGCGCCGTGTCGTTACTCTCGCCGTGTGCCGGTTCTCGCATCTGTGACGCTGCGTGTGCGTGGCGCCGTCCGGGACGTCTGGCGCGAGGCCGCCAAGTTCGGGATCGTCGGGGCACTGGCCTTCGTCATGGACAACGGCGGCTACAACCTGCTGGTCTTCGGGCTCCCCGGCGGCGCGGAGGGCGGGGTGATGCGGAGCGCCCCCGTCCAGGCGTCCGTCATCGCGACGGGCACGGCGACGATCTTCAGCTGGGTGGGGAACCGCTACTGGACCTACCGCCACCAACATCGCGAGAAGCTGACTCAGGAACTGACCCTGTTCCTGTTCGCGAACATCGTCGGCGTCGCCATCACGGCGGGCACGGTCTTCGCCTCACGGCATCTGCTCGGGCTGGAATCGGTGCTCAGCGACAACGTCGCCCGCCTCTTCGGCTGGGGCCTCGCCACCCTGTTCCGCTTCTTCGCCTACCGGCGTTACGTGTTCGTCGCGCCCTGATCCAGACGCTCCCGTCGACGCTGCTAGCCTCTTGCCATATGGGACAAAAGGTACGGATTCAGGGTGAAAAGCTCTGGGTTTGGGGTCTGGCCGCTCTCGCCGCGGCGTGCTGCCTGGCCACGACCGTCGTCTTCGCCCCCGGGTACATGAGTCCCGACAGCATCGACCAACTCCGGCAGGCCATGGGCAGGGCGCCACTGACCGACTGGCACCCGCCCGTGCTGAGCCTGGTGTGGCGTGCGCTCATCGCCGTCACCGGCACGCCCGCGTCCATGGCCGTCCTGCAGTCCGTCATCTTCTGGGGTGTGCTGTGGGTGGTGGCCTGGTGCGTCTGGGAACTGACCGCAAGCCGTCCGGGTTCGCTCGCCGTCCTCGGTCTCGGTCTGACTCCCCCCGTTGTGACGTTCGTCGGTGTGGTGTGGAAGGACGTCCATGTGGCCGTCGCGCTGCTCGCCGCCAGCGCGGTGGCGTTCGTCGGGCTGCGGTTGCGGCAGCGAGACAGCCGGCCCCCCACCGCGATGCGCTGGGGTCTGCTCTGGCTGGGCGTGATCTTCCTCGCCTACGCCATGCTCGTGCGCAAGAACGCGTTCTTCGCCGCGATTCCGGTGTTCGTCCTGCTCGTCCTCGCGCTGTGGCGGGCCCCCGGACGCCGCACATGGGCCACATGCACGGCGGCACTCGTGGCCTGCCTCGTCCTGCCCACCACCGCGATCTCCTGGATGGCACGGCCCGTACAGACGAAACAGGCTGCGCAGATCATGCTCGACGACCTGGTCCACGTCCTCACCGCGGAGGAACTGCGCTCGGCGAACGTACCGCCGGACCTCAGGGACCGCCTGGTGGCCGCCGCGGAGAAGTGTGACCGCGAGGGCGTCCTGTCGGACGCCTATTGGGCCTGCTACGAACGCCCGGCGGACGGGTTGACCGGGGACTCGGACCAGATCACATCCCTGTGGCTGCACGAGATGAGCGGACACGTCCCCGGCTATCTCCAGTACCGGCTGCGGCTCTTCGCGTCCCTGCTTTTCGAGACCGGCTACCCGTACCACCCGGGCGTCAGCGGCAACGACCTGGGCATGGAGGTGGCCCACCCCTGGCTGGAGGACACGCTCGACTCGTACGTCAGCGGCGCGGCCACGGACGTACGGCCGCTGTTCCGTGGGTGGTTCTGGCTCGCTGCCGCGCTCGTGCTCGCCATCCGTCCGGGCAGGGGGACGTTCTCCCTGCCGATCCGGGCGCTGGGCATCAGCTCGGCGGCCTACGTGCTCGGCTACCTGCCCATCATGCCGGCGACGAACTACCGCTACGTCTACTGGCCTGCACTGGCCTGCACCCTCGGCCTCCTGCT
The DNA here is from genome assembly GCF_040612485.1 of Streptomyces sp. NPDC006385. Classification (NCBI taxonomy): domain Bacteria; kingdom Bacillati; phylum Actinomycetota; class Actinomycetes; order Kitasatosporales; family Streptomycetaceae; genus Streptomyces; species Streptomyces sp. NPDC006385. The sequence goes on from NZ_JBEXQG010000077.1 coordinate 12,413, forward strand.
GCTCTGGCTGGACCGTGACAGAACCGCCTTGCCCCATCCCCGGGTAGGACCGGTCAGGGCCGGTCGAAAGCAATCCAAGCTGCTCGAATAGCGGGCTCGGCCGCCAACGTCACCAAAGCCCGCTGAGCCGACAACATCGGCTGCCCCTGCCCCTGCCCCTGCCCCTGCCCCTGCCCCTGTCCCTGCCCCTGCTGCGGCGAGCGAGAGTGCTGGCTCGCTGGCCGGTTTTCGACCTTCGCGGCCGACGGGCCGTCGCTTTCCTGATCGCGTGCGCAGCCGGGGCCTGTGGTACGGCCTGACGATCGCTCAATGCTCGATCGTGCTCGGAACTGCTCCCTTGCAAGCACTTATTGACATGCGCAGTCGAAGCCCGCAAAGTCATGCCCGAAGTTCCGACAGTGCCCCGGCAGTGATGCAAGCCACCCCACCAAGGAGTGTTGCCGTCATGTCCGAAACGCCCGCTGTCTCACGCCGACTGCTCCTGGGCGGAGCCGTCGCCACCGGCGCGCTCGCGGCCGGGATGGCCGCTGCGGCCCCGACCGCGTCCGCCGCGACCGATCAGGCGCCCCGTCGCCGTCCCGGACAGAAGTCGATGACCGGCGTGCCGTTCGGGGTCCACAGAACCGTCCGCGTCGGAGTCATCGGCCTGGGCAACCGCGGCGGAGGCATGGTCACGGGCTGGGCGGCCGTACCCGGCTGCACCGTGACCGCCGTCTGCGACATCCGCGCCGACCGCGCGCGACGCGCCGCCGACCGGCTGGTGAGCAAAGGCGAGCCCCGCCCCGCTGAATACGGCGGATCAGCCGACTCCTACGCCCGGATGCTCCGGCGTGACGACATCGATCTGGTGTACGTCGCCACGCCGTGGGAGTTCCACTACGAGCACGGCAGAGCCGCGCTGCTGAGCGGCAGGCACGCGGTGGTGGAGCTTCCCATCGCGACCGAGCTGCGCCAGCTGTGGGACCTGGTCGACACCTCCGAGCGCACCCGCAGGCACCTGCTCCTCGCCGAGAACTGCAGCTACGGCCGCAACGAACTGGCCATGCTGAGGATGGCGCACGCCGGCCTGTTCGGCGACATCACCAACGGCCACGGTGGCTACCTCCACGACCTGCGTGAACTCCTCTTCTCCGACACGTACTACACCGACTCCTGGCGGCGGCTGTGGCACACCCGCAGCACCGCGTCCCTGTACCCCATGCATGGGCTGGCCCCGATCGCGGCGGCCATGGACATCAACCGCGGCGACCGAATGACCACCCTGCGCGCCACCGCCACCGCCCCGAAGGGACTGGCCGACTACCGCGAGCGCTTCGTCCCCCGGGACCACCCGTCCTGGAAGGAGACGTACATCAACGGTGACCTGGTCACCTGCCTCATCGAGACCGAGAAGGGCAGGATCATCCGGGCCGAGCACGACGTGAGTTCACCCCGGCCGTACAGCAGGATCAACACCCTCGCCGGCAGCCGCGGGATCGTCGAGGACTACGCCGGGCCCACCCCCACCGGCGCGCGCGTCTATCTCGAACCGGACCACGGCGGCCACACCTGGCGCGACTTCGCCGACTACCGCAAGGAGTTCGACCACTGGCTGTGGCGGAAGGTCGGCGACGACGCCGCGAACAACGGTGGTCACGGTGGCATGGACTACGTCCTGCAGTGGCGCACCGTCCAGCTGATGCGCGCCGGGCTGGTGCCCGACATCGACGTGTACGACTCGGCCGCCTGGTGCGCGGCGGTCCCGCTGAGCGCCGCGTCCCTGGCGAGAAACGGCCTCCCGGTCGAGATCCCCGACTTCACCCGAGGCGCCTGGGCCGGTGAACGGCCCGGACTCGACTCCAGCCCCACAGACATGCCGCCCGTCGGCTGACCCGACGCGACGCACCGCGGTTGGGAAGATCCGGCGGCACCATGCCCGGCTCCTCGAACAGCGTCGGTGGCAAACAGACCGGGCTCGGCTTCGGGATCACCTTCGGGATCACCTTCGGGGTCATCTTCGGGATCACCGGCCGAGCCGGGCCAGGACGCCCGGCTCAGGCTGGCTCCAGGTCGCTGTGCAGCAGGTGGTGGTCCGAGTACGGGGTCGGATGCACACGGCGCTCGAGCGGGACGATGCCTCGCAGGAATATGTAGTCGAACTTGCTCTGCCAGTCGGTGGTCGGCTCGCAGGTGCCGGTGGGCGAGGAATGGCACTCGGGATCTGCGTCCGCGGCAAGCGCCCACATCCCGGCCAGTTCGGGGGCGTCCGGCACGGCGTTGAAGTCGCCGATGACGATCGCGCGGTCGTGCCGGGCGACGTCTGCGGCGAGTACGCCGGTCTGGTCCGCTCGGACTTCCTCCTGACGCCGCTGGGCGAGATGTGTGTTGAAGACCCGGACGGGCTGGCCGCCCACCATGGTGGTGACTGCCATGTACCCACGGTCTTCGGATCCGCCGTCGGGATATTCCACGTTGACGACGTCTGTCATCGGCGCCGCCGCGAGGACGGCCTGGCCGAAAGCCCCCGGACTCCACGGCGCTCCACCGCAGCGGCCCCAATCCTGAAGAACCGTCCCGTACTCGACGTGGTAGACCAGCCCGTGAAGGTTCTCCAGGTAGTCCCGGATCCATTCGACATCACCCACGCACGCTTCTTGCAGCCCGATGACCTGGGGCGCAAACCTGGCGATCTCCGCTGCCCGGTCAACGTCGCTCGCCCCGCAGGGGTTGCAGATGTTCCACGTCATGACCCGGTTCGGTACGACATCCCTGACGGCCTCGACGGGCAGCGACCCGGCGAAGAGGACACCGCTCGGTGCACTGGGCCCGACGAGCACCATGCAGGCCACGCCCATTGCGCCCGCGACCAACCGCGTGCCCCGTCCGAGCACCATCGCCTCCTCAAGTGGATACATACGGCTTCTGACGTCTCCGGCACGAGAGTATGGGACGAAGCTGTCAACAACACATGCGGTGTGCCGGATCTCGTTGCGCTCGGACGAAGCCGCCGCCTCGACCAGGTCGACCTTGCTGCGTCTCCCGCCGAGTTGTTCGCAGACGTTGGCTGGAACCGCTCCGTGGAGGGGCGAGGGACGGCAGCCGCGGTGCCACCGCCCGCCACAGGAACGAGACCTGGACCGACGAGAGCCAGTTCTCCGGCTTCGCGGTCTACGGCTCCTCGTGTCGACCTGGAGCAGCACGGCCTGTCATCCCCGAGCAGTCTGGAGCCGCTCCGCCGCACCACGCAGCGGCAGACAAGGCGGCGGACGCGACATCGCCCCGCCTGTCGCCACGGCACGAGCGAGGCAGTTGATGGCGCCACAAGCCGCGGTGCCGGGGCGGGGACCGTCGCCGTCCTGCTGGCCAGGGGGCCGGCCCTGAAGGGGCAGAACGGCGGCTTCTACACCACCGACGCGTTCGGCGAGACCGAGACGGAGCGCACAACCGGTGTTCTCCGTCAGCGCCCAGCTGGCCCCTGTCGGCGACGATCCGGTGGACCTGGCCAACACCAAGGCGGGAACAAGGTCGGTGGACGCCTTGGTCGACGCTGGTCTTGTTCGACGGAATTCGGCTCTGGCTCAACTTGTGTGGTCCGATCACTCCCCGTAACAGCAGGCTGTGGCGGAGCCGAACGTGAAGTTGCCCGGAACTGCGGGACTTGAGACTGGGCCTTGACCCCGAGTCCTGGACACGGGTTATGCGGCTGGGGGGCTTGACCCTGGATCTTGGGCACCCGAGACACTTGGATCTTGAATCCAGGAGAAGGGTTGTCCCGTGGTCATGAAGCACTGCCCGCCGGGGTTCAAGGCGGACGCGGTCGCGTTGTACGAGTCGCGGCCGGAAGCGACGGTCAGGTCGGTCGCTGCTGATCTGGGGGTGAACCCAGAGAGGTTGCGGAACGGGGTCCGGGTGGCCGGAGCGAGCCGGCCACGGGGACGCCGGGCAGAGGCGCCCGCCGAGCCGCCCACGCCGCTGGAAGCGGAGAACGCGGCCCTGCGCAATGAAGGTCCGCGAACTGGAGGAGGAACGCGAGATCCTGCGGAAGGCGGCCAGGTATTTCGCCGGCAAGACGCGCTGGTGAACCGCTTCCAGTTCGCCGCCGGCTACCGGCGCCGCTATGGCGTGAAGCGGCTGTGCACCGTCCTGGGCATCGCCCGCTCCAGCTTCTGCTGCTGGCGCGGCACCGGCTCGGGTCGGGCCGCCCGGCAGGCGGCCGACGCCGCTCTCGCCGTACGGATACGGGCCGTGCACCGGGAGCCGGACGGCACTTACGGCGTCCGCAGGATCACCGCCGGGCTCCGCGACGACGGCGAGCGGATCAACCACAAGCGGATGGCGCGGGTGATGCGGAGCACCGGCCTGGCAGGCGTGCGGCTGCGTCGCGGGCACCGCACGACGATCGCGGACTCGTCCGCGGTGAAGGCCCCCGATCTGATCGGCCGCGACTATCCCGCGAGCGAACCGAACACGAAGTACGTCGGCGATATCACCTGTCTCCCCGTGAACGGCGGGAAGTTCCTCTGCCTGGCCACCGTCATCGACCTCGCCTCACGCCGCCTTGCCGGCCGGGCAATCGCAGATCACATGCGCACTGATCTCGTCATCGACGCCCTGGCCGCCGCTGAACGCACCCGCGGCAGCCTCGCCGGAGCGGTCACGCACACCGATCACGGCGCCCAGTACACCAGCCGGGCCTTTCGCTGACGCCTGCCCCAGAGCCGGCGTCCGTCAGCCCATGAGCGCGATCGGCAGGCTCGGCGGACAACGCACTCGCCGAGTCCTTCAACGCCACGTTCAAACGCGAGACGCTCCAGGACCGCAAGCACTGGTCCAGCGAGCGCGAGGCCCGCCTCGACGCGTTGCGCCGGCTGCACCGCTACAACACCCGACGCCGTCACTCCCGCCTCGGACAACGCAGCCCCATCGCCTACAAGACAACATCCGAAACAACACCAACTACCCTGGCACCAGCCGCATAACCCGTGTCCAGGACTCGGAGTCAACGCCCAGGACCCCTAAGGGGTCCTTTCAGAAAGCTGGGATCTTGCGGGCGAGGGTCATGCAGTGAGCGAGCTGGAGGAGAGCGTCGTGCATGTCGTCCCGGGTTTCCCAGCGGGTGCGTAGGCGGCGCGGTCCGTGGAGCCAGGCGATGGCGGCTTCGGCGACCCACCGGATGCGGCCCAGGCCCGAACCGTGCGGATGCCCCCGCCGGGCGATCTTCGGGACGATGCGGCGCTCGCGCAGCCGACGGCGGTACAGGGCGTGGTCATACCCGCGGTCGGCATACAGTGCCCGGGGCTTGCGCCGGGGCCGGCCTCGTTTCCCCCGCACCGGCGGCACCCCGTCGACCAGCGGCAGGAGCTGGGTGACGTCGTTGCGGTGTCCGCCGGTCAGGGACACCCGCAGCAAGGTGCCGTGTGCGTCGGTCAGCACGTGATGCTTCGAGCCCGGCCGCCCACGGTCAACCGGACTCGGACCGACTTTTGGGCTGCTTCGTCCCCGCTTTGCCGGCACATGCGAGGCATCGACGGTGACGCGGGAGAAGTCCAGGCGGTCCGCTGCCCGCAACCGGTCCAGCAGCACCCGCTGGAGCTCCTCCCACACACCGGCCTCCTGCCATTCGGCCAGCCGCCGCCAGCACGTGGGACCAGAACCGAAGCCCAACTCCTGCGGCAGGTACTCCCATTGGATGCCGGTGTAGAGGACGAACAGCACACCCTGCAGCGTCTTGCGGTCATCAATCCGCTTGCGCCCCGGATACCGGAACCGCCGCTCATGCTTCGGCAGCAACGGCTCGATCACCGCCCACAGTTCGTCGCTGACCTCCCACGGCTTCCGCCGTGCCATGGCCACCCCCACAGAAGCACGGGATCACGTACATCTCCACCGTGCCACAGGCAGATCATTCTGCAAGGACCTCTTACACCCCGGCGACGAGGACGCGCGGCAGGTGTTGACACCCACTTCCGCCGCCAGCGGCACGCCCGTGCCCGCGCATCCCTCGGCCCCTCCCTCCCCAGGCCCAGTGGCCGCCCCCGACGCGGATCCCGAGCACGGCGCGGCAGGAATGCCGCAGAGCGAACCGGACCGCGCCGCAACTTCTGGTGACAGTGCGGACGCCGACGCCCGCGATGGGGACGATCTGACTGGCAGGGGGCCATCGGCAAACACCCAGCCGGAGGCTGTTGACGAGCCTGCGGTTGAGGCCCGCCATCCCGCTGCCACCGCCACGGTCCCTTCCACCACCGCGGACGGCCCCGCCGGATCACCCGCTGTTCCAACCGGCGCCCACGTCGACGTTCACGCTGATACCAACCACGGCACCATGATCGGGCAGCTCTTTGAGGCAGTGGAACGCCTCAGTGGGGCCTCTCTGCCTCCGCAATGGGTGGATCAGGAACTCGCCGACTATCTGCCGGTAACAAACGAGGCGAAACTTACCCGCAGAATGCAAGACGAGCACGTCATTGTGCTGGTCGCAGACCACCTGGGCAGTGGCCGGTGGACGACGGCGCTGCGACTGCTGACGACCCTTCCCGGCCCGCCCCGCACCCTGCGGCGGATCCGCCGAGAGGCCGGTGACGCGTTCAGCACCGAAGGCATCAAAGGCCGCAAACGCACCGGCTGGATCCTGGACCTGCGTGAGCCGGACGACAGCATCCCCGCCGGCTGCGACTTCGGACTCGAACTACGCAACACTGCCGAGCTGCGGGCTGACGACTCCCATCTCGTCGTACTCACCAGCACCCGCCTGTGGCACCAGGTCGGACACGGAGCCGGCCACCTCGCGCACACCCCCAAGCCTCCGGCCCAGACCGATCTGTTCGCTGCCTTCCTTGAGTCCGCGGGCATCGGCCATGCGAAAGAGTTCAGCGGCGACCACCGCCTGACCGACCAACTGGGCGACCTGCGGCCAGGACAGGTCAAAGAGCACGCCCGGACCCTCATCCGCGCCGAGCACCTCTACCGCACCTCCACCGGCAGAGGAACCCAGCCAGGAAGCGAAGGCTTCGAAGCGGTAGTCAAGGCCGCCTGCAACGCCACCGCTGGATGGATGGACGTCCTGGTCGCATGGCACTCCCATCCGCAGCGAACCAGTTATGACCGCAACTATCTGCTCCTGGCCGCCGTCTACGACGGCACTCCTATCGACAACGTCCACGACAAAATCGACTCCCTCTCACGAGCCTTCAACGAGAAGGACGAGGGATCACCACGGCCGACCGGCCAGCAGGGACCGGGACTGATCCAGCTGGCACGACAGATCGACGCGGACCCGCTGCCCGACGGCCACCTGCGCTATCCCGGACCCGGCTTCGCCCAGGCCGTCGTCCGCTACTTCTGGCGTGACCGGCCCGAGCTCATCACCGCATTCACCAAATGGACGGCGAAACTGTGCCTGGAACTCGAACAGACACAGGGCACACAGCTCGCCGAACGCATGCTGCCCTGGGCACTGCACCACCTGCAGGCATCCCGCTCCACCAGACTGCTACGCCAGGTGGCCGACGACTGGGCACAGGAAGACACCCTGGCCCCCCACGCGCACGACCTCCTCGTCGCCGCGATGCTCGACCCGCAGACCGCGCAACTGGTCAAGAATGCCACCGACCGATGGAGCGAAGACCCTAAAACCAGCCCACCGCTCCTGCGGACCCTCGCCCGGGTCTTCCGAACGCTCGCCCCCGCACAACCCACTCCCATGCTCCGACGACTGAGCACCCTCGCCTCCTTGCAGAAACCAGGCGTAGCGGACGCCGTCGGTGAAGCCCGCAACACCCTGTTCAGCAACGAAGAACTGCGCCCACAGGTCCACCAGACCCTCGACGCATGGTTCACCAGCAACGACCGGGCCCTGCAACACGCGGCAGCCAGCGCCTTCCTGCACCTCGCTCACAACACGATGCAGCCGACACTCCAGTCCTGCTACCCGCATCCGAAGCCGAGGCCGCCCCCTGGGTGGTCCGCGGCTGGAGGAGTGCCCTCGAGGCCGAACAGCCCAGCCCCCTCACACACCACGCCTGCGCCGCCTGGCTCGACGTCGCCACCACACAACCAGACACCACAGAACGCATCCTCGCCACACTGGTCCGGTCCGTGCACGACACCAATGACCACCTCCTGCGCGGCCAGCGCTTCCTCAACCTCGTCCGCATCACCGAGCGATGGCTGATCAAGGACGGCACCACCCGCCTCAGCGACCGCGAGCACATCCACACCACGCTCATGCGCCGTGCCAGGCAGGCAGACCCCCACCAAAGCCAGGACAGCAGAGAGGACACCCCGACAGGTGACTAGGATCCGGCTCTGGCCGGGACGGCGGGGTCCGCTGACAGTGACCTTCACCGCTGCCAGCGCCGACGATGACTTCCGCTTCGACGTGCACGCCGAAGGACAATGGCACGCCACAAGCCGAGGCCATCACGACCCCGCCGCAGCCGCAGCCTGCCACGTGATCGAAGAGACCAAGCGGCTGGCAGCCGGATGCTCGATCCTCGCCCCGCCGGAACTGCAGCACCGAGCCAACGCACTCCTCGGCCGGCGAAGCCCACTGCTTGAGCACAGCGTGCGCCTCAACTGGGCCCGCGTGCGCGTCCACGCCGACCCGGAGCACCAGCACGCAGCCCACACCCGTCTCCGTCTGCGCCCGAGCACAGACGCAAGGGGAGCTCAGGCAGCTGACGATGGCACAAGCCGAAACCTACCGCGATCAACTGCGCGAGGACCCCAACTTGCTCCTCGCCCAGCTGCTCCTCCATTCCCCTCAGGCCGTCACCCAGCAGACCCTGGCGATCATTCCCGAGATCGCCAAGTCCATAGCCGCCTACGCCCCCGGTGCCGCATGGATGCAGACAGCGCTCCTGCTCGACAAATGGTTTGCCGACCTGCCCGCCGACGCCAAGACATTCATCATCGACCGCCTCTGCACCACCGTCACCGAATTCGGCGGCGAAACAGTTGCACAGCGACTGAGAGACGCCCACGGCGCCCGGGTATCCACGACCTACCCGGGCCCGGCGGAAAACCTTGGCAGCAGGCCGGGCGGCCTCAACGGCCACCGACCCTCGCGCAGCGACTGAACCGGGAAAGCCAGGCGCGACAACACCGCCTGGTAGCCAGCCCCACTCCGCAGTCGAACCCCACATGCGCGGGGAAGACGTGCCGATGACGATGCCGCCGGTGGTCGCCGCCGAGGGACCCCCACACGTGTGGGGAAGACGGATCGGTGGTCATCAGCGCGCGGCAGAGGGCGGGGGGACCCCCACATGTGTGGGGAAGACGCTTCGTGACCTGTGGGTTTGAAGACCGGCAGGCTGCGTTTTGCTCACTTTAACGGAGCCGGCTGCCTGGCGAGGAGCGTTGCTGAGGGGGGTGACCAGGTGTTGCGGGATGGGGGCGGTATCGCATGCGATTGACGGCGCAGCGGTCATGACGGAACACAGACGAACGGGGGCAGGATCTCTGAGCTATGTCGGCATGTTTGGTGCCGGCGTATGCGTGGCCGGTGCGCCCTTCACGGCAGGCTCTGCCTCCGGCCGCGACGTCCTCTCAGCGACCGTATGCTGGGTGATCGCGGCGTGGATGTCGCGTGCGAGCCGGCCTCACACCCGCCAGCAGCGGGCGCCGTGCACGCCTTACCGGCACCGCGACTGTAGACAGTCTCCTGCGTAGACGCCCGTTCGCGGCTGTTTGTGCTGGACGGCTGCTCTGCCCACGGGAACGGGAACTGGTCGGTCCAACGGACCAGCGGTGAGGGCCGCCTCGAGCGGTGCCGGTGTGGAATCGGGTACCGATATCGATCCCAGCAGATCAGAACATAGCAACAGCGGGGGGGGGCGGTCAGCGCGGTCGGCGCTTCCTGCCAATGGCGCGCGGTCTGATGCTGACTGCGGAGCCGAGGGCCTTTCTGAACGCGGCTTCCCATTCCTGTTCCTTCACACCGTGGCGGTCGTCTGTGATCAGGAGCAGGCCGTTGGGGCCACCAGTCGTGCCGGGCAGGATGCCTTGCTCGGCATACCAGGCCTTCTTCTCCTCCCAGCGTTTTGCGTAGTCAGGATTGTCGAGCATGCCCAGGTGTTCCCAGTAGATGGGCCGGTCTGGATCGTCGGTGGTGATGGTGAAGTCGGGGAACTTTGTCTTGCCGTCCCTGCCGGTCAACGGCTGCTCGTACTCGAAGCGGCCGGGGGCGAGGCGGTGGAGGAGATCGGCGATGATGACCTCGTTCTTGCTGCTCACCGGCAGGCCGAAGTGGGTGATGTGGATCAGGTTTGCGTCGAAGAAGCCGATGCGGCGGCCTTGCCGGTCGTGCACGACAACCGGTTTGGGCGCCTGGGTGAGGTCAGTGAGCCTGCGGGCGGTGTCCGATGCTGTGGGCCGGCCCAGTTCACGCAGTTCTTCCAGAGGCCCTTCGTGGCAGACGATCACCTTTTTGGTCTGGCGCGTCAGGGCGGTGTAGAGCAGTTCCCGCGAGATGTGCTGCACGGCTGCGGGCAGCATGAGGATGACGGTGCCGAACTCACTGCCCTGGCTCTTGTGCACGGTCAGAGCCCACGCGAGCTCGAGGCCGGCTTCGTCCTCCATGCCTTGTTGGGAAGCGGTGAAACGCAGGCCGGGCTGCGAGGAGAACTCGACCTGCGTCTTCCACGGGGCGCTGGTCATCTTCTTCGACTTCAGCTGGCCTGTGACCACGCCCAGTTCACCGTTGGCGACGTAGCTCTTGTCCTGGGCCCTTCCGTTGGACGGTCGATACGTGGGCAGATACTGGTTGCGGGTGTTGACGACTTTGTCGCCCACAACGATCTGCTCCGGGCCCAGAGGCTTCGGGACGCGTCGGCGGAATGTGTCGGTCTGCGCGTCGGCCAGAGCCTTGCGCCGGTAGGTGTGCTTGAGGTGCCGGTTGAGTTCGACGGTGCCGTGCGTCTGGCCGCGTGTGGGGGACAGCGTCTGCCAGCGGTCGCAAGCCCCGGGGGCGCGGGCATAGTCGGGGTGACCGTCACCTTTGGCGTCTGTCCTGGTGGTGGCTCCGTAGGAGCGGGCGAAAGTCAGTTCATCCTCGACGCCGAACTCGTCCCGCAGGACTTCCTCCAGGACGCGGGCCGGCGGGCGGCCGTTCCAGCGCACCGCTTTGAGGGTGGGCATGGGTGTGCCGGTACGCAGTTTCTCCCAGACCTCCTCGGCGTCGTCGGAGCGCTTGTCCCCGCTGTACCAGTGGGCGAGTACGAGATCGTCCCGGGTATGGCCCTGCTGGCGGCGCAGCACGGTCAGTTCGGCCCAGCCCAGTGCGACTCTGGGCCAGTCGATGCGCTCGGGACGTCGGCGGCGCTCGAGGTCGACGAACGGCCGGCCGCCGCCGATCGGCGGCAGCTGCCGCGGGTCGCCCACCAGGACGAGCCGCTGAGTGATCTCCACCGCGTCCAGGAGCGCTGCGAGCATGTCCTCGGTGAGCATGGATGCTTCGTCGACCACCACGGAGCCCACCCGGATGCGGTCGCCGTCCGAGAGCGTGCGGTATCGGCCGTGGACGTCGTCATAGCGGTCCGAGAGGCGCAGGAACTGCGCCAGCGTGAAGGCATCGTGTCCGACCTTCTGCTCCAGCTGGACCCGGGCCTTACCGGTGGGGGCGAGCAGAAGCAGCCCGGCGCGCGTGACCTCGGTGCGTCTGGCCAGTGCCTGGATCAGCGTCGTCTTCCCCGTACCGGCAGCCCCGTTGACGATGGTCACGCGGCGGCGGAACATCTCACGAAACGCTGCAGTCTTCTCCAAGCGGGCCTTGGCCTCGCTGTCCGAGTCCGTGGCAGCCAGGCCCGAAATCGCCGCGTCCAAACTCTCGGACAGGTCTGCGGGGACGTCATGCGGCCTGCCGGCCCGCAGTTGGTTGAGCCGCTCCCGGATGAAGTCCCGGCGCACCGCGGCGGAGGCGAGCTTGTAGGCGTACGTGCCGTCACCGAGGTCGGCACGCCGCAGCTGGCTCCAGGACTCGGGTTCATCGACGCTGTCGGAAGGGTGCAGGTCTCCCGGGGACAGGCCTAGCGCCCTGTGGATCGCGTCGTCGACGGCCAGCGGGACGGCGACGTTCAACTGGCCGAGCCGGTCTGTCATCTGCTCGACCGGCAGAAGGGTGTGCCCCTCTTCCTGGGCACGTAGCAGCACCGTCGTCATCGCTGCATCGATGCGGCGAGGGTCGTTGGAGTCGTCGAACGGATGCGTAAGGGGCAGGGGATGGTGCTCGGTGAGCTGAAGATCGGGGAAGCAGCCGCGGTCCACCGTCTCGAAGGCGATCGGCTCGTCGTCGTCAATGGTGCAGGTCACCAGGTCGTAGGGGTTGGCCAGCAGATCGTCGTGCTCGATGGGTACGCCGGTTTTGCCGTCGAGCACACGCGTGAGTGCCTCGGGCGTCAGATCGAACCGGCTCAGGACGCGCAGCATCTGCCGCTCCTGGGAGCTCTTGCCCGCCCAGATCTGTCGGCGCGTCTGGGTGGTGAGTTTGGCGAGCCCGGGGTGGGGCGTGCCGTTCTCCAGGATCCCCTCCAGCACAGGCCACGGGTCGGCACTGTCGTCGACGGCGGAGGCGATCTCGTGTGCGGCAAATGTGGGGTGACGGAAGCCGAGCTGGGCGAGGACCGCGGGGAGGCCGGGGGCCGGGCCGCGGCGTTTCCACGCCCGGTGCAGCTGGGTGTCGAGCCACTGCAGCGAGGCTTCCGGGACCCCGACCGAGGGGTCGCCCAGGGCCGTGGCTGCCTGCGCGGCTCGGCGCAGCTCCATGAGGGAAGCGACCGCGCTGTCGGGGGAGACGTGCTCGGTGGCGTAGGAGAAGTTCCGGCCGACCTCAGGGGCACGGGCGAGCGCCGGCGTCACGTCTGTGCCCCGCGCAGCGGCCGCCGCCAGCGCCTGCACCGGGAGCAGGATGCCGCCGGTGCCGTCGGGACGCAGACTGTGCCACAGCGTGGTCTCCCACATGTGACTGGGGAAGGTGCTGCCGCCCGACCCGGGCCATGGCGGTGGCGGCTCATGCCCCGTGACACAGGCGGCTCCGACCAGCATGCGCCGGGGCTGGTTTTCGAAGGGAGAGTGCTTCAGGTAGAAGAAGACCAGCGACTGCCCGGCAGTGACGTCCCGGAAGAACGTCTTCATGATCGCCTGCTGATTGTCGCCGTGCATCACCCACGGCAGCACGCCGCCCTCGAGCAGCGCTGCGATCCGGTCCTCGGCCTCGGGGTTGTAGCCCGAAACCGGCCGCTCCTGGAGCACGACCTCCTCAGCATTGCCCCGGTTGAGCCAGAAGTAAGGAATGGCATGGACCGAGTAGGCAGGCACTGCCAGCTGCGCCGGCTGCAGCTCCTTGAGGAACCAGCCGTAGGGATGCGTCCGCCGTACCTGATGCTCGGTGCCGCTCATGAACCCGCCGCGTTCGACAACGCACGGCGGCAGCGCACGCCCCAGCCGGCTCCAGGGGGCACCCACGTGGGCGGCCTCGTGCTGTGTGTCGCGGTCCTTGGCGACATTGCCCAGCATGACGCATGCGTGGTTGGCCAACGGGTCGGCGCACACCGTCCCGGTCCATCCGGTGTCGTGCCACGGGACACGCACGGACAGGTGCTGAACGTAGGCCACCACTCGCCTCCTCGAAAATAAGCTTTGCCTGTCGGCGCGGCTCAGCGTAGACGACGCCACGGACAGAAGGACGCTCGGTGATCGTCCGAGGGGACGAACCTACGGAGAACAGCGCCGCGATGGATGACGGCTTCGACATTCTGCTCGACGCTTCCAGTCTGGGTGCCCCCACGTCGTCGCCGCCGAGCACACCCCCCTGCTGCTCAGAACCGAATGACGCAGGCTGCCCGCAGAGGCCAGGACAACGAGGCGGATGCCTCGGGGAGGGGCTCACAGCGCTGCCAGAGCGGCACTGACACGGTAGCGCCCCTCACCTCACCCTGGTGGGCCCCATCAGCGCCAGCAAGAGCAGCCTCCTCGCCGCTTTCTCCCTGCCAAATGCCTCCGCTCACAGCGGTCCGCTCGACACGAAGCGCGGGGGCCAGTACGTAATCCCTCGTAGATCGTTCTGCCTGGTGAGCGTATCCGGCACGGCCCTGGAACCCCAGGACGGCACCGTGGCGCCGAAGAGGCTGGAGAGTGAAGGGACGGTCATGTCGGAGATCTGGGTCCGCAGTCCGCGAGAGTGGCAGCAGGCGGCGTACGAGGACTTCACCAGCCGCCTGCCGGCCTCCTGCCTCACTGCAGTGTGCCCTGGTGGCGGCAAGACCGAATACGCCCTCGTGGTGGCGAAGTACCTGATCCAGTAAGGCCAGATCAACTTCGTGATCGTGGTGTCACCGACCGAGGCCCTGACCCGGCAGTGGGTCGACAAAGCCGCTCAGTTCGGGGTCGCGCTCAACCCGGACGTGCAGGGCAGCAAACCGCTGAATCAATCGAGGGAATTCGTGGGCGGATCAGTGACCTACGGGCTGCTGGCCAGCAAGAAGGAGACTGCCGTCGCGTTCAGCAAGGCCATGCAGATCCGCCGGACCCTGGTCATCCTCGACGAAGCCCACCACACCGGCGAGAACAAGGCCTGGGGAATCGCGGTGCAGACGACGTTCGAACTGGCCCGCCACCGGCTGCTGCTGACCGGCACCCCCACCCGTTCGGACATGGACCGCATCCCGTTCGCCCGCTACCGCCAGGACCCCGACGGGGTACGAAGGATCGTGCGCGACTACGACTACGGAACCGGCCGCGGCGTGCGCGACCACGTCATCCGCAGCCTGGACTTCCGCTTCTACGACGCCAAGGTCAACGAACTCCCCTTCGGGGAGACAGTGCCGATGAGCGCGAACATCTCCGAGGCCGTCTCCCGTAGCGACCACTCGAAGTTCATGGGCGTGGTCATGGGCCCCGACAGCGGCTGGTTCTCCGAGACGCCCTGCGCGAACTCGCCCAGGGCATTGACAAGGACATCGTCCAAGTCGTGGCACGTACGCCGACGCAGATCGGCCCGGCGCTGTGCCTCCCGGTCCTCGCGCCGGCCGCACATCCCCCACACCGGCCGCGGGAACACCTCGCCGCAGGCCGTGCAGGTGCGCCGCTGCTGCATCTGTCGGCGCTGCAACGCCGACAGCGGCCGCATCTCCGCCGACTGCTCCGGGTCCCACAGCGCCACCCGGTCCCCGTACCAGTGGGTGTAAATGTACGCGACCGGACGCTGCCCCACGGCGGGCTTGCGCCGCACCCGGCGCAGCTGGGTCTTCGTCCGCAGGAAGGCCGGCGCCCACCCGCTGTCGTACACCGGCACACCGCCCACGAACTTCAGCGGCTTGCCCCGTGCCACCCGGTCCGGGTCCACGTCGTCCTGCCCGACCGCCGACGCGGTCAACACCTCGCTCACGGCTACCTCCTTCGGCCTAACAACCGACCAAGCGCAATGGAACATGACATAACACCTAAAATAGTGTCAAGAGTCAAGAAAAATGGGCAGGTTGGGCGCATGCGCTTAGGTCCGCGCACGCGTACGTGAGGGAGAAATTCACCCGCCCGGGCCGGTCCCGGCCGACTTCGCACAGGAGTTGCTCGACTTCGGCTGACCCGACGACAGTGGGGCCGGACAGGATCATCCTGTCCGGCCCCACTGTCTGTTCCCGGCTGTTCACCGGCTGAGGCGGATACGCGGCCCCCACGCGAACTCGACGTCGTCCAGCAGGACGTCCTCCAGCTCGCCGTCCCACCGGCCGCGCAGGAGGGACGGGGCGGTCTCCATCCGTTCGCAGATGATCAGGTTCTCGGCTGGCCGACCAGCTCGCGCCGGTCCTCCGACAGCGTCGCCGCGCAGAACTGGAGAAGGCGTGCCCTCGAGCCTGGAGCGCCCCCTTTGCCCGCACCGCGGCAAGAGCGGCTAGAACTCCCTGGGCGGCTCCTACGGCTGCCTGTGGGCCCCCAACCCCGTCGTGGCCGTTTTTCACCGCCGAATCCGCCACCGACCTGTACATCCTCGGCGACGACCTCCAGGGCGGCACCAGTGACCTGGACCTGCGGGCTTCTTCCACCGTGGAGGTGTCACGACCAGCAGTAGGTAAAGCCTGCGTCGGCTGCTTCTGAGCCTCTGAGCTGCGGCGTCTTGTCTAGAGCCGGACGACTCTCTGGAGCTCCTGACCTGCTGTTTCTCTGATGTGAGGTCCTCTGAGCTGGTACGCCGCAACTTAGTCCAGACTCACATCAACTGCTTTCGGACGCGGTATGAGGCAGCGACCGAGGAGGGTTTTGGGGGTTTTCCGTTACGCCGGTGGGCGGGCAAGAGCCTGTGACCCGCCCGGCGACTGGTAGGTCTGAGGGCTTTCGGCTCGGCCTTGCTTGCGGCGATGATCTGCTGAGCATGCTGATGGCCGCAATTGCGGTGCCCCGACGTCTGGGAGATCGTTTCGTGCCTGACCTGCCTGCCCCGAGCTCGACGGGTGTCCGGATTGCTGGTGACCGCTACCAGTGGCTGGCTGCGTGGCAGGGGTGTGTCGCCGCTGTCCGGGATGCGGCGCTGCGGGTGCCCAACCCGGTGGTGGCGGTGGGCGTCGAGGTCGACGACGCGGGGAACCTGGACGACGTCGTCTTGTACCGGCAGGTCCCGCCGCACACCTACATGCAGGTCAAGTACGCCGCAGACAGCTCCACTCCGGTCAACGAGGACTACCTGCTCAAGCTCAGCAATCGGGGCGGCCCGTCGATTCTGCAGAAGATGGCGCAGGCGTGGGAGCAGCTCACCGAGGACGGGACTCCAGTCGATCTTGCGTTGCTGAGCAACCGGTCCCCGGACTCCGAGGATCCGCTGATCTCGCTGAGGGACTCCCGCACCCAGCTTCTGGTTCCGAAGGCGGCCCAGGAGGGCCCGGGATCGAAGAGGGGGCGGGCACGCAGGCGTTGGGCCGACGGTGCCGGGCTGAGTGAGGAGAGGCTGCTGGAGCTGTTGAAGGTGCTGCGCTTCGACCTGGCACGAGACGTGATGCACCTGCATGAGCACTTGCGGATGCTGATGTTTGCTGCAGGGCTGCGGTTCAGCGAAGCGGCCATGCACTCCGGCGCGGACTGGGTGGCCCGTCAAGTCGCCGACGGGCATCGTCGATTGTCTCTGGCGGACATCAGAGAGGCGATCCGGGTTTTGGGCCTGGAAGCCGGCTCATCGCGTCCGGTGCTGTCCATCGCCACCCTGAAGCCGGATCCCATGGCGGAGGATGCCGACTACGCATTGGACTGGGTGGACCGTTTCGAGGGAGCCTCACCCTACGTGAAGCGGCGTCCGCTGGCCCCGGCAACCTGGGCGCAGTTGCAGGCGGACATCGAGGGCGCGCCGTATCGGATGCCGCCGGGCACCACCACGGTTGCCGTCACCGGCAGCCTGCGCCTGGCACCCGCGTTCGCGGTCGGTGCCGCCTTCCGCATGGTCGCCGGCTCCGACCTTGCCGTGGCTCAGCGCGACCAGCTGTGGTCATCCACCGCAGCGTACGACTCTCCGCTGGCGCCAGCCGTCGATGAGTACACCCTCGATCTTGGACAGGATCTCGCCGTGGCCGTCGCGGTCGCCACCGACCCGACACAGGACGTGCTGGACTTCCTGCGTGAACATCTGGTGCCCGTCTCCCGGTTGCTGGTCTTGCGCCCGCCCGGCGGGGCGAAAGACAACTCCATTCCGGACGCCGCGACGGCCAGCGCGCTGGCCGTCGGTATCCGGGACCTGCTGCGCCGTGCCTGCCGTGCACATCCCGCGATCCACCTCTTCCAGGCCGGTCCCATGGGCCTGGCCCTGCTGCTGGGCAACCGGTGGAACCGGCTGCGCCCCACCACCGTGTACGAGGACGTCAACGCGCAGCAGGTGTACGAGAAGGCCCTTCATCATCGACGCATGAAGGTGCGGCAAGCCCCTACGGTCCCCCCGGCGGAGGCGTCGTTGTGCCGCGTGCCAGGCGCACGTCGTGGTGGACCAGGGTGAGGCGGTCGCGGGCCGTGAGCCAGCCCAGCGCGACGGCGATCGGCAGCGGCCCGTGGAAGAACAGCAGCCCCTCCACCGCAGTGGCACCGCCCAGACGCTGGGCCCACTCCTGCCGGGCGGTTTGCCAGCACTCGTAGACGTAGGTGGTCACCGCGGCGTAGAGGGCGGAATCGTCGGGCAGGTAAGCGTTGCGGGTGTCGATGACGAGGTAGGCGCCGCACGGGCCGTTCGCGGGGCCCGGGCCCGGCATCTGATAGCCGGTGTGGTGTTCTGGCCCGTAGGCGACCTGACCGGTAGCTGCCACGTGGCGTGCGTCGTCGACCATGGAGCTGGCCGACGCCATACGGACGATCAGCGCGAGGCGGTGACGTTGCTGTCCGGCTTCGGCGGGGATCTCCACGAGCTGCGGATGGCCGCTTGTGGGGGCCGCCAGCAGCCCGGTCACCTGCGCGCGCTTCTCATCAGTCAGTTCAGTACGCAGCGAGCTGCTGACGCCGATCCCGGGGACCACGGAGCGCCCGGCCTGCTGCGACAGATGCATCACAGCCAGCGACAGTTGTGCATCGTCGGCCAGGCGTCGGCCCAGAAGAAACCCGTCCTGCAGATGGGCGAGCAGGTACAGCGCAACCTCGGGCTCTGCTCGGCTGGCTGCTCGCAGCTCCTCAATCTGCGCATCGATGAGCCTGGCGACCAAGTCGGCGACGTCCGCACGGCTTTGCATCACCGAGCGCTCGCCGGGCCACAGGACCGCGCGATCGATGACCAGCGTCGCGCTGTGCGCGGTGCGGGAAGCGTTCTTGAGTGCCACCACCCGCGAGGCCTGCGTGCGGTCCGCCGGGTACAGACTGACCACCACGCCGAGCCCGCGGGGGCGCTGCAGCGCCCACCCCGCCAGCACCAGGACGAGAGCGCCGGCGAACACCACGACGAACACCCACGTTTGCCTGGTCCACTGCTCCAGGATGCTCGGTACGACACCGAGCGCGACGGCCGTGGAGGCCGCCATCAGCACCGTGCCGCCGCCTTCCCGGGAGAGCAGCAGCCGCCTCAGCTGCCCATGCCACCTCATACGCCTCCGCCCTCCGGTACAAATCCTCTTCGCAGTGTCCCGCTGCGCGCCCGCAGACGCCGAGGACGCCAGGACCGATCTTTCCTGTGGCCGTCCACCATGTCCTTCTGCTGCCGTCGGCCAAGGCCCGCCTCCAGCCCGGTAGACACTGGCCCAAACCTGGTGGCTCCTCAGCATGAGGCAGCAGCCCCCGAAGGTGCCTCCCACCTGCACAAGGCGCGCGGATCCGATGGTCGGGGAACGTCGCGGCAAATGATCATCTAGTCCTGGTGCAGGAGGGTTTGTCAGTGGTGGGTCTTACTGTGGTGAACGAGCAGCCATAGATGCCTGTTTGTGGCCGCCGCGCCCCACCCAGGAGCCAGCGGCCGCGGCGTGCACCCGGGCTGAACGATTCGCCCGAGGAGGTACACCGCATGGGGATCGACGAGGCATTCGACGCCTTCCAGAAGACCGTCAACGAAGACATCCACAAGACCAGACTGGCCCGCGAGCGCCGGGACCTGTTCAAGACCGCCCTGCGAGGCGAGCGGGACGTCCTGGAGGCGTTCGGCTCCGGCTCGCTCAGCCGCAGCACACAGCTCAAGCCCATCCACGACGTGGACATCATCGCCATCTACGACCCCGACGAGCACCCCGAGTGGGGAAGCGACGGGCCGAGCGCGGAAGAGGCCCTCGAGCACATCCGCGGCCAGGTCAATCGGCTGATGAGCCAGAGCAGCGGCACCCACGACAACGTGGTGAGGCACACCCTGCTGCGCAACCACGCCGTCAAGTGCTTCCTCGACGACCCGGACGACCCCGACGCCTTCACCGTGGACGTCATGGCCGCGCTGCGGCAGGAGGACGGCTCGCTACTCATCCCCGAGAAGCTCAACACCCGGTGGGTGCCCGCCGACCCGGAGTACCTCATCGATCAGGTGGCCGATCACCAGCGTGCCTGGCCCCACTTCCGGCCGCTGGTGAGGGTGCTCAAGCAGTGGCGGCACACCGTGCCGGTCGAAGGGCGCATCAAGTCCCTCGTCATGGAGGTCCTCGCCCTGAACTGCATGCCCAGATCCGGCAACCGGTCGGAGGGCCTGAAGACGTTCTTCACCGCAGCCGCGGTCCAGGTCAACGAAGGCGTGTGGGACCCGGCCGGTCTGTGCGGGGAGATCCAGCCGGACCTGGACCGTACGGGCCTGTCCGAGGCGCTCGCCGAAGCCCGGGATATCGCCGAGCGGGCCTGCGCCGCCGCGATCGAGGGCGACACCGACGACGCGCTGCGACTGTGGCAGGAGATCTTCGGCGACGGCTTCCCGGCCCCCGCCGCACCGGCCAAGCCCGCCTCGCTGATCACCGGGACCCCCGCGCTCATCACCCCGCGGCCCATCAAGGACGCACCGCAGGGATGACCACCGCACACACGCCCAACGACCGCATGCCTACCACCTGGTGGGCGTGCGAACCGCGCAGGCTGCGCCGCGACCACGAGGAGATCACCGCTCAGTTCTCCGGCCTCGTCTGGAACGACGCCGGGGCCGGAAGCTGGGAGGGCAGGCTGCCCCGCTGGCCTTTCGACCGGCCTGAGCCCGAGCATCTCACCGCCTGGATCGGCGACGAAGGACTTCTTCTGCGTCTGGAGTACAGCCAGGCCTACCCCATGGTGGCGCCCCGGCTCGTCCCCGTGGATCCGCTGCCCGAACCGTACGAGTGGACCCAAACCCGCTGGCACGTCAACGGCGACGCCACCCTGTGCCTCCTGCGCGAGGACGCCCTGTGGACGGGCCGCGATTCGGTAGTTGACCTGCTTCTCAAGGCAGCGGGCTGGCGCGTCGAGTACGCCCTCATGAAGCGCAGCGTGATCGAGCAGATGACCGACAACGGCATCGTCGAAGACGACCGCTTCGACCACTTCCTCACCCGGCCGCCGAGCCCGCATGACAACACCGAGCACAGCGATCACGAAACGGACGGGCAGGACGATCCAGCGTGCTGATCCTCATCCCGCAGTCCGCCGCGACCATCATGCGTTCCCTCGGGCCGTGGGGCCGGCTGTCCTTGCGTATCAACCATCCCGAACACTTCGCTGTCGTGCGCGGTCTCTCCGAACGCGCCGAAGGCATTCTTCCGGTAGAACCACCGCCCGAGCAGCGCCTGCTGGGCAGCTATCCGGCCGTCTCCACTGGCTGGTGGTGCCGCGTCCATGCTGACCTTCACCTGATCTGGCTTGCCCTGCGTGCACGACGCGGCATGCTCATGAAGCTCGACGCCTTCAGGGCCGCCGTGCCCAACGGCTACAAGGCGCCCGGAGATCCTGGTTACTGGGCCATCACCCATGCTCCGGGCCTGAAGGATGCCTATCCCGAACACGATCTACCGGATCTCGTCGCCTGGCACGTCACCCGTGAAGGCGCCCAGCCGATCTCCGTGTCGGTCGAGCCCGAGGCCACCGGGATCCGCCAGCTCAGGGACCACTGGCCCGTAGAAGAGCTGCAGAACACGCGGGTCATGCTGATCGGAGCGGGAAGCATCGGCTCGGCTACCGCGCACGCGCTCGCCGGCTACGGCGTCGGCCATGTCACCCTCGTCGACCCCGACCGCCTCGACTGGCACAACCTTGTCCGGCACACCAGCTCCCGCAGACACGTCGGCCGATCCAAGGTCACCGCCCTGGCCGAGGAACTCGCCTCGCTGCGGCCCGACACCGCGGTCACCCCGCTGTCCCTAGACGTCATCGAGCACGCCGACCGCATCCGGGCCCTCCTCGCAGACACCCACCTCGTCGTGTGCACGGCAGACGGAGTGGCCCCGCGCCGCGTCGCCGGCCACCTGGCCCGACGCGCCGGCCTGACCGCCGTGCTCGCGTGCGTCCTGCAGGACGGTGCCCTCGGGGAAATCCTGCGACTGCGTCCCTGGCCTCAGCACGGCTGCCTCACCTGCCGGCGCCAGAGCCTTGCCGAGGCAGGCGGCCTCGACCCCGAACCCGCCCTGGACGCCGGGTACGGCACCGGCACCCGCCACCGGCCGATGACCGCCGTCGGCTCCGACCTTCATCTCGTCGCCCAGCTCACGGCCAAAGCCGCCGTTGCCACCGTCCTCGAACGCGCCGGACACCCCGACCAGCGACTACCAGGAGAGCACGCCCTGCTCGGCCTGCGCCGTCAACCCGACTGGGCCCCACCCTTCAACCTCAGCTACACCAACGAGCTGCGCTGGCTTCCCGCCACGCCACCGAGGTCCGGCTGCCCGACCTGCGAAGCACCATGACCCAGCAGCCCGTCACCACCGTGCACCTCACCGCCCAGGCCACCCAGGTCATCACCACCGAACTGCGCACGGCTGACCACACCACGGAGACCGGAGGCATCCTGCTGGGACACCACACCCACGACACCATCACCGTCCACCACGCCGGAATCCCGGGCCCGGCAGCCGTGCGCACCCCCACCTACTTCCTCCGCGACCTGGCCCACGCCCAGGCACTGGCCGAGGAGGCGTTCGCGAGCGACGGCAGCGTCTGGGTCGGCGAGTGGCACACCCACCCCACCAGCCGCCCCACCCCCAGCGCTCGCGACGCCGCCACCTACAGGCAACTCCTCAATGATCCGGAACTGGGCTTCCACAGCGTCATTGCGGTGATCTTCGCGCCCTGCGAGGGCCGCTGGCAGGGCGCGGCCTGGGCGTGCCGCCTCGGCCGCATCGAGCCGGTACAACTGCAGCTCTCCCGCTCTTTCAGATGAGACGCCGCAACATCGTGGTCGGAGCGGGCGAGGTGGCGCTGATGAGGCCCCGACTCCTGCATGGTCAAGTGCCTTCCTGCGCGGTGTCCAGTACCGGTCGGCTTGGCTCGTGCGGCTGCCCGGGCAGACCCGCTGTGTGGCGCCAGCGCTGTGGGATGCTCGGCGAGGGGATTGGCACCGCCGTTTGCGCGCCGGTACACCGTGAGGCGTCAGTTGCCGTCGGGATCGTTGCGGCCGACGAACATGTTGGCGAGGGCTTCTTTGGTGATGGCTTCGGTCTCGTCTTCGATGACTTCCTGGGCAGTCTGGCAGATGAGCTGGTCGAGGGTGTCCATGTAGCCGCCGGTGCGTTCGTGGAGCTCTTCCTCGAGGTCCAGCAGTGAGCCGGGCTTGTGGTTGTAGAGCCGGAGGTTGGAGTCGTAGGCCCGCAGCACGCTCCGCCATCCCTCTTCCTGCCCCGCGTGGAAGGGGATGGGGTTGACCCGCATGACGGGCAAGCTGCTGCGGAACTGCTCGGAGGTGCGGGGGCGTTCGCTGCGGCGGCGGTTGTGCAGGCCTTCGTTGACGATGTCGGTGGCGCCGCGGCCGCTGTAGATGACGGAGACGCGCAGGCGTGCCTGGAGGCAGTCGAAGTAGTCGAAGGCGGTGGCCAGGTCGCTGTCGTGGATGCGGTCGACGCCGTCGATGAGGATCAGGGAGGTGCGGCTTTCTCGCAGGGTGTGCACGACCGGTTCGGTCATGTCGGTGCTGCGGTAGGTCCGCTTGTCGATGTTGATGGTGTGGTCCATGCCGAAGAAGTCCGCAAGCGGCAGGGACCAGTCCATGTTGCTTTCGTGGCGCGGCGGGACGTTGATGTACACGACGGGGGTCCACTCACTGTCCGGCCGGCGTTCGGTCTCCAGCAGTCCCTGATAGGCACGTCCGATCTGGAGGAGCAGTGTGGTCTTGCCGGCGCACCCGTCAATGATCATGCTCATGCGTTTGCCGGTGGGGCGGAACCGGTCGGTGCGCAGGGTGCGCCGCGCGTCCTTCAACCCCTGGGTCACGTCCGGGGTGCTGACGGGGATCATCTCCCCGTGGTAGATCATCCGCAGGTCGGTGTCGGTGACTTTCGTGCCCTGGGGGCGCAGTCCTGCGGATCCGGGGGCTTGAGAGTGCGGTGCACGAAGGCCATGAACCCCTCCCGCACGGTCAGCAGTTCGGGGTCCAGCGGCGCACACAGGCTGGCGCGAGCCGCGGGGGCGGCTGGTTTTGGGGCAGTGCGCGCGTCCATCACGTCTCCTGGGGGTCCGGGCTGGGCGGTGGAGGGTCCTGGTCGGGCCGCGACGCGGGCTGATCGGGTGGATCAGGGATCAGTTCCCGGAAGATGTCGCCGGCTGATCCGCCCAGGATGTGCGCCTCGGCCGGCGTGGGACGGCGCTGTGGTGGCCGGGGCCGGTCCGGCGACGCGGGCGGGGCGGCGCGTTCGGGCGCAGCGGGCGGCAGCGCGGCACGGCGGCCAGGGAAGAGATCCTTGGCATCGACGTTGAGGGACGGCGCGGGCGTCACGCTGCCGGGTTCGGCCCGGGTGATTCCCGCGTACGGGTTGACCGGTGCTTCGGAGATCTCCAGGGGCTGCGGAACGAACGCGGCCACCGGCCTGGCGGAGGGGGAGACGGGGGAGGGGCCGCGCCGTGCGCGGGCTAGGAGATCGTCCACGGCCCGGGCGATTTCTTCCTCGCCGCCTTCCCGGCCGGCCAGGCTAGCGGCGAGGTCGGCGGCTTTTTCCCATAGGTACTGGGTCCAGGCGTCGCGGATCAGGTGCTGGTACTTGAAGTCAAAGGCCACCCATGGACTGCGGGCGGGGTCGTTCTCGACCGTGTGGTCGTACAGCCAGACGCGGCTGGGCTCGTAGGGGTTGTAGTAGACCGGCCAGCGCTGGCCCTGTCCCTTGATGCCGGTGTGGCGGTTCTTGAACTCCCGGATGCGGTGGCTGACATACGTACGGTTGCCGATCTTGATGCCGTCGCGGGTGACGGTCCGCTTCGCGTGGAGCAGCAGCTTGCGGCTCTCATCCGGTGTGACCGGCCGCGGCACGGCGCCTTCCACGGCGACCGCCGCCGCATACATCTGGTTCGGCGTGAGGACCACAGAAGGAAGGAAGGGGGAGCGCAGTCCTTCGTGCGGCCGACGCTGCCACTCGGTGACCACCCACTCGTGCCACAGGTCCTGCAGCTCGTTCAGCGTCCACAGCCGCTCTTTTTCGACGTCCTTGCCGCGCGTGGCCAGCTTGTTGCCGGTGTAACCGGCGACGAATTGGGAGAACATGCTCTTGACCGAGGCGTTGGTGCGTTCGATGACCGCCTTGTCGGTGGGCGTGCGTTCCCGGGCAAGACGCACCTCCCCCTGGGCCAGCTCGAGCACTCCACCGGCCTGGCCCACGACCGCCGCCGCTCCGGAGTCCACCTGATCACCCCGCCCGAGT